>UQZA01000015.1 GCA_900545515.1 uncultured Eubacteriales bacterium | reverse complement strand
AAAAAAGTCATTACATACGGTACATTTGACCTACTTCACTATGGTCATATCAATCTCCTCCGCCGAGCAAAAGAACTAGGAGACTATCTGATTGTTGCTCTTTCTACCGATGAATTCAATTGGAACGAAAAGCAGAAAAAGTGCTTCTTTACCTATGAGCAACGCAAGAAGCTGTTAGAAGCCATCCGTTATGTTGATCTGGTAATCCCTGAGGAAAATTGGGCGCAGAAAATTTCTGATGTTCAGGAATTCAGAGTGGACACTTTTGTCATAGGAAATGATTGGGAGGGAAAATTTGACTTCTTGAGAGATTATTGTGAAGTTGTTTATCTGCCCCGTACCCCGGAGATTTCTACGACCCAGATCAAACAGGAATTAAGGGAAAAGAAATAATGGAAGAGAAATTGCGTCAGCTCCAACTAATTCAACTGGAAATTCTGAAATTTTTTGACAACTTTTGCCGGGAACACAACTTGAAATACTCCTTGTATGCAGGTTCTCTTTTAGGCGCAATTCGTCACCATGCGTTCATTCCTTGGGATGATGATTTGGATGTATGCATGTCCAGATTTGAATATGATCGTTTCATTGCACTGTGGAACCAGTCTCCCCCAGGAGGATATATTCTTCAGAATAAGGAAAACTCTCCTGGTTACTGGCAATCTTTTTCCAAAATTCGCAAAGATCATACTACTTTTCTGCAGGAGGAACGAGAAGCTGGGAAGTATCATACCGGGATTTTTCTGGATATTTTTCCTCTTGACCGTATTCCGAATGGCAAGCTAAAGCGTATGATGTTCAAGTGGCATTGTATGAAATATCAGTTACTAACCAGAGAATTTGCTCCACCTAAGGCCAGTGCGGTCGTGCGTATAGGATCTTCCATAATCCTTGCTTGTACTCCCAAGTGCTGTAGAGAAAGGTCTCGACGGAATGCTTTGAAAAGGATCACTCGATATAACAATCAGCACAAGCTTGAGATTGTTGCTATCGAAACGATGGCATCTTTACGTAAAACCTTTGCTCCGAATATGCTGGATGCGTATGTTGATTTACCCTTTGAAGATGGGGAATTTATGTGCTTTGCGGGTTGGGATGACCATTTGCATAGAAAATTTGGCAACTATATGCAACTGCCTCCGGTCGAGGAACGTACATGGCGACACCATCCAATTATTATTGATTTTGAGCATAATTACGAGGAGCTGAATCTACAAGAATGAGTGGCAAAATCTCAGTTCTAATGGGTATCTACAATTGTGCAGACACGCTGGAACAAGCGGTCTTGTCCATACAAAACCAGACATACTCTAACTGGGAATTGATTCTCTGTGATGATGGCTCGTCTGACAATACATATGCAGTTGCACAAGATCTTGCTGCAAAGGATAACCGCATTATGTTGTTACGCAATATGCAGAACTTGGGGTTGAACCAAACGTTGAATAACTGCTTGGCGGCTGCCACGGGTGACTATATCGCCCGAATGGATGGCGACGATGACTGTATACCGGAGCGGTTTGAAAAGCAATTTAACCTTCTGGAGCATCATCCTGAATTTCAAATTGCAAGCTGCCCGATGAAGCTTTTTGATGAAAATGGTGAGTGGGGACAGACTACAGTGCCGGAATATCCAACCCCTGAGGACGTTGTAAGCGGCACGCCAATCAGCCATGCGGCTGTGATGCTGCGTAAGGAATGTATAGATGCTGTCGGCGGATATACCGTGGATCAACGAATGCTCCGTGTAGAGGACGTGAATCTCTGGATCAAGCTGTATGCTGCCGGATATCGCTGCCATAACATTCAGGAACCGTTATATCGGATGCGTAACGACCAGAATGCCCTGAACCGACGCAAATACATTTATCGTGTCAATTCCGTTTATGTCCGACTGCAGGGCTGCCGGATGTTGCATCTGGGGCCCAAAAGCTACGCGAAAGCATGCATGCCCATGATTAACGGCCTAGTACCAGCGAGATTGCGCCACTTCATTCGTAAAATACAACGAGGAGCTTCAAACTGATGTTGAAGGTTTTGTTTCTGATCCACGACCTCGGCCAGGGCGGTGCCGAGAAGGTACTGGTGAATCTGGTCAACAATATGGACCGGTCAAAATTTGATATTTCCGTGACGGTGCTGTTCGGCGGCGGCGTCAATGAGCAGTTTCTGGCTCCTGACATCCACTTTCATTCGGTATTTCCAAAAGAGGTACCTGGAAATAGCAAACTCATGAAGCTACTAACTCCTAGGCAACTCCATAAGCTATGTGTGAAGGAGCACTATGATATCGAGGTTTCCTATCTGGAGGGTCCTTCCGCCCGCGTGATCAGCGGATGTCAGAATCCAGGCACCAAACTGGTCTCCTGGATTCATGTGGAACAACACACGATGGACAAGCTGGCCGGTTCTTTCCGCAGCAAAAAGGAAGCCCGTGCGTGTTATAGTAAGTTCGACCAGACGGTTTGTGTCTCCCAATACGTCCATGATGACTTCTGCCAGCTCCTGGACTTCCGTAAGCCCTGCCGGGTGCTGTATAACACTGTGGAGTCTGATAAGATTTTGGCCGGAGCCAACGAAGCAGCGCCGGAGCTGGCGGACGATGGAAAAATCCGGCTGATTGCGGTCGGGACGCTGAAGCAGTCCAAAGGCTATATGCGTCTGCTGAAAATCATCCGGTGTCTGCGGGATGAGCAGTACCCGGTGCATCTCTATATTCTGGGTATCGGTCCTTTGCAGCAGGAGATGGAAGAATACATACGTCAGAACAAACTGCAAGACACGGTTACTCTGCTTGGCTACCAGACCAATCCTTATAAATATGTAAGCAAATGCGATCTGTTTGTCTGCGCCAGCTTCGCTGAGGGCTTTTCTACCGCAGCCACAGAGGCGTTGATCGTCGGCATTCCTGTCTGCACTGTGGAAGTATCCGGTATGAAAGAAATGCTGGGTGAGGACAATGAATGGGGCGTTGTAGTGGAAAATAGCGAGAAAACACTGTATCAGGGCATCAAGAACTTACTAGGTGAGGCTGAAATGCTTGCCCATTATAAAGGAAAAGCTGCTGAACGCGGAAAAATGTTCAGCACCCAAAATACAGTAAGAGCAGCAGAAAAGATGCTGCTGGAGTTGTGGGGGTGTTATAGTGAATATCATTAAAGAGTTCGTTTATCGTTTTCGGGGCGAATATACAACCGAAAAGCTGATGACCATGGGTATGCAGGTGGGCAGGAATTTCAAGCGCCTGAACGGTGTGATTTTGGACCCAAGTCACTGTTGGCTTATCGAAATTGGTGATAACGTGACTATGGCACCTCGGGTACATATTCTGTGCCACGATGCCAGCACAAAGCCCTTTCTAAATTATACCAAAATTGGTCGGGTAACCATTGGGGACAATGTGTTTCTCGGAGCGGAAAGCGTAGTGCTGCCCGGCGTGCGTATCGGTAGCAATGTGATAATCGGTGCGAACAGCACCGTGACACACGATATTCCCGAAAATTCTGTAGCGGTGGGTAGCCCCGCCCGGGTGATTTGCTCGTTGGAGGACTACCTTTCCAGAGAACGTAGTCGTATGGAAACAGCTCCCTGCTATGGGGCGGACTACACCCTTCGATGTAGTGTATCCATGGAAAAGCGGATGCATCAGAAACAGGAGCTAGCCGGAAAGATTGGGTACATTGACTGATGAACGAAAAGATTTCAATCATAATCCCTGCCTACAACATCGAAAGGGAACTTCCCGCGACACTGGACAATGTTCTTGCACAAACCTATGAGAAGCTGGAGATTATTGTGGTCGACGACGGCTCTGGCGATGGAACTGCGGCAGTAATTGACGATTATGCGGCCAGATTTCCAAATATCCGGGCCATTCATAAGGAAAACGGGGGCGTTACCTCCGCCCGTCTTCGTGGTGTTGAAGAAGCCACTGGCGACTGGATTGGCTTCGTGGATGGGGATGATCTGATCGCTCCTGAGATGTACCAGCGTCTGATAAAAAATGCGCTGGAATACGACGCGGACATTTCACATTGCGGCTATCAGATGGTTTTTCCCAATGGCCGGGTGGATTACTACTACAACACCGGACGGCTAGTGGAACAGACTCATGCCGAAAGTCTGCGTGATCTGCTAGAAGGTGCTTTCGTAGAACCTTCCCTTTGGAACAAGCTGTTTCGCAAGACCTTGTTTGTAGAGTTGCAGGCAAAAATGGATCTTTCAATTAAAATCAATGAGGATGTGTTGATGAACTATTATCTGTTCAAAGCGGCACAGCGTGCGGTTTACGAAGATTTTTGTCCCTATCATTACGTTTTACGCAAAGGCTCAGCTGCCACATCCCGGCTTAATGAGCACAAATTGCTGGATCCTATACAGGTAACCAAAGTGATTTTGGAAGATGTGTCTCCGGAGTTGCAGTGTGTGGTACTGGCCCGACTGACCCGGCAGCTCATCACGCTGGCGACTATGCCGGTTGATGAACAGTCAGAACTGATTCTTCCCAACCGTAGGGAGGCGAGAAAGGAGCTGCGTAGCCGGATGGGTGGACTTCTCCGGGCGCAGATTAGCACGAAATTGAAGATAATGGCCCTATGGACAGCAATTTGGCCTGCTAGTTATGGTTGGGTGCATCATATCCACGCTAGAGCTACAGGTAATGATAGAAAATACGATTTGGATTAGAGAATGAGGTGATTCCGGTGGAGCTAATCAGTGTGATCGTTCCTGTTTTTAAGGTTGACCCCTATCTGGACCGATGCGTGGAGTCTATTGTGAATCAGACTTACCGGAATCTGGAGATTATCTTGGTAGATGATGGATCTCCCGATAGCTGCGGTGCCATGTGTGATGCGTGGGCTGAAAAAGATCGTCGTATTAAAGTTATCCACAAGAAAAACGGAGGCCTGTCCGACGCCAGAAATGCTGGCTTGGATATTGCAACCGGTACACTAATCGGCTTTGTGGATAGCGATGATTTTATCCGTTCTGATATGTATCTGCTATTGATGGAGCGGTTGATGGAAGATGGCAGTGATATCGCCGCCTGCGGTGTGGAGATGGTATTTGAGGATGGAACCCCCTCCCGAATGCTGACACCCTCGGGTAAATGTGTGCTGTCTACTGAAGCTGCAATGATTGCGGTTATTGAGGAGTCCTGGCTTAAGCAGCCAGTGTGGAACAAGCTGTACAGGACAGAACTGATTCGGGATATTCCATTCCCTGTGGGAAAATATCATGAAGATGTATTTTGGACGTACAAAGCGGTTGGCAGTGCAAAGCAAGTATCTGTATTTGATACACCCTGTTACTACTACTGCCAGAGAAGTGGAAGTATTATGGGAGAGAGCTATTCCTTAAGACGGTTGGACATCCTACCAGCTAAGCGGCAGCGACTGGAATACCTGAAAGAAAACTTTCCTGTCCTGGAAAATTTAGCTCGGGTAGATTTGATCTTTTCATGTATGTACGCCATGCAGATGAGCTTATGTTATCTCCCTCAGAAAGACTTGCGCACAGCGCGAAAGCTTATTTTGGACCTATGGAACCAAAATAAGGGCCCTATAGAATGCGCGTTCAAACAACGGATTTGGCACACCCTTGCGTGTATTTCTTTCGAAGGTACTTGCAGATTGCGTAATTTTCTGGGAGTTGGGACATGAATTTAAGAAAGGGAATGAGTATGGATGATTTGATTAGCATCGTTCTTCCAATTTATAACGGAGAGAAGTACATGAAGCAGAGCATTGACAGTGTGATTAATCAGACTTATGCAAATTGGGAATTGTTGATTGTGGATGATGGATCAACTGATAATACTGCCGCTATTGCACGAGAGTATGCTGAGAAAGATAATCGGATCAAATATTATAAAAATCCGCAGAATATGCGTTTGCCAAAAACATTGAATAGAGGCTTTTCTCTGGCAACAGGGGATTATTTAACGTGGACATCTGATGACAATTACTACTATCCAACAGCCCTAGAAAAAATGTACACAACCCTTGTGCGGCAGAATGCAGAATTTGTTTTTGCATCCTGTGATGTGATTGATGACTTAGGCCGTGTTGTAGAATGTATTATGGTTAGTGATCGTGCGCGGAAGTTAATTGTAGGGAGTAATCCGGTAGGCGCATGTTTCCTTTATTCTCGCAAAGTCTATGAAGTAGTGGGAGAATATGACCCTGAGATGACTTTAGTTGAGGATATTGATTATTGGCAGAGAATATGTATACAGTTTGAGCCCGTTTGCCTTGGAGAAAAGCTATATGCCTACCGTTGGCATGACAGTGCACTGACTAGTACAATGAGAAAAGATATGTTCAACAAAACATTGGAAAAAATGTTGCTGAAGAACCGTCCAGGTTTTGGAAACCTTGATTGGGAGTCTCAATACTACTATTATCGTGGTTTATACAACTGCCGAAAAAACTCAGGTGACAAGGAGAATCCATACATTGCTAAATATTTTTTGTACAAGACAATATATTTTGTGCGCTACCGTGTATCAAATAAAATAAGGAGAACACTACAATCACTGCAGTGATCTTGTGTAGTTTGTTTTAAATGAAGAGAATCATGCTGGTCTTTGGCACAAGGCCTGAAGCCATCAAAATGTGTCCCCTGGTCAACGAGCTGAAAACTAGGGATAATATTGAAACCATCGTCTGCGTGACCGGCCAGCACCGGCAGATGCTAGATCAAGTGCTGGAGGCATTTCATGTGGTGCCGAACTATGATCTGTCCATTATGAAGGACAAGCAGACGCTGTTTGACATCACCACGAACATTCTGAACCGGATCAAGGCTGTTCTGGACGAGGTCAAGCCTGATGTCGTGCTGGTTCATGGGGACACCTCTACCACTTTTGTGACCGCGCTGGCCTGCTTCTATTTGCAGATTCCTGTGGGTCATGTGGAGGCTGGACTGCGGACTTACAACATCTACTCCCCCTACCCGGAGGAATTTAACCGGCAAGCAGTCAGCATCATCAGCCAGTACAATTTTGCCCCAACGGAGCTTTCCAAGCAAAATCTGCTGAAGGAAGGCAAAAAGCTGGAAACCATTTATGTCACTGGCAATACCGCTATCGACGCTTTGAAGACCACTGTCCGGGAAGATTATTCGCATCCAGAATTGGATTGGGCCAAGGGCAGCCGTCTGATCCTGATTACCGCCCATCGCCGGGAAAATCTGGGTGAGCCTATGAAGAATATGTTCCGGGCCATCCGCCGGGTGATGGATGAACACCCAAATGTAAAAGCTATTTATCCCATTCACATGAATCCCGTCGTGCGTCAGACAGCCAACGAGATTCTGGGCGGTGATGATCGGATTCACATCATCGAGCCTCTAGATGTGTTGGATTTTCACAACTTCATGGCCCGCAGCTACATGATCCTGACGGACTCCGGCGGCATTCAGGAGGAAGCTCCTTCACTGGGCAAGCCCGTTCTTGTCATGCGGGACACCACCGAACGGCCAGAGGGCATCGCTGCCGGGACTTTGAAGCTTGTGGGCACGGATGAAGAAGTGATTTACCGGAACTTCAAGCGGCTTTTGGAGAACCCATATGAATATGCAAAAATGAGTAACGCCAGTAATCCGTATGGTGACGGATTTGCCTGTAAGAGGATTGCCAATGTGCTCTGTGAAGGTGAAAAAGAATGAATATAATTCAAAGAACTGGTGCTAGCATCCAAGCTCGCTTTATCCAGCCCTGGAAACTGAAAAACTATACAAAGACGGCAGCAGGCAAGCTTCTTGCAGCATACAAAGACATATATACGGGGCAGCGATGCTTTCTAATCGGCAATGGCCCCAGCCTCCGGGCAGAGGATCTGACGCGACTGCACGAGGCCGGAGAGATTACTTTCGCCTTCAACCGTGTGTATAATATTTTCGAACAGACTCCCTGGCGACCCACGTTCTACATTTCTCAGGACGAGAAAATGCTTGCTGGCTGTGCGGATGTGGTGAATGGACTGGATCTACCGGCAAAATTTATTCCAATTCAGCTGAACTGGTGGCATGGCATCCGCATCGATGGTGCCAAGTACTTCAATATCATCGATCAGCAGGCGGAGGATCCTCGGGACTTTGGCTTCAGTGATGATATCGCACATGGCATCTACAATTCCAGCACCGGCATGTACACCGCTGCACAGATCGCAGCTTATATGGGTTTCACGGAGATTTACTTTATCGGCGTAGACCATCATTTTCACGTCAGCCAGAACAACAAGGGCGAGATTGTGGTGGATAACACTGTAAGGGACTATTTCTCTGACAAGTATAACGAAGACAAAGCCAATCTTTACATCCCCAATACGGAAAAGAGCACTCTGACCTATTTAGCAATGAAAACCCACTGCGAGATCAGAAACATCCGCGTTTTTAACGCCACTCGGGGCGGAAAACTAGAAGTTTTCCAACGCGTTGAATTTGATTCTCTGTTTGATTGAAGGACTATTTGTGAATGAAACAAGATAGTAATCAGCTGAAGGCAGGCATTGTTCTGAATTATGTGAATATGATTCTGGGCAATTTGATCCCGATCTTCTATACTCCAGTGATGCTCTCCCTGCTGGGACAGAGTGAGTACGGCCTGTACAAGCTCTCTAGCAGCGTTACGAGTTACTTATCGCTAATCTCCCTAGGTATTGGTTCTGCCATTACCCGTTATCTTATCAAATCCCGCGAAGAGCATGGACAGGAAGCGGAAGAACAAATGCTTGGGCTGTTCATGGTTGTTTTCCAGGTTATTGCAGTTGCGGCTATGGTTGTCGGCACCATTCTGACCCTGAATCTGGATATCTGGTATGGAAAATCCTTAACCACATCGGAATTGGCCCGGATGAAGATTCTAGTTTTTCTAATGGTCTGCAATACAGCACTGAGCTTCTCCCAGTCCCCTTATGTAACGGTGGTCAGTGCCCATGAAAGGTTTATCTTCCAGCAGTGTGTCAATATTCTGACGACCTGCATCGGCCCGCTGCTGAATGTCATCATGCTGATACTTGGCTATGCCTCTGTGGGCATGACCGTATCTTCCCTGGTAGTGGGAGTTGTATCCAGAGCCGCCTATGGCATTTATGTGAAGCGGAAAATGAAGATCAGGGCGAGATATCGCAATCTGCCGGTTTCTCAGCTCAGCGAAATTCTTGCGTTTTCTTTCTGGGTATTTCTAGCAACGGTGGTTGGAACGCTGAACAATGCAACGGACAGTGTGATGATGGGTGCCATTCCGGAATTGGCAACAGTTGGCGTTGCGGTATATAGCGTCGGACATACCTTTAATCAAATTGTGATTTCACTGACGACTGGCATTTCCAATCTCCTTTCGCCAAAGGTGAACAAGATGGTTTTTACCGGTGCCACCAACGAGGAACTGACGGAACTGGCCATTCGTATTGGTCGGCTGCAGGGCTATATTTTTGCGCTGGTGGTGTCGGGCTTTATCGCTTTCGGTCAGCCTTTCATCCGATTCTATGCCGGTGAAGGCTATGAGGATGCCTACTGGGTTGCGATTCTGATGATGGTTCCCAATATGATTCCGCTGATACAGAGCGTATGCCTGAATGTGATTATGGCCCAGAATAAGCATAAATTCCGTTCCTTGGTGCATCTGGCGGTAGCCATCGGCAATGTGATCGGCACTTGGTTTCTAATGCAGGTCATGGGCGTGGTGGGTGCCGCGCTGATGACAGGTATCACATTGGTTATTGGTCACGGTTTTGCCATGAATTGGTATTATAATAAGCGGATTGGTCTGGATATGTTCCATTTCTGGAAAGAGTGCGGAAAGGTTTTCCTTATTCCTGCGCTGATGTGCACGGCAACGCTGATCCTTTCGTGCTGGATCGATCTCTATAATCTGTCTGTTATGGTGTTGGGAATTGTCCTATATACCGTGATCTATTGCGCTCTGAACTGGATTTTGATGATGAACTATTACGAAAAGAATCTGATTCGAGAACCCCTGATACGTCTTACCGGAAAAATGAAGAGAAACAAAAAAGCAGGGAAGTGAGTGGAAATGAAAGATTCCAAATTAAAGCGCAAGCTAGTTGCAGCCTATGAGGTGTTCTATGAAGCACGGCGGATGGCAGTTCTGAGGACAAAGTATCATTTGCGGATTATGAGTCCAGAACGAACCCTTCGCTACATCAAAAAGCACCAATGCTCGATTGCTCGCTTTGGCGATGGGGAATTTGATATTATTTGTTCCACTAGAGATTTGCATTTTCAAACACGAAATGAGAAATTGGCTGCCAAGTTATCTGCTGTTCTTGAAACCAAGGATAAGCGCCTGTTGTTGTGTGTGCCCCGGTGTTTTAATACGACCAGAGGTTGTAACGCACATTCAAAAACGTTCTGGATTGAATGGGGTAAGCGGGACAATCATCATCAACAGATTATCAATTTAATTCGAGCCCACACTGGCCCTCAATATCTGTTTGGCGACTCCCAAATCACCAGACCCTATATTGACTGGGTGGACTCTAAACGTGCTGAACGTACTTTTCCGATGCTCAAGGCCCTGTGGGCCGGTCGGGATGTCCTGATTGTTGAAGGCGAGCAGACCCGGCTGGGTGTAGGCAACGATCTGTATGACGATGCGGCATCCATTAAGCGGATTCTGGCCCCGGCGGTGGGCGCATTCGAGCACTATGATGAGATCAAACAGGCTATTCTGGATAATTACCATGGGGAACTAATCATTATGGCCTTGGGCCCTACAGCGACAGTACTGGCTGCGGACTTGGCTGCCATGGATATGCAGGCGTTGGACATTGGAAACACTGACATTGAGTACGAATGGTTCCGCAACGGTGCCAAAGAGCGGATAGCCATTCCTGGGAAGTTTACCAATGAGGCTACTGGTGGTCGGGAGGTTGCCGACTGTCAGGATAAGAAATACTTAAGTCAGATCATTGCGAGAATTGGCTGCTGAGATAAGAGGTGAGCAGATGCCGGAAATTTCAGTGATAGTACCAGTTTACAAAGTAGAAAAATATCTGGCAGATTGTGTACAAAGTCTGATGGAGCAGACCTTTCAGGACATTGAGATCATACTGGTGGATGACGGAAGCCCGGACCGTTGCGGCGTGCTGTGCGATAAACTGGCAGAGAAGGACAGCAGAATCCGAGTCATTCATCAGAGCAACCAGGGCCTTTCTTGTGCCAGAAATTCAGGCGTTAAAGCAGCAATCGGACGTTATATCTGTTTTGTGGACAGCGACGATCTGGTAGCACCGGATTATTGCCAGGTGTTACTGGAACTGTTGGAGAAAACCGATTATGACTTCAGCTTCTGTGGTGTCCACAGGTTCCCTGATGGCACCACACCTGTACCAGAAGACCATGCGGGAACAGCTGTGGTTAGTAACATCGAATATTTGAAAATGCAGTTTGACTGCCGAACAGAATTCGGCGTCTGGAACAAGTTATTTCGCCGGGATCTTTTCAAGCATATACGCTTTATGCCAGGGAAACTGAATGAGGATGTGATCTACTCGGCAGATCTGGCAAGAAATCTGCAGAACGGCGCAGTGTACACCAACCGCCAGCTGTATCTGTATCGCCAGCGGGAGGGTGGCATCGTAGCCACACAGTCTCACCGGTGCAGTCCGGATCGGATTTTTGCAGGGGAATATCTGCTGAACGTGGTGAAAGAGACTTGCCCGGAGCTGACTGATCAAGCTCTTCGCTATGCGGTGGAGTATCCTTGGATGTATGTGGACCCCATCTACGTCAGAAGGACATTCCGGATTAATAAAGCATTTCTGGATACTATTCAGAAATATCTGAAAGATCACTTAACAGAATACCAGGATAGGAAGATTTTCTCAAACGTCCAGACAAGGCAGATGCAACTTTTTTCTAAAAGTAAAATATGTTATGCCTGCAACGCCTATGCCCGACTAGCGAGAGTGTATTTATACCGTCTCATAGGCAGAGATGCCTATAGGGATGGCCATGGAATCTAGCATAATGTCTACAATATGGAGGAATTTTCTATGAAAATCATCGGTATGATCCCTGCTCGGGGCGGTTCGTCCCGGTTTAACATGAAGCCGCTGGCTCAGATTTGTGGCAAGCCCATGCTGTATTGGGTCTGGAAGCACTCCAAAGAAGTTGACTGCTTTGAGGAAGTTTATGTTGCCACGGATAATGAGGAAATCAAGGCTGTGGCGGAAGGCTTTGGTGCAAAGGTCATTATGACTTCGCCTGACTGTGAGACTGCAACCGAACGCTTGTACGAAGTTTCTCACAAAGTTGAGGCCGATCTCTATGTAATGGTAAACGGCGACGAGCCGCTGGTGCAGGCTGCGGACATTGTCAAGTGCATCCCTGAAACTATCCCAGAGGACGGTTTTTATGTCTCCAACCTGATGACCGACTTTTCCAACCCTGTGGAAGTCGTCGATCCCACCAACCTGAAGATCGTCACCAACAAGGACGGCGTCTGCCTGTTCATCTCCCGCGCCCCCATTCCATTCCCCAAGGGTGAGATGAATTATGCCTACCAGAAGTTCGTTGGCGTCGGTGCCTTTACCCACGGCGCATTGGAGTATTATCACGCCACGCCCCGTGGCCCGGTGGAGAAAATCGAGGAAAACGACTCCTTCCGCTTCATTGAAAACCGAAAGGACTGCTACTACATCAATGCCCACTGCAAGACCCTTTCCGTGGACACACCGAAAGACCGTGTGCAGGTGGAGCGGTACATGATGGAAAACGGATTGGCATAAGCCGGGAGGATACATCTATGTTTCAACTGATTGCGGGTCCCTGCGTCATTGAATCGGAGGAAATGGTTCTGTCCATTGCTGGACAGATGAAGGAGATCACGGAACAGCTTGGAATCCCCTATACGTTCAAGGCGTCCTTTGACAAGGCCAACCGGACCTCGCTTCACAGCTTCCGCGGGCCCGGTCTGGAGGAAGGACTGCGAATCTTAAAGAAGGTCAAGGATGTCTACGGTCTTCCGGTCTGCACCGATATTCATGAAGCCTGGCAGGCTGCCCCTGCGGCCGAGGTGGCTGATATTTTACAGATTCCGGCATTTCTTTGCAGGCAAACGGATTTGCTGGTTGCCGCCGCAAAGACGGGCCGTTGTGTGAATATCAAAAAGGCCCAGTTCCTTGCCCCGTGGGACATGAAAAACTGCTTGGAGAAGGTGCAGAAATCCGGCAATAGCAATGTAATGCTCTGCGAACGCGGCACCAGCTTTGGCTATAACACACTGGTGGTAGACATGACGGGTCTTCGCGTCATGAAAGGGTTTGGTGTTCCGGTGATTTTTGATGCCACGCATAGTGTCCAGAAACCGGGCGGCAATGGCACCAGCACTGGTGGCAATCGGGAATATGTGGAGTATCTGGCCAAGGCGGCTATTGCTGTAGGCGTGGACGGCTTGTTCATGGAGACACACCCTGATCCTGATCATGCAAAATCTGATGGACCAAACATGGTGCCCTTATGTAAAATGAAGGACCTGCTGATGAAATTGCAAAAGGTGTACCTCGCAGTACAGGAGTAAAGAGACATGGAAGCAACATTTGATGTAATTAACGAGGCTAAATCCATTTTCAATAAAGAAATGGAGGCTTTGGTGAAGACGAGGGATTCTCTAGGAGAAGATTTTGAGAATCTGGTAGAGCTTGTCTTGAATTGTCAGGGCAAGGTGGTTCTTACTGGAATGGGTAAGCCAGGCCATATTGCAACAAAAATTTCTGCAACATTGGCAAGCCTTGGCACACCTTCTTTCTTCATGCATCCTGGCGAAGCTATGCACGGCGATCTGGGAATGGTAGAGAAGAAGGATGTTATCATTCTAATGAGTTACAGCGGAGAAAGTGAAGAAGTTACTCGGTTGATGCCTGTGCTTCAGGAAATTGGCTGTACCACTGTAGCTATTACCGGAAAGCCCAAATCTACATTGGCTCGTGAGTGCCAGCATCATTTCTTTTTTCCGGAATTTGAGGAAGCCTGCTATATGCATCTTGCTCCCACTTCCAGCACAACCGCCCTCTTGGTACTCGGTGATGCCCTTGCATTGGTGACATCTCGGGCGAAAAACTATACAAAGGAAGACTTTGGCCTGCATCATCCTGCGGGTGCATTGGGGAAAAAGCTATTGGTCAAAGTTAGAGATGTTATGCACTGCGGAAAGGACAATGCAGTCATTCCAGAGGGAAGCACCTTGCGCAGCGCCATTGTGGAAATGAGCAGCAAGGGCCTGAGTATGGTAACGATTGTGGACCGCAAGAAGCAGCTAAGAGGCATCGTCACAGACGGGGATTTGCGGCGTATGCTGGAGCGAGGCGTGGACGTTTATAATGAGACCATTGATAATGTTATGACAAAAAATCCAAAATGGATTGATGAACGTGAACTAGCTGTAAACGCACTTCAAGTGATGAGTAACATGAAAATCACTTGTATGCCAGTATTGAATGAGCAGTATGAAGTGGTTGGCTCTATTTTGATGCAAGACATATTTAAAGCGGGAATTGTAAGATGAAAATCAAGTTGTTGGTAATGGATGTTGATGGGACTTTAACAGATGGCCGTATTTACATCGGGGCACAAGGCGAAGTGATGAAAGCCTTTGATGTTCGGGATGGGTATGCTATTGTGCATATCCTTCCTCAACTTGGAATTACCCCTGCCATTATCACTGGAAGATCCTCTGCCATTGTGGAGCAACGCGCCAAAGAGTTGAAAATCACAGAGCTTTATCAAGGCGTCGCCGACAAACTTGTGAAGCTGAAGGAAGTAGCCGCAAAATTCGGCGCATCCGCTGACGAGATTGCGTATATCGGCGATGATTTGAATGATTTGAGCTGTATCCGGTACTGTGGAATAACGGCTTGCCCTGCTGACGCAATACCAGAGGTACTGGATGCAGTGGATTATGCTTGCAAACATGATGGTGGCCGTGGCGCTATACGGGAGTATATTGATTATCTCAAGAACACAAGGTAAACACAACGCTTCAACAGGAGGCCAGTATGGACCACTGTACGATTTTTTACTCCTGGCAATCGGACGTCAAAGCAAACAGAAATTTTATCTCAGATTGCATGAAGCGTTTGCCTCAAAAGCTGGCCGATTTTGCAGCCATTGAGATCAGCCGTGATACGGAAGGCATTGCTGGTGCTCCCAATATCGGCGATACAATTTATGAGAAAATTGACCATGCAGATATTTTTGTGGCGGATGTCACGATTATCAATTCAGACACCACCGGAAGAAAAACACCAAATCCGAATGTCTTGATTGAGCTGGGCTACGCAATCAAAACTCTGGGCTGGAATAGGATCATTTTGCTCTACGACAGGGACTTTGGCACGGTAGAGGAGTTACCATTTGATATCAACCATCAACGGATGACCGGCTATTCGCTGGAAGAGGAATCAAAATCACAGGCCAGAAATACGGTTATCAACCACATTGCCGCTACAGTTGAGCTTTTGAAAGAGCAACACATTCTGCACGGCGGCCAGCCGGAAACGGTTGCCGCCCGGCGGAGGTTGACAACACTGCTTCTGGACGCTTTGCGGCAAGTCTATTGTTTCTACAACAGGCGAAAAACTGATACTGATAATGACTATATCTCAGATAGCAATGATTTTTTGGTCATTACAGATGCACAATGCCACGATGCTGAGATAGTCAGGCCTTGTCTTACGGATATACAATACGCCGCGCTAGCAAAACTATTGCATCAATTAAAACTGGCAACTGTCGGAAGTAATGACGCATATGGCTGGGAGTTTGCATTGGAAGCTGCCAAAGGTGTATTCGATTCACTGTACTGTATGTATAGTGAGCTGATGAAGATGATTCCATTGGAGCAAGCATTCAGTGAAAACTTCCTTGACATCTATAACGCTTTGGCTATAGATGAGTTAATTCCGTACTGTGCCGAGCGCTATGCAGATGGCGCTCTCGTGTTCAGTAATGACGGTCACCATTTGGAGGCATATGCTTCCGATGGGCATCTTCTCTGCAAAGGTGAGCAAGACGAAGATGGATTTACTGGCTACAAGGAGACAAGAACATATATCGGTGAGTTTGTCAAATCAAAATGGCATGGTTATGGCAGAGAACAGATTGGCTTTTTCATCCATCACCTTCCTGCCGGGAAAGACCGGAGAGTTGGCAATTGGTCTGACGGCGACTTTGCGGAAGGGACCATCCATTCTGTTTTATTTCATAAGGCCAAAAATGGTGAGTTGGAGCCCTTTGCGGGCGACATCTGCGGTTTCATGACTGCGGATCGTATAGATCATAGTTTCTACCATGAGGACGACCTCAGTTCATATTATCTTGGAGATGCTCACTACGATCATGGCGACTGTGAGCTCATTGACTCAAGCGTTCAACCAATTAAAACAATTTTGGGGTACAGCGACTAGAATTCGTAGTGGAAATATACAATGGGTTCACCGTTGCTGGTGAGCCCGTTCTATTTTCTCAACACGGAGATTATTAGTGCTGTTGCATTATCTCTTCTTCCCCGAACTCCTCCCCCGCATATTCTTGGAACTCTTCATCAGCTTGGACTTCTTCAAAATCTCCACCAGAGAATAGAATTCTTCCCTCGTCAGCTTGCTGTAGTTGATACCCAGTTGGGCGCAGAATAGTTTCGCCTGCCGTTCGGATTCGCTACCTTCGATAGCACCGGCATCGTCCAGGGCCGCTTTGACCATGGCAGCGCCGGAGGGATCGTCGGCGGTGGTGGAGTCGTCCTTGTGGGCCTCCCGAATGTCGCGGATGATGCGGTCTATATCGTTGTGGACGGTGTAGCTGAAGTACTCGTCCTCGTCGATGATAGCGCTTTCGATGGTGCGCAGATCCAGCGCGTTTTCATCGCCGTCGCGCTTGGCCTGGAGCTGTGCCCGGGTGACCTCCAGGGCCGTGTTCAAGTCCTTGATCCGCATACTGGCGATCCGGTCCACGTAAACCTCAATATCCACCATCAAGCGGCGAAAATCCTTGTGCAGCGCCATCTCGCACAGCAGCCGGTTGTTGATCATCCCACTCTTTAATAATTCCAACATAGCATCACTCAAATGCAGTTCGTGAAGTTCTGCGTTTGGGTGATTTTTTAATTCCGTCACGCCCAGCAGATAGTCGGTAGACACGCCGTAAAACTGCGCCAGGGTCGTGATGGCAAAGGGACTGATGTCTTTGAAGTTGCCGCTCTCATAATTGCCCAGGGCAGACCTGGACAGGCCGGTCTGCTGGCCCAGCGCCTCCAGCGTCAAGCCCTTCTCGACCCGTAGATCCTTCATCCGTTCTCCAATGGTCAGTTTTGTCTGCATAATCGTCACTCCTTGGCCAGCTTTTTCCATTATATCATAGAAATCCAAAAGCGTGGAATTTTTTAATTTTCCGCCCGATTTCCGACCTCTTGGATATACGGGAAAGAGGCCAAAAACGCGCTATGATATAGACACTTCCTCGAGGAAAGAAAACACCCCGAAACACGACAGAACGCGGCGGAGACCAGCTACCCCTGCCGCACCATTCCCCGCCTTACAAAAGGCGCACAGAGGCGGCGTTTCCGGCCAAAAACGCCCCGAGATGCAGCAAAAAACGAAGGGAGACCTGAATGCCAAGAATGAACAAAAAACGGAAGCAGGAGCTGTCCTTCTTCCTGAATGACCGGGGCCGCGTCAGCTACAGCGCCCTGTGCCGGAGATGCGCGCATTCGTGCAAGCAGAGCTTCCGGGCCCTGGTCATCGACTGCCCACATTATTTATCCAAACGAGCCAAAGGAGGAGACGAACATGGTTGATTTTATGACGAAAGAACGCGTGATTGCCGACTGGATGGTGTTTCCCAGATTTCTGATGGACTACGAAATCGGCTTCACGGCGAAATGGACGTACACACTGCTCTACAACGAGATGCTGAATCGCGGAGCGCCTGACGGGGACGGGCACTATTTTGTGCAGACGCCCGTTGCCGAACTGGCAAGGACGCTTCACAAGAGCGAGTCCAGCGTCAAACGGGCCTTGCAGGAGCTGGAGCGCGCCGGACTTGTGATACGCCGGAGGAAAGCTGTTGGAGCGATCACGAGGACGTATCCGCTGGTTCCGGTGGAGCCGGGCGGGGACGCGGAAAATCCCTTAGGAATCTAAGGGCGCACTTCTATACAGGGTCAGGCCCTGTATCGTGCGTCCGGCAGGACCGGAATGAAAATCTGCGGAACTGCGTTCCGGTCAAGAGGTTCCCTCTTGCGGCGCTTTGCGCCTATCACCCAACCAAGGAGGATCGAAAATGTCACAAGAAAACCGGACTTCTCTTCAAAAACAGATCGAAGAGGCCGAAACCAAGATCAAGCAGCTGGAGCACCAGAATACCCGGCTGGAAAATCGCGGCCGCTACCTGCAAAAGGGCGAGCGTGCCAAGCGCACCCACCATCTCTGCGATATGGGCGGCGCGATCCAGTCCATCTCCCCGGAGGCGGACCGGCTGCCCAAAACGCAATTCTACTGCCTGATGGAACGGGTCTTTGCCCTGCCGGAGGTGCATCGGCTGGTGCGGCAGGCCCAGGAGGAAAGCTGATGGCCCTGTACCATTTCAGCATCGATCAGGTCAGGCGCAGCGCCGGGCAGTCTGCCATTGCCGCTGCGGCCTACCGGGCCGGAGAACGGCTGTACAGCGATTACTACGGGGAGATCAGCGACTACACAAAAAAGGGCGGCGTCATCTGTTCGGAAATTTTCCTGCCGCCCAACGCGCCGAAGAAATTTCTGGACAGGGCCACCCTCTGGAACGCCGTGGAGCAGACCGAAAAGCATCCCCAGGCCCAACTGTCCTACAGCTTCGACGTGGCGCTGCAAAATGAATTTTCCCTGGAGAAAAACATCGCCCTGGCCCGGGAGTTTGTGCAGCGGCAATTCGTCGCCAAAGGCATGATCGCAGACCTCGCCGTTCATGTGCCGGACAAGGAGGGCGGCATCCCCAATCCCCACTTCCACGTGATGACCACTATGCGTCCCCTGAACGCCGACGGCAGCTTCGGCGCGAAGCAGCGCCGGGAATATGTGCTGGACGAGAACGGTGACCGCGTCCGGGATGAAAACGGCAATTACGTCTTCAACGCTGTCCACACCACTGATTGGCACGAGCCGGAGACGCTGGTGGCATGGCGGGAGGCATGGTGCAATTTGGTCAATGCGAAATTCGAGGAAAAGGGGCTGGACTGCCGCATCGACCACCGCTCCTATGTGCGGCAGGGCCTGGACCTGATCCCCACCGTCCACGAGGGGCCCAACGTCCGCAAGATGGAGGCCAAGGGCCTTGCCACGGAAAAGGGTCAGCTGAACCGCTGGATCAGAGCCACCAACCGTCTGATAGCCGATCTGAAGCGAAAGATCAAGGCGCTGTCGGCGTGGCTTGCCGAGGTGAAGGACGAGCTGAAAACGCCGCCTCAGACGAATTTGGCCGACTTCCTCATTGCTTATCTGAACCGGCGCAATGCCAGCGCCTGGAGCAAAAAGGCGCGGACCGGCAACCTCAAAGAATTCAATGGCATCTACAACTATCTGATGGAAAACAAGCTGTACTCCGTGGAGGAATTGGAGAAACGGCTGGCATCGGTCAGCACGGAGTTTGACACGCTGAGCGCCGCCCAGAAAGCGCGATCCGCCCGGATGAAGGAGCTGCAAGAGTTGCTGCGGCAGGCGGAGCATTACGAGCGCACCAAGCCCATCTTTCAGGAGATGAACAAAATTCCCTGGAAGGACAAGCGGGAGAAATTCCGGGAGGCCCACGACGGCGACCTGCGGCTGTTCTTCGCCGCCCGGCGCGTCCTCCGGGAAAAGCTGGGCGATCAGCCCATAGAACCGGAGGCATGGAAAAAGGAGTACGCCCAATTGCAGCAGGAGTATGCCGAGGCGTCCGCCGGGTATAAGCCCCTGCGGGAGGATCTGATGCAGCTGCGGAAGATCCAGCACTGGGTGGATGTGGCCGGTTCGGATAAATCCTACGGCTTCTGCCACCAGGGCGAAGGCAATCAACTTTTCGTCTTTGAAGCGCCCATTGATCTGATGTCCTTCCTCTGCCTGTACCCCAAGGACTGGAAAAGCAGAAGCTACCTCTCCCTGGGCGGCGTGTCCGGGAAAGCGCTGGAGCGGTTTCTTTCGGAACGCCCGGACGTCAAACAGGTATTCCTCTGCCTGGACAGCGACACAGCGGGCTGCGACGCCTGCAAGCGACTGGCGGAAAGTTTGCCGGACAGTCTGACGGTCATCCGGCTGTTACCGGCCCGGAAGGACTGGAATGAGGTCTTGCAGCACAGAGAGGAAATTCCAAATCAGAAATTCATTGCAGAGACGGTCACACTGCAAGAGACGAAAACGGAACCGCCGGTCCCCATGATCCGCATGAGCCAAATGGCGGAAACCGCCGTGGACTGGCTGTGGTTTCCCTACATCCCCTTTGGGAAGCTGACCATCGTCCAGGGCAACCCCGGCGAGGGCAAGACCTACTTCGCCATGCAGCTGGCGGCGGCTTGCACCAACCGAAAGCCGCTGCCCGATATGGAAGCGTCGGAGCCTTTCAACGTGATCTACCAGACCGCCGAGGACGGGCTGGGCGACACGGTAAAGCCCCGGCTTCAGGAGGCCGGGGCCGACCTGGACCGGGTGCTGGTCATCGACGACGGCGACCAGCCGCTGACCCTCTCCGACGAGCGGCTGGAAAAGGCCATCCGACAGAACAGCACCAGACTGCTCATCATCGACCCGGTGCAGGCGTTCCTGGGGGCCAACGTGGACATGAACCGGGCCAACGAGGTCCGGCCCATCTTCCGCAGGCTGGGAGACGTAGCCCAGCACACCGGCTGCGCCATCCTGCTGATCGGCCATCTGAACAAGGCGGCTGCGGAGCTAGGCATCTCCGCCCGGACGGTGCGGCAGGTCAAGCAGAAGCTGGGAAAGAAGCTACACTCCGAGCGCAGCGGCACCCAATGGATCCTGTCACTGAAAAACAAAGCGCAAAGGGTTGATGATGCTGCCGGGTTGCCGCTTCGCCACTTGCAAATACCTTGTGCAGCAAAAAGATACCGCCGCACAGGAGCTCCAAGCGGAGGTTACTGGATAAATATCTGAAAGGCGCCTACTCCATTTAAGCCATCCCACAAATAATATTTTCCAGACTTATGGAAAAGTGAGCTCTGATATGCTACAATAAATGGGGCATATCAGAGCTCTTTCCAGCAGGAAATGAACTGCAAAATTGCCGGAAATTTACGTGGAGAAGCGCAGGGTTATAACCACTTTACCAAAAAACGAAATTGAAAAATCCGAACTTTTTGACGTCAGAAAAGGCTTATAAAGGGGTATAAACATGAAAAAAGTGCTTTTTATCTGCCACGGCAACATCTGCCGCAGCCCCATGGGTGAATTTATCCTAAAAGACCTGGCGGCGAAGGCGGGTCTGCTGGACCGGCTGTTTGTTGCCTCCGCTGCAGTCAGCCGGGAGGAGGTCGGAAACCCGGTTTATCCGCCGGCCAGGCGGGTTTTAGCAGCTCATGGCATCTCCTGTGAAGAGAAGACTGCGGTCCAGGTTTGTGCTGCCGATTATAACCGGTACGATTACATCCTGTATATGGAGCAAGCCAATCTGCCTCGGCTGCTGCGGTTGGTTGGGCCGGACCGGGCTGGCAAATGTCACAGGCTGCTGGACTTTACCAGCTGTCCTGGGGACATTGACGATCCTTGGTATACTGGGGACTTTTCCGGTGTGTACAACCAGATTCAAGCAGGCTGTGCCGCATTTCTCCAGTATTTGGAGGACCGCCATGAATTGTGAGCACCTGGAACAGCAGCTGGCGGAGCTGCCTCTGTACGGATATTTCTTCCTGAAAACGGGGGAGCTAACCTTTACGGACCGGGTCCGGTGGATCTGCCAGCACGAATGCCAAATGTATGGGAAAACCTGGGCCTGCCCTCCAGCCGTGGGTACTGTGGAATCCTGCCGGTCCAAGTGCCTGGCTTATCCCAACGTACTCCTCATCTGCACCGTGACGGAGGTAGACGACATCTCCGACATCTCTGCCACCCTGGCCACCCGAGAAGAGCACGAGGCCGTCACCCGTCAGGTAGAGGCCATGGTCCGGGCGGAAGGGCAAGAAATCTACACACTCTCCACCGAGGCCTGCGCCATCTGCGACTCCTGTGCCTATCCCACCGGCCCCTGCCGCCACCCGGAGCGTATGCACCCCTGCATCGAGAGCCATGGCATTCTCCTAACCCAAACTGCGCAGGAGTGTGGCGTTCCCTTCCAGTATGGGGACAATGTCGTCACCTGGTTCAGTATGATTTTTTACCGCCCCCAGAAGGTTGTCCCAGAAATGTGACATATGGGGCTACCCCAAAACAAGCTTTGCGGTAACCCCATATGTCAAAATCAATATGACGCTTCCGGCACTAAAAATGCCGCAGCACCTTGCAAGAATTGTTCCAGCTCCTCCTGGGTGCAGTCCGCAATGACCCGGAGCGAGTGACGGAAGTCCAAGCTGAACATCCCTATGAAGGATTTGGCACTGACTTTCTGGCGGGGAGTCGTAACATAGACCTCAAAGGGCTGTACCGTCGCCACCTGGACAAAGGTCTTGACCTCCTCCACCGTGGAGAGCTTAATGTCAAATTCACACACAAATGGTAACCTCCAAAGCTATGCCGGCAGCGGGCCGGGAAATTCTGTTTCGCAGGCGGAGTCTATATCCTCCCCATCTGATTACCGTATATTATATCGCACGAGCCAGCCCTGTTTCAATTGGCAGTTTAAGCGAAGGTTTTTGGGACATTTTGAAGATTTTTGGTGATATTAACATGAAGTTTGCATTCTATACCTTGGGCTGCAAGGTCAACCAATATGAAACCCAAGCCATGGAGCAGAAGCTCCTGGCCATGGGCCATACCCTAGGCAGCTTCGACGAGCCCTGCGACTGTTATGTAATCAATACCTGCACCGTCACCGCCGTGGCAGACAAGAAAAATCGCGGAATCATTCGCCGCTGCCGCCGGCAAAATCCCCAGGCCATTGTAGGCGTATGCGGCTGCTATGCCCAGGTGCAGCCGCAGGCGGTGCGGCAGCTGGAGGTGGACGTGATCTCAGGCAGCGCCGGGCGGGAGGCCTTCCTGGACATGATGCTCCTGGCCGCCAAAGAGCGAACCCACCTGGAGCAGATAGATCAGGCACTTCAACGGCGCGCCTTTGAAATTCTCCCCGCCGGGGGCCTGGAAACCCGTACCCGCGCTATGCTGAAGGTCCAGGATGGGTGCAACAACTTTTGCTCGTACTGCATCATCCCTTATGCTCGCGGCCCTGTCCGCTCAGAGCCTCTGGACGCCGCCGTCGCCCAAGCCCGGGCGTTGGCGGCCACAGGCTACCGGGAAATTGTGATCACCGGCATTGAAATTGCATCCTGGGGATGGGATCTGAAGAACGGTCAAACCCTGACGGAGCTGGCCGAGGCATTGTGTACCGCTGTGCCAAATGTGCGGATTCGCCTGGGTTCCCTGGAGCCCAGGATCATCACCCGGGACTTTTGCCTGCGCTTATCCCGCTTCCCCAACCTGTGCCCCCAGTTCCACCTGAGTCTCCAGTCCGGCAGCGACACCGTCCTTGTCCGGATGCGCCGGAAGTATGACACCGCCCGTTATGTGCAAAGTGTGGCCCTCCTCCGGGAGAGCTTCCCGGGCTGCGCCCTCACCACAGACCTGATCGTGGGATTTCCCGGCGAGACCGAGGCTGAACTGGAGGAGTCCCTGGCCTTTTGCCGGCAGTGCGGCTTTGCGGCGATGCATATTTTCCCCTACTCCCGCCGTCCCGGTACCCCTGCGGACAAGATGCCGGGGCAGCTAACCAAGGCGGAAAAAGAGGCCCGCAGCGCCCGGGCCATTGCCGTCGCCCGGGCGCTGGAGCAAGCCTATCTGTCTGCGCAAATCGGAACCACACAGGAAGTGCTTTGGGAAGAACCGGCCGGAGAGGGCCTCTACACCGGTCACACCCCCACCTACACCAAGGTCTACGCGCCGGGAAACGGTTTGCACAACCAAATTTGCAATGTCACCATCACCGGCCTCTACAAGGACGGACTCCTGGGGCAGCTTTAAAGTCGTATCCATTCGGTACGCTTTTTCGCGTTCTGGGGCGCAAAAAGTTCTGTAATTCAAAAAAACAACCGCCCGTTGGAGCCCCCTCAACCAGCCGTTGTGGGAGAAAAATACTGGAAATCAACAAATGGGTGATAGCTTTTTCCCCGATTTTGTGGCATAGTACAGGCAAATCCAACAGGAGGTTTTCAACATGGAAGACACGGCAAGCTTGACCCTGGGCAAGCGAATTTTATACCACCGAAAGCGGCTGGGACTGACACAGGATCAGCTGGCTGAAAAAATGGGCGTGACCGCCCAGGCGGTGAGTAAATGGGAGCACGACCTGTCCTGCCCCGATGTGACCGCAGTTCCCCGTCTGGCAGAGCTATTTGGCATTTCCACAGACGAGCTGCTGGGCGTCCCCCGGACGGCGGAAGAGCCCCGGAAAAGCCACGTGGGCGAAGTGGTGGAGGAGGTCATCCAGGATGCAGATGAAAGCGGTTTCCATCTAAACTTGCAAGACAGCGGGATTTGGTTTGCACTGTTTCTGATCCTCACTGGCGTTACCTACATCGCCGCAATCTACTTGGAACTGGATGTATGGCTCTGGTCTGTGGCCTGGCCCTCTGCCCTCCTGTGCCTGGGCCTGTCTTCCTGCACTTCCCACCTTTCGGCTTTCGGGCTTGGGGCCAGTGCAGCGGGCCTGTACTTCCTGCTGGTGAATTTGGGCGTCATCCCCTCTCTCATCACCTGGCCTCTGGTTCTGGGGCTGCTGCTGATTCTCTGGGGCATTTCCATGGTGTTTGACCGCGTCAGCTGGCGCAAGCACAGGAAAAAAAGACGCCCTCACGTTACGGTAAATGGAGCTTCTTTCCACAGTGAGGACAAAACACGGCGGTCCTATGTCAATAATTCCGGTTACATCCGGGGGGACTTTGCCTTTTGCTCCGACCGGATCACGGTCCAGACGGAGGAGCTTCAGGGCGGCAACATCGATATGGCCTTTGGCAGCTTGGTGCTGGATCTCACCGGCTGCCAATCGGTTGTCCCGAACTGCCGGCTGTGTTTTGACGCTGCCTTTGGCAACCTGGTGATCCAAGCACCCAGCCGGTACCGGATTGAAAACAGACTGGACCGTACAGGCGGCGGCATCGACGTCTCCGGTCAGCCGGACCCCACTCCACAGGCGACCATCTGGCTGGAGGGGGAGGTCAGCTTTGGCAGTATGAAAATTCAGTACGTATAGCCCCTCGAAATACAGCAACAGGCACCGGCGTTTTTCCACACGCCGGTGCCTGTTGCCATCGTCTTGCCTCCCAAGGCACTTCAATGAGCCGGCTCCTCCTGAGGTAGCTGCAGAGCCAGCAGCTTATCGGTGACCAATTTATATAAAGTGGCAGCCACCGCCGTGGTGAGGACCAGGCTCTCCACCTGGCTGGTTTCCTGGTTTCCAGGGTCCAAAACCGGCTCGGACAGCTGCTCCAGCTGCTCCACACAGCGCAAATAGGCGGTGCGGTACCGGTGTACAAAGTTCGTGTAAATCTGCTGAACCTCCTCCTCGGACAGGTTCATAGGAAACATCTGCTGAATGCTGGACAGGCTCATAGACCCCTTCAGACAACAGATCACAATCAGATACGCCAAGTGAATCCGGCTGTAGCGTTTCTTCACAGGTGGAGGAATGAGCTTCAGCCGGACATAGTTGTTCACTGCGCTGGCCGTCAGGATGGAGTCCTTCAGCGCAGAATGGGGCTGCAAATTCACATAACGGATCACCAGAGACACCACCTGGTCCATGTACAGCTCCAGATCCGGCAGCTCCTCCCAGGTGGGCAGGTGAAAGCTCTGCATAAATTCTCGCCAGTAGCACAGCCGGTCTGCCACCTGTTTTTTATCGTAAGTCATTGCGTCAGCCACCTTCTCCCTCGGAACTTTTGTACATTGTAGCACAATTCCCCATGTAGCTGCAAGACCGGCGTCCTCCCAGTCACAAACTTTTTACAACTCACGTCTTTACATGCTCTCCAGAATCATGTATACTAATATCAAACACAAGATGCGGAGGCGCGTTTCAACATGAGCTTTGCCATTTTTTCGGATTCATCCTGCAACCTTCCCAAAGCACAGCTGGAGGAGTTCCAGGTGCAAATCATTTCCTCCTCTTATGAGCGGGAGGGAAAGCTAATTACCTGTCCCCCCTATCCCGAGGATTTTGACGGTCATGAGTACTACAATTTCCTTCGGAACAAGGGCGTGGTCAAAACATCCCTGATCCCTGCCGCGCAGATGGAGGATGCCTTCCGTCCGGTTCTGGCTGCGGGTGAGGATGTCCTGTACATCACGCTCTCCTCCGGAATCAGCGGCACCGTGGCCTCCGGTTTGCAGGCTGCTCAAGCCCTGATGGAGGAATTCCCCCAACGGCAAGTGCGGGTGCTGGATTCCATGGGCGCTGGGTTTGGTATTGGTCTTCTCCTGGGCCGGGCCTCCGACGATCGGAAGGCCGGACTGAACCTGGACCAAACCTATGCCTCGCTGGAGCGGGACCGGGATAATCTGTGCGAATTTTTCACCGTAGATGACCTGATGTTCCTCCGCCGGACCGGGCGGCTGTCCGGCGTCACGGCGACGCTGGGCACCATGCTGCAGCTGAAACCCCTGCTCCGGGGAGATGAAACCGGGCATATCACCGTCTTCAACAAGGTGCGTGGCCGGAAGCGGGCGGTGGAGACCCTGGGGGAGCTGTACCGGAAGCGGGTATGCAGCCCGGAGACCCAGCGGGTCTACATCTCCCACGGGGACTGCCCGGAGGATGCGGAGCAGCTGGCTCGGATGGTCCAGGAAATTGCACCGCCCAAGGAACTCATTGTCTGCCTCCACGAGCCTCTCACTGGCGCTCACGTGGGTCCTGGAATGCTAGCGCTCTTCTTCCTTGGGAAGGGCCGATAACCCGGCACCGTGCCGCGTACGGCCTCAGGCGCGCATTCAAACGCATTGTACAGAACGGGGCACCGCAAAGCAGCTGCCGCTTTGCGGTGCCCCGGTATTTTTTGCTGAGAACTCCCGGCAGGGACCTCACATAGCGCTGAGTTTCTCCATCGGCGTGCTGAGGCCCATCTCCTGCCGCCACCGGGGCGGCGGGCCATCGTCTCCCCAGCATTCGTCCAGAGTGACAATCCTTCCCTGAGAAATCCGGAAGAAGGAGGTCACGTGGAACGAACAGGACTCGTTCCTGGCGTACACATGCGCCACTGTGATGGGGGCGTCTCCGGTCCCCTCCACCCGTTGCATCTCCCCGGCCCAGGCTCCGGGGTAGGCACAGTTGGCGCGAAGGAAGGCCTGTTTCGTAAAGCATTCCTTGGTGTTATGTCAAAAAAATCGGGCATGCTCCTGGAAATACTGCTCCATTTCCCCTGCATTTTGATCCAGGACGGCCTGCCAATCAGCATAGAGCCCCATCCTGCAGTCCTCCTCCCGGTCACATGCAGACCGGATCAGATTTGCACCAGCTGATAGCTATCCTCGCCCAGGCCGATTTTTTTGGCGTGGGCGATCTGGCTGCGCCAGTTGGTAATGGGGAAAATGGATTGAATGTGATCCTTCCCCCGTCCGGCAACCGATTCCAGGACGGAACCGGCCATGGGCTTCTGAGCCAGGACCGCTTCCGTGCAGGCCAGATCCAGAGCCACCGGGTCAAAGGAGGCGAACATGCCCACATCCGGCACCACCGGCACATCGTTTTCTGCGTGACAGTCGCAGTAAGGGCTCACATCCTGCACCAGGCTGATGTGGAAGCTGGGCCGTCCGGCCAGGACCGCCTTGGTGTACTCGGCAATTTTGCAGCCCAGGAGACTGGCAGAGTGTTGGTAGGCCGGATAAATGGCTCCCACCGGGCACACGGCCATGCACCGGCCGCAGCCCACGCAGGTGCTCCAGTCGATTTCCATCTTACCGTCCCGGAGCTTGGGTCCCTTGTGAGCGCAGATTTTGGCGCAGGCTCCGCAGCCTACACATTTCTCCCGGTCAGTCAGGGGCCGCCCGTCGCTGTGCATTTCCCGCTTCCCGGCGCCGGAGCCGCAGCCCATTCCCACGTTTTTCATGGCGCCACCTACGCCGGCCTCTTCGTGGCACTTAAAATGGGTGAGGGAAATGACAATATCCGCATCCATCACCGCCCGGCCAATTTTGGCAGTCTTCACATATTCGCCGCCCTCCACTGGCACGTCCACCTCGTCCGTACCTTTCAGGCCATCGGCAATGATCACCTGGCAACCAGTGGCGTATGGCACAAATCCGTTTTGATAGGCACTGTCCAAATGATCCAGGGCGTTCTTCCGTCCGCCAATGTACAACGTGTTGCAGTCCGTGAGGAAGGGCTTCCCTCCCAGGTCCTTCACCACGTCTGCCACCACCCGGGCGTAGTTGGGCCGCAGGAACGCCAGGTTCCCCGGCTCGCCGAAATGCATCTTGATGGCTACAAATTTCCCCTGAAAATCAATCTGATCCATGCCCGCCGTAAGAATCAGCCGGGCCAGCTTTTTGGTCAGGGGCTCGTCCACTGTGGTGTGAAAATCGGTGTAATATACCTTGGATGACATAGGTGATTCCTCCTTGCCAGTCTGTTATCCCAAGTTTATCCGCCCGCCGGGGATTTGTCAATGGTGCGACCGGGTTTTCTCTTGACATCGCCCGAAAATCGTGATATGAAAGAATATCATGATCCCATGTCACAGGAGGAATGTATATGAAAATTGCGGTCATTACCGGCGCCAGCTCCGGCATGGGCCGGGAGTTTGCCATCCAGCTTTCCCATGAGGCAAACTTCGACGAAATGTGGGTCATCGCCCGCCGGAAGGAGGCGCTGGAATCTCTGAAGGATCAGGTCTGCTGCCCCATCCGTCCCATTGCCATGGATTTGTTGAACCCGGACAGCTTTCAGCGGTATGCAGATCTGTTGGATATGGTGCAGCCGGAAATCAAGGTTCTGGTCAACTGCGCCGGCTTCGGGAAATTTGGACGGTACGACCAGATTCCTTTGCAGGACTGCATGAATATGATTGACCTCAATTGCAAAGCCCTGGTAGCCATGACCCAGCTGTCCCTTCCTTATATGCACCGGGACGGCAAAATCGTCGAATTGGACTCCCTGTCCGCGTTCCAGCCTGTGCCATACCTCAATGTATACGGCTCCACCAAGGCTTTCGTCCTCAGCTACAGCCGCGCCCTGAATCAGGAGCTGAAGTCCCGGGGCATCCGGGTCATGGCCGTGAGCCCCGGGTGGGTTAAAACGGAGTTTTTCGATCACGCCACCAAGACCAGCAATACCGCAGTCACCTATTACAACATCATGTATGAAGCAAAGGACGTAGTCGCCACAGCCATCCATGACCTATACCGCACCCGGAAGGACCTGTCTGTCCACGGCGCGCCGGTCCGCTGGCAGGTGCGGGGCGTGAAGCTGCTGCCCCACAGCCTGGTAATGAAGATTTGGATGAAGCAGCAGAAACACGACAAGGAGTAATCATGGGACTGGAATTGGAGTTTAAGTATGCCCTCACAGGCCCCGGTCAACTGGAGGAGCTTCGCCAGGAGCTGGAGAAAGCCTTTGGCCCCTGGGAGGCAGTGGAGATGGAGACGGTTTATTATGACACGCCAGACCAAGCCCTGGCCGCCCGCCACTGGACCCTGCGGGTGCGCCAGGAAAACGGGCGCCCTGTCCTGACCGTAAAAACCCCAGGTCCTGGCCGGGCCCGGGGGGAATGGGAGCTGCCCGGCGGGGGACTGGCAGACCTGTCCAAATTGCAGACGCTGGGCGCGCCATGGGAAGTCACGTCTTTGCAGCCGGACCAATTATTGCCCCGGTGCGGCGCACGGTTCCGGCGGCTCCGGCTCCTGGCCTGCCTGCCAGATGCCGTGGCAGAGCTGGCCCTGGACCAGGGAGTACTCACCGGCGGCGGACGGGATCTGCCCTTTTGGGAGCTGGAGGCAGAGCGAAAGGGGGGCAGCGGCGAGGCCCTGGCCCAGTGGTGCCGGAGTCTGTCTGAAGCCTGGCATCTCCAGGAAGAGACCCGGAGCAAATTTGCCCGCGCCGCCTCTCTGATCAAAACATAGGAGGTTTTATGGCAAAATTGGATACCCTGTTTTCCCGGTATGACAAGCTGGTGATCTTTGACACAGAGACCACGGGCCTGTCTCCCAATCGGGATGAGATCATCGAATTCTCCGCCGCCGTTCTGGAGCGGCAGAACGGTGAGGCCGTGGTCACCCGGGAGTATGACAACCTGGTGGCGCTGTCTCCCGGGCGGTTTGTACCACCTAAAATTCAGGCCCTCACCGGCATCACCAATCAAGACTTACGGGAGCGGGGCATCCCCAAACCCCGTCTGTGCCGGGACGTGGCGGAGCTGATTGCAGGCGAGCGCACCCTGCTCCTTGCCTACAACGCCCACTTTGACCTGTCCTTTCTTTTCTATACCCTGGTAAAAGACGGGGATGCTGCCATTTTGAAGGGAAAAGACAAGTTGGACCTCCTCACGGTGTACCGGGACCGGCGCGCCTTTCCCCACCGTCTGGCCTCAGCCATTGAGGCCTACAACCTCCAGGACCAGGTGCAAAACTCCCACCGGGCCATTGACGACGTGCTGGCCACTGTGGCCGTCCTGGAGGCCATGGCGGCAGAGCGGGATGATCTAACCCATTACATCAACCTGTTCGGCTACAACGCCCGCTACGGCCTGGAGGGCAAACCCATTTCCTCCGTCACCTACCGTCCCCAGGGCTACGAGCCGGGCAGGCCCCTGTATGAGCAGGTGGTTTTGAGCTCCCTGACATAAAGAGACAACCCACGGCGTAGCTCCACATGAGCACTACGCCGTGGGTTTTGTATTCAGATTGATTCCCATCAGGGAAGCAAGGCCAGTGTAACCACCCCAAGGAAGCATATGCCCGGTATCAACCAAAGCCAGTGCTTGTAGAATTTACAATGATTTTGGGTCAAGAGCCGGGAAGAATACGCAAAAACCAGCTACATCCAGGCCATTTAAAACAGACCACATCAAATCCCCTCCCCGGTTTCTTGTCGCTTTGTGCATAAAAACGTTGGATTTTTTTATGGCCTTCGTGCAAATTGTCTTGACTTTCCCTTTCGCAGCATATAAAATAAACGATGGATTGGTGTACCGGCTGGCGCTGTTGGGGACTGTGCCGGCCCGGTGTTACTTTTTCTGCGCAAAACCGGCGTGTTACCGTCCATGCGTCCGCCCGGCTCGGCGGATTGGCTGGCGTTTTTTATGCTGGCAGGATTCCCTGCCGTCACTCCTGAAAATCGCCCCAGGCTCCTGACGGGGCCTTGTCCGTCTGCGCCGAAGGCGTTGTGGACAGTCACCCTCCGGAAACCCAAATCTTAGTGAAGGAGGTGTGTCACGAATTATGGGACCCATTCAGATTACTTTGCTGATCCTTGGCGTTAGCCTTGTGGTTGCAGTCGCGGCCTTCCTGGCCGGCACCATATACCGGAAAAAGGTTGCCGAACGGGAAATCGGAAGCGCCGAGGAAGAGGCCACCCGTATCATCAACGAGGCCATCCGCGGCGGCGAGAGCAAAAAGAAGGAAATGCTGCTGGAGGCAAAGGACGAAATCCATAAATCGCGCACCGAGTACGAAAAGGAAGTCAAAGAGCGCCGCAGCGAGCTTTCCAAGCAGGAACGCCGCCTGCAGCAAAAGGAAGAATCCCTGGATAAGAAAATGGACGCCTACGAGCGGAAAGAGGACGACTTGACCAAAAAACAGGCCGCCATCACCGCCACCCAGAATGAGGTCAATCTTATTAAGAGAAGCCAGATGGAGGTCCTGGAGAAAATCTCCGGCCTGACCCAGGAGGAAGCCAAGAAATACCTCCTGGACAGCGTGGAATCCGAGGTTCGGCACGAAACCGCCATGAAGATCAAAGAGGTGGAATCGCAGCTGAAGGAGGAGGCCGAGCAGACGGCTCGGGAGATCATCGCCACCGCCATCCAGCGTTGCGCCGCCGACCATGCGGCGGAGACCACCGTCTCTGTAGTCCCCCTGCCCAACGACGAGATGAAGGGCCGGATCATCGGCCGGGAGGGCCGGAACATCCGGACCCTGGAAACCATCACCGGCGTAGACCTGATCATCGACGATACCCCAGAAGCCATTACCGTCTCCTCCTTTGACCCCGTCCGCCGGGAGATTGCCCGGCTGGCCCTGGAGAAGCTGATTGCCGACGGCCGCATCCACCCCACCCGCATTGAGGACATGGTGGAAAAGGCCCGGAAGGAAGTGGACCGGACCATCAAGGAAGAGGGCGAGCGGGCCTGCTACGAAACCGGCGTACACAACCTGCACCCGGAGCTCATCAAGATTCTGGGACGCCAGAAGTACCGCACCTCTTACGGCCAGAACGTGCTGAACCACTCCATCGAGGTAGCTCACATCGCAGGGCTTTTGGCCTCTGAGCTGGGCGTGGACGTGGCCCTGGCCAAGCGGGCGGGCCTCCTCCATGACCTGGGAAAGGCTGTGGACCACGAGATGGAAGGCAGCCACGTCCAGCTGGGCGTGGAGCTGGCCAGGAAGTATAAAGAAGGCGCCGCTGTGGTCCACGCCATTGAGGCCCATCACGGCGACGTAGAGCCCCAAACCATTGTGGCCTGCCTGGTCCAGGCAGCCGACGCCATTTCCGCCGCCCGCCCCGGGGCACGGCGGGAGAACGTGGAAAATTATATTCGCCGGCTGCAAAAGCTGGAGGAGCTCACTGGTTCCTACCCCGGCGTGGAAAAGGCCTACGCCATTCAGGCCGGCCGGGAGGTCCGCATTATGGTGCGGCCTGAAGAGGTCTCCGAGGACAGCATGATCCTCCTAGCCCGGGACATCGCCCGGAAGCTGGAATCCGAGCTGGAATACCCCGGCCAGATCAAGGTCAACGTCATCCGGGAGACCAAGGCCGTGGAGTACGCGAAATAATTACCCAAAAGGCATTGAAATTCTTTTGCGCACAAATGATAACAAGGCGTGCTGTGGAATGTCCGCAGCACGCCTTTTATTTGGTAAAAACTATGATTTATTTTGGCTGAAAAGTGCTTTTGCAATCTCTTCGTCCTTCTGGGCCTCTTCGTCTCGATCCAGTGTATGCAATATCACGGCGTGGCAACAACAAAACCGCACACAAAATTACAAACTGGAGCGGTCTGATGGAAACAGCGGCGTTGGTCGCAATTCCGGAAGAGAGCATCCCGCAAATTAACACTTCGCAAACAACTCGTCATCAATTTGAAAACACGGAGGCAGTATGATGTGCCAGTCAAAAGGAATCCGTCATCCAATCAGGAGGTAAAATCATTATGTCAAAAAAGAACTTCGTCACTCTGATCCTAAGTGCCATTGGCGGTATCTTATTTGCCCTGGGCATGTGTATGACGCTGTTGCCAGAGTGGAACGCATGGGGCCCCGGCGTTGTGACCGGCTGTACCGGCATGGTGGTGCTGCTGGTCATGCTCCTAATTCGCCGTAAAATGGCGGGCAAACCCGTCCTGGTCAAGCTCACCGCGAAAACTGTGGCTGTCACTGTGCTGGGCATGGCGGGCACGCTGACTCTGGGTGCAGGTATGTGCATGGTTATGGTTTGGGATATGCTGGTCTACGGCATAGTCATCGGTCTGGTGGGCATTGTACTGCTGATGTGCCTGATTCCCTTAGTAAAGGGTTTGCAGTAATTGCTACACAATCAAGTTGGAATAACAGGAGGAACATATCATGGCAAAGTCCAAACTGGTTCAGGCAAACGAAAAGATTGCGGAGGCGGCTGTCAATGGCTACAAAAAAATAGAAGGCGGCGTCGTTGGTGGATATCATAGGATCGAAGACGGCGTGGTGAGCAGCTTCACCAAAATAACCGACAAGTTCGTGGACCATTTCCTGACTCATGACGGTGAATCGGTGGAGGAAGCCAAGAAGCGTCTGGCTGCCACTGGCCAGGGGAAGCATACTGGCAAGTAACACGCGGCGCCGGGATGGGCCGCCCAGACTTTTTTAGATTTCCCTCTGACGCAAACAAAATATTCACATTTCTGTGGTATCATTTCGGTAAAATTCGCGGAGGGGTGCCTGATGTTCCAGATCTTAGTAGTAGAGGACGATTCCGACTTGAATCGCACGGTCTGTTCCTTCCTCAATCAAAGCGGCTATGTAGCAACCGGCTGCCTGCGTGCCAGCGATGCCTACAACGCGCTGTACCAGAGCATGTTTGACCTGATCGTCTCGGACATTATGATGCCGGAAATTGACGGTTTTGAATTTGCCAGGACGGTACGCAGCCTGGATGAAAATATCCCCATCCTGTTTATGACGGCACGAGACGATTTTGCCTCCAAGCAGCGGGGGTATCGCGCAGGAATTGACGATTACATGGTGAAACCCATCGATTTGGATGAGCTGTGCTTGCGGATCGGCGCGCTGCTGCGCCGGGCAAAGATCGCCTCCAGCCACCATTTGGAGGTCGGTAACTTCGTGATGGATGTGGACGAGCACACAGCATATCTGGGTGAGGAAGAGATCTCCCTGACCACACGAGAGTTCAACCTGCTCTATAAGCTGCTGTCTTATCCCAGAAAAACCTTTACCCGCACACAGCTGATGGATGAGTTTTGGGACGCCGACACCGCATCCGGCCCCCGCACAGTGGATGTGTATATGACCAAGCTGCGGAGCAAGCTGGCCCGTTGTGACGCCTTTGAGATCGTCACGGTGCATGGCTTGGGCTACAAGGCGGTGATCAAATGAGCAGAGGGCGGCGTACCTTCCTTTGGAGTGCGTTGAATTATTTGCGCTCCTTCCTGCTGTTTGCTGCATCCATCGGCATGGCAGTCACCTGTACATTTCTGGTGTTTTTCTCCACCGTTTCCCTGTCAGAAGAGGAGATACGGACCTTTGCACCGGTTGTTTTTGTCAATGTGCTGGTGCTGGCTGCCATCTGCGTGGGGATCGACGCACTGAGACGATACGTGACGGTCAAGCGCCCAGCCAGGAAGATTCAAGGGGTCTTGGAGCGGCTGATGAACGGAGACTTCGATGCAAGAATCTCCGTTCCCGAGGTGATGGATCGATATAGCCACTTTGGAGAGATTGCCGAGCATATCAATGCCCTTGCCGGGGAGCTGGCCGGGGTGGAGACACTGCGGACGGACTTCATTGCCAACGTCTCCCATGAGCTGAAAACGCCGCTGGCTGTGATTCAGAACTACGGAACCATGCTGCAGCAGCCCGGCTTGACCGAGGAAAAGCGGCTGGAATATGCAAGGTCTGTCACAGACTCCGCCCGTAGGCTTGCAAGCCTCGTTACCAATATTCTGAAGCTGAACAAATTGGAGAACCAGCAGATTTTCCCCGCCGTCTCGGTGTACAACTTGAGCGAGCAGCTGTGTGAAAGCCTGCTGCAATTTGAACCTGTCTGGGAGAAGCAGGGCATTGAAATCGATGTAAATCTTGCAGAAGGTGTCAGAATCTCTGCTGACGCGGAGCTTCTTTCTTTAGTTTGGAACAATCTGCTCTCCAACGCCTTCAAGTTCACACGGCAGGGGGGAACGGTCGGTGTGATTCTGACCGCGGACAGCCAGTACGCCACGGTGCAGATCTCCGACACCGGCTGCGGGATGTCACCAGAGGTGGGCGCGCATATTTTTGAGAAGTTCTACCAGGGCGATGCCTCCCACGCTACTCAAGGCAACGGTTTGGGCCTGGCTTTGGTCAAGCGTGTGGTGGATATCATGGGCGGGGAAATTTGCGTGGAAAGCGCTCCGGGAGTGGGCAGCACCTTCACCGTAAAAATCCGGAGGAATTGTCATGAAGGCTTGGAACAGGATCTGTAAGAAGCTGCTGCTTCCGCCAGGGTGGGTGATGGCCATTCTGGCGGGTTTCAGCGCAGCGGCGCTCCCGGTGGTGTTTCTCCGGGGAGCGGACGAACACCCGGCGGCATACGCCGTCTATGCTCTGTCCGCATACGCCTTAACGGTGGTATGTATCTTCCTGGTCAGGACTTTGCCGGGATTCTACCGGGCAGCCAGACAGAAGCTCTATGCAAATCCGTGGGGCAAGCGGTTCATGACCGATGCTGCCTTCCGGGTTTGGATGTCCCTCTTAGTCTCTCTGGGAATGAACCTGGTGTATTCTGCCTTCAAGCTGACGGTTGGGATTGTTTATTCCTCATTTTGGTGGGGAGCGGTTGCTGTTTATTATATTGTCCTGTCCATGATCCGATTTCTTTTGCTCTGCCAGATGAGAAGCATGCGCAGTCAGCAGGACATCATGTCCGAGTATCGCCGATATCGTCTGTGCGGCGCCATGCTGGTGCTTCTCAACCTGTCATTGACCGGCTTGGTGGTGCAAATGGTCCGGGACCATCGGGCGTATGTCTATCCGGAATCCATGGTCATCGCTTCGGCGGCTTACACATTTTATACAGTCGCGGCGTCCATTCTGGATATGGTCAAATACCGGGCATACAAAAGTCCTACTTTATCAGCGGCCAAAATCATCCGCTTTGCGGCTGCCCTGGTGTCTCTTCTGTCCCTGGAGACTGCTATGCTGGCTCAGTACGGCGGCGGAGAAGGCTTCCGCCGGTCCATGACCGGTCTGACCGGAGGTGGCGTCTGTGTGATGGTGCTTGCCATGTCCGTCTATATGATTCTCAAGGCAAATCGGGAACTTAAAAAATACACACAGGAAGCGTGTGTGGGGAAACAACAGGAGCGTCAAAACATGGAGAACAAAAACGAAGCATTTCACTACACCTATTCTGCCAGGGAGCAGGAGGAGGTTCGGCGGATCCGTCAGAAATACACACCCAAGGAGCGCGACCGGCTGGAGCAGCTGCGCAGGCTGGACCAACGCGTTTCCAGAAAAAGCGCTGCGGTTTCCCTCACGGCGGGGATTCTGGGAACCTTGCTCTTAGGCCTGGGAATGTGTGCCACCATGGTTTGGATGGGGCCGTGGTTCATTCCCGGTATCGTCATTGGGCTGGTCGGCATTGCCTTGGTTGCTCTCGCATATCCGCTGCATACCCGGATCGCCAAACAGGAGCGCGAGAAGGTTGCGCCGGAGATCCTGCGCTTGGCCGACGAGCTCATGAAGTGAAGCCCCATCGGAAAATCGCATCTCCCCCGCTCAGGGCATAACCTGTCGGGCAAATAGGAATTTCCGTCAGCATCCAGGACGTCACGCAACCACAAGCCCGCCAAATCGGAATTTGGCGGGCTTGCATGCTGCAGTGGGCAGCTGAGACTTGTTTAGGTCCGGTTACAGCTTGATCTGAATGTGCACATCCTCCAGCTGCTTCTGTTCCACCTGACTGGGAGCGCCCATCATCAAATCCTGGGCGTTTTTGTTCATGGGGAAGGGAATGATCTCCCGGATGGAGTCTTCTCCTGCCAGGAGCATGACCATGCGGTCCACACCCGGGGCAATGCCGGCGTGGGGAGGCGCGCCATAGGTGAAGGCGTTGTACATGGCGGGGAATTTGGCCTTTACATCCTCCTCGCCCAGGCCGACCAGGGAAAAGGCCTTGACCATGATCTCCGGCACATGGTTCCGGACAGCCCCGGAGGACAGCTCCACGCCGTTGCACACCAGGTCATACTGATAGGCATAAATCTCCAGGGGGTCCTTCTCCTCCAGGGCCTGCATACCGCCCTGGGGCATGGAGAAGGGGTTGTGGCAGAACTCCAGCTGGCCGGATTCCTCCCCGATTTCGTACATGGGGAAGTCCACAATCCAGCAGAATTCGTACCGCTCCTGATCCATATGGCCGGGCACGGAGGCGCCCAGAAGCTTCCGGAGGACGCCGGCGGTTTTCTGGGCGGCGGACTTCTTCCCGGCGGAGACCGCTACAAAGGAATTGGGCTTCAGGCCCAGCTTGGCCACCAAGGCCTCCTTCTTCTCCCCCAGGAACTTGGAGATGCCCCCCACCAGCTCGCCGTTTCCGTCCAGGCGGAACCAAAAAGCCTTGTTGCCGCCAGAGGCCACTTCGGCATCGGCGCAGAGCTTATCAATCTGCTTCCGGGTCTGGGTGAAGTCGTGGACCACCACGGCCTTTACCACCGCGCCCTCAAAGGGCCCGAAACCGCAGCCGGTTACTTCTTCTGTGATGTCCTCTACGGTGAGGTCAATGCGCAGGTCCGGCTTGTCGGAGCCGTACTTCTCCATGGCCTCGTTGTAGGAAATGCGGCGGAAGGGGGCGGTGGAGGCAGTGGAATATTTGCCATACTTGGTAAAGATGGGGGGGAAGACCTTCTCAATGACGGCAAACACGTCATCTTGGGTAGCAAAGGCCATCTCCATGTCCAGCTGGTAGAACTCACCGGGAGACCGGTCCGCCCGGGCGTCCTCGTCCCGGAAGCAGGGAGCAATCTGGAAGTACCGGTCAAACCCGGCGGTCATCAGCAGCTGCTTGAACTGCTGAGGGGCCTGGGGCAGAGCGTAGAATTTGCCGGGGTGATTCCGGGCGGGAACCAGGTAATCCCGGGCGCCCTCAGGAGAGGAGGAGGTGAGGATGGGGGTGGTGATCTCCAGGAAGCCCTCGGCAGTCATCCCGGCTCGAATGGCAGAGACCACATTGCACCGGAGAATGATGTTCTCCTTCACCGCCGGGTTCCGCAGATCCAGGTAACGGTACTTCAGCCGGGCATTCTCGTCGGCTTCCCGGGACTTGTTGATCTCAAAGGGCAGGGCATTGTGGTAGCACTTGCCCAGAACCGTAATGTCTGTGGGAGCCACCTCAATGTCGCCGGTGGGCAGCTTGGGGTTTTTGCTGGCCCGCTCCCGGACGGTGCCGGTGACGGTGACGGTGGACTCTTTGTTGATGCCCTTGACCTTCTGCATCATCTCCTCCGTCTCCACCACCACCTGGGTGGTTCCATAAAAATCCCGCAGGACCAAAAAAGCGAAATTCGCGCCCACTTCCCGGACATTTTCCAGCCAACCGGCCAGGGTGACCACTTTTCCCGCGTCGGAAAGGCGCAGCTCGCCGCAATTGTGTGTTCTGGATTGGAACATAGCAGATTCCTTCCTCTCATAGAAACCGGCTCAGGCCAGAGCCGAAATTTATCTTATTTTCTCACAAATCATGAGGATTGTCAATTGTTTGCACATGGAGAACACGTCAATGAGGCGCCCCAAAAGGTGCATTCACCTTCCAGGCGTAGGGCCCGGCTGTTCTCCGTGTTTCAGCTCAAACGCTTGCTCCCGCCCTCGTCTGCCGGTACAGAGCCTGCAGGGCAAAAACCCGGTTTGTGGTTTCCCCAGTGTCCCGGCGGCCCTCCAGGGCCAGGGCCTCGTCCTCCAGGACCCAGCTCAGGGCAATCTCCTGGTCTGCCCTGGCCTCATTCAGGTAGCAGATGTGGACCTTGGACAGCGCGTGATCCCTGTGCCACTGGGTGGGCAGCAGGTCCTCCATCCAGTTGAGATACTTGGTGTTGGACAGGTGCCCATTGCAATCCAGCTCCGAGTAACGCACCCGGCGGAGCTCCTGGTTGTCGTAGACCCGGGGGGCAATGCCCATGGGGTTCGCCAGCTCACCGCCCCGGAGGAGCCCCGGCACCTGAATGCCGCTGCCGCTGGGCAGCACCATGGCCCGGGTGTTCACATCCATCAGCAGCCACAGCGCCACCGCCCGGAACAGCTCCTCCCCCTGGGGCGTCCGGCCCACCATATACCGGGGATAGGCCGTCCGGCTGGGGGGGCCTGGCCAGGTCTCCGCCAGCACCGTCTCCCCGATTCCCGGCAGGCGGTGAATCTCAATGGTCTGGCGGACGATGGCCCAGAACAGCCCCCGGGGATCCAGCTGCTCCCGGCCCACGCCCAGAAGGGCCGCATGGTCCCCTGCCGTCTCCTGCATCACCTCCAGCAGAGAGGCCGGGCGCATCCGGCCCCACCGGTCCACATGAGTGGCGTCCACCAGGGTCTTTCTCGTAAAAATCATATTGTTATCCATTTGAACCTGCTCCTTTCAGGCAAAACCGCCTGGCCATGGGGTCAGAATACCACCACCGTGGTATCATACGGTATCTCGTCATAAATATAGCTGCAATCTTCATCATACATCCGGACGCATCCGTGGGAAGAGGGGGTGCCCATGGTCCCGTCCAGGAGGGACTCATCGCTGGACCGATAGGGCCGGGAATGGAAGGCCTGCCCACCCCAGAAGCCGGTGATGTGGTACACCCGGTAGTAATCGTCAATGTACTGACCGTCAATGGTATCGGAGAACCGCCAACGGTAGGTTTTGTAAATCACGGAGAAGACGCCGGTCACTGTGGGTGTCAGGTTGGTCCCCGTGGAGCAGGGACTGGAACGGATCAGCTTCCAATTTCCTTTGCTCCCCTGGAAAATATTCACCCGCTGGGTCTTCAGGCTGATCCAAAGGAGGTAGCCGGTGGGGCTGGAGTAGCCCTTTTGGTTCACAAATCCCTCCTTGGTGGCGGTGGAATAGTCCTCTCCTTGGGTGTAATCGGTTCGGGAGACCAGGTAATCGTCCCAGTTTACCCATCCCACGGTGCCGTCTGCCAGCCGCACCTGTCCCGGTGCGCCGGGGTCCTGGGAGTAATACAGGTGGGTCAGGGCCGTCCCCTGGGGCAGGTATTGCAGAATGTAGCTCATGCTCCGGTCCCCATACAGGGGAGTCCGGCGGAGGACATCCGCCTCAATGTTCACCCCCTGGACCGTCTCCAGGGCCGTCTCATAGTCCCAGCGTTCCCGATCTACCTTCACCGTATACTGGTCCCGGACCGTTTCTCCCCCGCAGGTGAGGACCACCGTAAACACCGGGTCCTGCTCCGGCCGCTGGGCCCGGTCAAAGGTCTTGGTGCAGGTGGCGGTTGCCCCTTCCCGCAGAGTGAAGCTGCTGCTGCCTCCCAGCAGCTTTCCATTCAGGAACCACACCACCTGGCAGGTGCGCGCCCCGTCGGTGCAGCCGTAGCCGGCGGTGAAGTTCGTAAACTTTGCCGTGAGGACCGCTTTGGGGCTGTTTGCAGAGATGGAGGCGGTGCCGGTCACCTGGACCTGCAGGCCCTCCAGGCCCCAGTCCACCTGATCCACCAACTCCCCGTAGGCCAGCTCCACCACGCAGTGGCGGCCCTGCACCACCACGCTTCCGGCATAGCCGGAGCCTGTGAGCCGGGTCCGCTCCATGGGCAGGAGCACCTCCCCGGCCTGGCCCCGGACCTCTACGGTAGCCCCGGCGGCAGTCGCCGTCAGGCGGTCCACCTCCCCGGAGAAGACCGCGCCGCTGCAGTGGACCGACGCCGTTTCATAATCCCCCGAGAGGACCCCGGGGCCGAACACCTCCAGCCGGACTGCGTCCAGCGCCACCTCAGCGCCGGGCCCGGCGCTCACCAGCAGGGGGAAGGTTCCCTCACCCGTCGCCGTGAGGCAGGAGGCCACGGACACCTCCCCGGCGGATACCGCCTCCAGGGTCAGCTCCGTGCCGGTGGCGCACCGGAGAATCAGCCGGTCTGTCACCTGGATTCCCGTCACGGTTTGGCTTCCCGACAGGCCCGCCCCCAGCACCAGGCTGCCCTCCAGACGGTAGCCCTGGGGCAGAGGCTCCGTGCCCCGGTAGAGGACGAAGCCGGTCTCCGGCAGCTCCTGGGGATCGTCGCAAATCTGGTCCAGTAGTTTATAGAAGAGGGCGGCCACCTCCTGGCGGGAAATCGGGTCCCGGGGCTTCAGGTAGCCGGTGTCATAGCCGGTGACGCAGCCCACCTCCGCCAGGGCGCTGACGGCATCCCGGGCATAGGGCTGGACCTTTTCCCCATCCCGGAACCGGGTATAGGCCCGCCGGTTCTGGGGGTACAGCCCAAAGGCCCGGGCCAGCACCGTGAAGGCCTCCTGCCGGGTGATGGACCGCATGGGGGCCATCTGGGTGGCGGAGACGCCGTTGAAAATCCCCAGGCTCACCGCCGCGCTCAGCTCCCGGTTGTACCAGGCCGCCGGGTCCAGGTCCCGGTAGGGGGACAGATCCCCCTGCTCCTTGGCCCCCAGAAGCCGCACCAGCATGGCAGCCATCTCCGCCCGGGTGGTTCGCCCCGTGGGGTCCAGGTTGTAGTCCCCCCGGCCCTGGAGGATGCCGTTGCGCACCGCAAACATCAGAGGCTCCCTGGCCCAGTTATCCGGGAAGGTGTACCCTTCCAGAGGGTCCGGCTCCGTAGGTTCAGGCGCCTCTGTAGGCTCCTCCGTTGCCTCTGGCTCCGTCTCTTCCTGAGGAGGGGCAGTGGGTTCCTCCGTCACTTCCAGGGCGTCTGTGGGGCCCTCTGGGGCCCCTGTGGGGTCTGCCTCCTCCGGGGCCGCCGTCTCCGCCGGGGCCAAGGTCTCCCACCCCTCCGGCGCCGCCTCCGCCCAGGCCCCGGGAATCACAGCCTGGAGAGCCAGGCACGCCAGCAGCAGGATGCTGAGAATCCGATATTTCCTATGTTTCATGTTCATTCTCCTTTCGCCTCTTGAAAAAGAACCGCCGCTTCTTCCGTCCAGCCCTGGGACTGAAGGAATCTACCCAGGTTTCGGCAAACCCTGGCAAGATCGGGTTGATAAACCCCTGGCGCAATTCGCACCTGCTTCCGGCGCAATGCCAAGGCCTCCCGGAACAGCTCCTCCGCCTCTTTTCGCCCTTCTGGGCTGGCTGACAGCAAATTCGCCAGATTGTTGCATGTCCCCGCTACATCCGGCTCGTACACACCCGGGTTGGTCGCTGACAGCTCTTCAGCCGGCAAAACATCCCCCCAGGAGGCCGGCTTCAGCCGGGCGGAAGGCTTGGACGCCGCTCCGCCTGGGTCCAGGCGTCCCGCCGGTTCTGGCTCCCCTTTACCCTCCGCCAGCATGGACAGGATGGTGTAAACGCAGCTGTGGTCCCCTTGGGGGTACCAGATGGGGCGAATTTTCAGCCGCAACAGCTCTCCTTCTCGTTCCTGCTGCCGTTCAGGCAGTTGCGGCCACTCTACAACGGCATAGTGATGGATTCTCCGGTTTTCTCCTGACAGCTGGAGCATCCGCTCTACCAGGTAGTCCTTCTCCAGGCTGCACCCCAAAAAGAGCAGCGTTTCATGCTGCCACAAACGGCGCAGCACCGCCGGGTTCACTGCATTCTCGTCCTGGGGGTAATGCTTCTCATATTGCCACTGGGCCAGCACAATGCTGTCCGGGTTGTCATATGTGCCGTGCAGCTTTAAAAGAAAGGGTTGCCCTCTTCGCTCCAGCTCTTCAAACTCGCCTGCGCTTTGCAGGGTTGTGGGTAAAATGACTTTTTCCCCCGCTTCCGGAGCAAACCGTTCCAACACCGTGTCATAATTGGTGGTCACATAAGACCGGACTCCCATGCTCTGCAGCAGCCTCACATAGTTTCGGGCTGGATCTATCTCTTTCATTTGACTTGGACGAAAATGCCGCTGCACAGCTTCCTCAATCCCGCTTTGCAAATCCTTGTCAAGCGCTTCTGCCAGCGGTAAAAACGCTTGCTCGTCCAGCATCTTGCACAGCCCCTCTCGCTCAGAGGGAGATGCATACCGTTCAATAACATTTCGCAAAAAACCGGGCCACGTCGGATAGCCAAAATTCACCGACATACCTGCCCCAATGAAGGGCAAAAACCGAGTCTTTTTCAACTCCTGAACATCATCTGCACACTCCCGCTCTTCCCAAAACTGCCACAATTCCTGCTCTGTCATGCCATTCCCTCCCCGCTGTCCCTCATCCCGTTGGCTCTTCCGGGCTTTTCCTGTCCATTATATCAGCCTAACTCCTATCTGTCCACTTTTTCCCACAGGATTTGACCGAATTGCAGCCCTGTATAATCCCCGCTCCGGGGAACATCCTAGGGAAGAGGTGATTGTTATGGCAAAGCAAGGCATGGCCCGTCCGGACTGGACGAAGCGGCCCCGAAACAGCGCGCCGCCGGTGCCGGAGATTCAGGGGAAGGCCAAAACTACCAAAACCCCAGCCCGCCCCATCATCGCCGGAACCTCCGGCCCCCAGCAGAAAGTCTACCACAGCGCCCCCCACAGCGAGCGACCCATCTCTCCCGCCCACGGCATCATAGACACAGACCTGGCCCGGGACAACCTGGAAAACGACATCCCCGCAGCAGACCTGGAAGATCTCTAGCACAAGCTCCCCACAGAACACCGGCAGCCCCGTTCCCAGTCCACCACGATGGCGCAGGCGCCACACAACCACCCCGCCTGCGCCATCGCATATTTTATGGATATAAAAAACCCGTCCAGGGCCGGAACATGCATGTTCCGGTCCTGGGCGGGTAAATCGTCCTGTGAAAGGGGGAATCAGTAACAGAGCCCCTTCTCCTCCAGGGTCTGAATCACACCCTTAAGCTGCTGGGCGGAGGCGTGGAGGGCGGCAAGCTCGTCCTCGCTCAGGGGGATCTCCAGGACAGCCTCCACGCCGTCCTTGCCGACCACAGAGGGAACGCTGAGGGCCAGGCCACACAGGCCGTATGCGCCCCGGAAGACGGTGGACACAGGCAGAACTGCCTTTTCATCTTTCACAATGCATTCAGCAATGCGGCCCACGGCCATGGCAATGCCGTAATAGGTGGCACCTTTCCGGGAAATAATCTCATAGGCGCTGTCCCGTACTTCCTTGTAGATTTTTTGCATGGCCTCCTGGCTGTAAGCCTGACCACGGAGCTGGCAGAAGTGGTCCAGATCAATACCGGAGATATTGGCGCCGCTCCACACCGCCAGCTCGCTGTCGCCGTGCTCCCCGATGATCATGGCATGCACATTCCGGCTGTCCACCTTCAAAAGGCGGCTCAGCAAATATTTGAGCCGGGCTGTATCCAAAACCGTACCGGAGCCAATGACTCGGTGGATTGGGTAGCCGGAGATCCGCTGCGCCTCATAGGTGAGAATATCCACGGGATTGGATACGATCATGAGGATGCCCTCAAAAGAAGTGGCAGTAATCTGCGGAATGATAGACTGAAGGATTTTCACATTCCGTTCAATCAGGTCCAGCCGTGTCTCGCCGGGCTTCTGATTGGCGCCGGCGGTGATAATCGTAAGGGCGCTGTCAGCCAGGTCCGCATAGGTGCCGGCGTAAATGTCCATTTCAGAGGCATAGGGCAAACCATGGCTCAAATCCATGGCCTCGCCCTCAGCCTTGGCCTGGTTGGCATCGATGAGTACCATCTCGGAGAACAGGCTTTTCTGCATCAGGCTGAACGCGATGGAGGCCCCTACAAAACCGCAGCCTACCACGGCAACTTTCCTGGGATTTAACATATGGATCATCCTTTCTGATTATTTCATTCGGAAGTGAGCAGAAACTTCTTTGTCTATATTGTACGAGGATCTCCAAGAGAAATCAACCAGGAAACCCGCCGAAAAACCTTTGGTTTCCAGCTCTGTTTTGTGCTCCCTGTCCATTGCATGGAGGCGCGCCGCATGCTGCGGCGCGCCCTTGGGGGAAGCTTCTTACTTCAGGCTCTGCTCATAGGCCTCGACCATTTTCTTGACCATCTGGCCACCCACAGAACCGGCCTCGCGGCTGGTGAGGTCGCCGTTGTAGCCTTCCTTCAGGTTCACACCGACTTCGCTGGCGGCTTCCATCTTAAACTTGTCCATAGCGGCACGGGCTTCCGGAATGTTGATCTGGTTGTTGTTCTTCATAATCTCTGCATCTCCTTTTTCATTTTCGGGTCGGAATATGTCCGAAGTGGTCAAATTCGTTCCCGCAAGCCTAGTTTCACCCGATGTGTCTGGGATATGCGGGTCAGTTTTCGGAAATGCGCGAAAATTCTGGCATCAAAAAACACGGGATCGGATGTGGGCCCGATCTCCACACCAAGATGAATCCGTAAAAGATGTGCACTGCTTTCCCACCAGAGCCTTAAACACCGCCTCTTCGCTGCTATAGCACCTATAAAAGGCGCCAGTAATCACTCCTGCAGCCGTGGCAATCTGGCCAAGTGATGCAAATTAGAAGCCCTTTTCCAGAAATTCCACCTTTGCTGCCTGAAGAATCAGCTTCCAAGCAGGCAGTTCCCCTCCCGCGATGCTATTATACATGGCTGCTGCATTGCATGCTACCTCATTCCCCTGAGCAAGGGGTCAGCTTCAAACGATTTTGCAAAACTGTGCATCACTACGGGAGGCAAAACAACAAATACCCAAACATGTTCTCACTCCCGTTTACCTGACACATACTTAGAAATTCTTACCTGAGCAAATTGCTTGACTCATCCGGTAAAAGGTGGTAGAATGACCCCAGGTTCACCAAGCAGACCTGTAAATAATTTGCCGCTATGGTGGAATAGGCAGACACAGCAGACTTAAAATCTGCCAGAGGCGACTCTGTACCGGTTCAAGTCCGGTTAGCGGCACCACCTATTATAACTGGGAATATTCTTCGCCTGCGCGTTCCCAGATAAAGTGGGCCTGTTGCAAAAAACAAATTTGCGGCAGGCCCTTGGTTACATTCAGCAGGCAGGACGCAAGGGGGCAAGGCAAGCGGCGTACCGCCGCCCTTGACCCCTTGCGTCCTGCCTGCTGAATGTAGCCAAGGGGCGGTTAAGCCGCCCCCTGTAATAGATTTCTACCAGTGACCAAAATCTATTTTGCGCATAACTCTTGACACTACCGGCTCCCTCCTGCAAACCGCCGTATCCGCCAGCATGTTATTTGAGGGCAAAAGAAACGGCGGCCTTGAATGTCCTTCAAAACCGCCGATGGGGATCAAAACTTAAAGCAGGCGCACGAAATCATCTGCCCCGATCAAACGGTTTTTTCTTTCCCCATCCGGGGCAGAGCAGATAGCTTAAAATTCGTTATACTTGCTGTTCTCATTCGTTTTCGCATAACAGATGTAGCAAAAATTAACTAGCAAAAGGGGCCAAAAGAACGTATCTATTTCAACTGTTTGCATCTTCCTTACCTTTGTTTTGATTTTGCCATCACAATGCTATTCTGTTTTTATCATTCGATATCCCACCCCAATATGGGTCTGGATATACTGTTGAGAATCCGGGGTTGGTTCCAGTTTTTTCCGGAGCGTTGCCATAAAGACACGAAGGGAAGCAATATCATTATCCCAGCTCCTCCCCCAGATGTTTTGGGTGATAAAGGTGTGCGTTAACACCTTGCCCACATTCTTGGACAGCAGGCACAGCAGCTTATATTCAATCGGCGTCAGATGCAGCTCCTGCCCATCCAGATATGCGCATCCTCCAGCATAGTCCACTTTCAGTTTTCCATTGACGAAAGCAGAACTGGCAGCCATCATTTCCGCTGTCATATAGGATAGCCTTCTCTGTGTGACCCGAAGCCGCGCCAGCAATTCTTCCACGGAAAAAGGCTTGGTCAGGTAATCATCAGCCCCTGCATCCAGTGCCTCGATCTTATCATTATCCTCACTGCGGGCGCTGATCACAATAATCGGCAGATTTGACCATGAACGGATATTCCGAATTACCTGCACGCCGTCCATATCCGGCAGTCCGAGATCAAGCAGGATAATATCCGGATTATGGGAGGAGGCCTCCAAAACAGCAGTTCCGCCATTTGCCGCGACCAAATAGCGATAATCATTGGTTTTTAATGTCGTTGTAATTAGGTTACGTACCGGAGGGTCATCCTCCACAACCAATATTAAAGGCTTATTCATGCAGTTCAACCTCCCCTGCTGGTAATGTAAATGTAAAGACGGTTCCTTTCGGGTCACGATCAGTCACCCAGATGGTTCCTCCGTGCGCAGTGACAATGGATTTGCACAGCGAAAGACCCAAACCGAGACTCCTTCGGCTGTCTGCAATTTTGTTGGCTCCGCTATAAAACATATCAAAAATGTGCGTCTTTTGGTCATCGGGAATACCGGGACCATCGTCAGAAACAGAAACAAGGACTTGCTGTGACGCTTTGTTCTTCTCAGTATGAACCTCAATCACAGACCCAGCCGGTGTATACTTGATGGCGTTATCCAGCAAATTGATAATAACCTGGACAATTAGCTTGGCATCAATGCTTGCAAGAATCAAATCTTCGGAGGAACTGACACAGATGGTATGCTCCCTACTTTTTCGATTGATGTGCCGCAGAGCCTCGGCAACCACCTCGTCCATCAGTTCCACAGACTGCGTCAGGTGAACCTGTCCGCCCTCGATTCTGGTAATCGCTAGCAAATTCTCTACCAAATTGATTAACCACATGGAATCTTCATAAATATCCGTAAACGTTCGCTTCCTTGTGTCATCGTCCATTTTTTGATAGTTGGCCAGCAGGTTGTCGGCGTTTCCGGAAATGGACGTAAGCGGTGTACGCAGATCATGGGAAATGGCACGAAGAAGGTTTGCGCGAAGTTGCTCATTTTTAGCCATAATAGCAGCTTCTTCTTTTTCACGGGCATTTTTAATGTTCTCTAATGCCAGAGCGCATTCGCCAAGAATCGACAGCAGGACGCTGTTTTCAAAAGAATCTAGTGGGACGTCATTCATTGCGACTCCTACAACGCCGTAAACCTGTTGATTGACCCGAATGGCTAGGTACAGACATTTGGCGCTGGATAAGGTGTCGGTGGTGGCTCCGGCGTGCTTGTTGTTCCGCAGCACCCATGCCGCGACCGCTTTTTCGTTTTCGGAAACCAATTCGCACTGATTACTGTCAGGCGTCCGGAAAATACTGGGAGCATCCAGTTCCTGCCCATTTGCCAAGTAGACCACAATATCTTTTTGCAGCAATTTCAGGAGCTGTCCCGCAGTCGCTTTTACGACGGCCTGCTCCTCTGTTTCCCGTTGGAGAAGTTGATTCGTTTCAAACAAAATCTTTGTCCGATAGGCCGCATTGGCAGATTGCTTTGCGTTATTTTTCAGACGTGTGGCAAGCGACCCGGTCAATAATGCCACCATGAACATGATCGGGAAAGTCACCAGGTAATTCGGATTGTTGAAGCGAAAGGTGAAGCGCGGTACGGTAAAGAAGAAATTAAACACCAGCACGCTTACAACAGACGCTACAGCCCCGCAAAAGCGGCTCGTTGTGATGACAGAGATGACCAAAACGCCGAAAATATATACGGACACAATGTTGGCCTCAGAAAAGCCCATCGTGTAAAACACATATCCGACTAAGGTGGAAGCCAGCAGGACGAGAATGCTCTTTGCCAGATCACGAACCGGCACAGCGGTTACATGGAACCTGTGATTCCTGCGCTTCTGGCAGACAGCCCCGGAACTCGCATCCGGGATTACATGAATATCCAGATTGGGCGCATTGGCAATCAGGCGTTCCGTCAGCGTCGGCTTGCTGAATATGCTTTTTCTCGTGGCCGTACTCCGCCCGATCACAATTTTGGAGACACCGGAAAGCCTTGCAAATTCCGCAATCTGATAAGGAACATCCTCTCCATAGACGGTTTCGATATGCGCGCCAAGCTGCCCTGCCAGCCGAATATTCTCCCGCAGCCGTTTCTTGTCATCTTCATTCATTTCAGTAGTGGCGGGTGTTTCCACGAAAAGGGCGGTAAAGTTCCCACGGAATGCCCGTGCCATCCTTGCAGCGGTGCGGATGATCTTCGCGTTAGATGGAGAGGATGAGAGGCACACCAGAATATGCTCATCGGTGTGGTAATCGCCCCGGCTCTGGATTCTGGCGCTCTCCGTCAGCAGGTTGACCCGATCCGCACAGCGGCGTAAGGCGATCTCCCGCAAAGCAGTTAGATTTTCAACTGTAAAAAAGTTGACGGCTGCCCGCTCCGCCTGATCCCCCTGATAGATATTTCCACTTGCCATGCGCTCCAGCAGTTCCGTCGGTTCGATATCCACCAGTTCCACCTGATCCGCCTGGTCAAATACAGAATCCGGAATACGTTCCCGCACCAAAACGCCGGTAATGGAAGCGACGGTATCGTTCAGGCTCTCAATATGCTGAACATTGACAGTGGTGTAAACATCGATCCCGGCACTTAAAAGTTCCTGCACGTCCTGATAACGCTTGGCATGACGGCTTCCCGACCCGTTGGTATGGGCCAGTTCATCTACCAGGATCAGTTGTGGTTTCCGTTTCAGCGCACTGTCAATATCGAACTCCCGGAGAATCATCTCCCCGTAAAGCACCTGCTTTACAGGGAGCTGCTCGAGGCCATCCAAGAGAGCCGATGTCTGCGGTCTGGAATGAGGTTCTATATATCCGGCAACCACCTCGGTTCCATTCGCTTTCGCCTGATGCGCTGCCTGCAGCATGGCATAGGTTTTTCCTACGCCGGCAGCATAACCAAAGAAGATCTTCAGCTTGCCTCTTTTTTTACTTTCTGTATCATTTCGGATTGCTCTTAGAAGCTGATCCGGGTTTTGTCTTGGTATTTCCATTTGCACTCCTCCTTGCCTTCATATTATACCATGAAGCGTCAGCGGAAGGGTATCATTGCGCATCCAAAGCCGGTTGCCGGGCTGGCGCAGCCAGAACGGCGAGACGCTGTGCCACTATTCCTATTTTCCCGGTGTGGGCGCGGGGAACTGAGCTTCCAGGCATTCCACAAAACAACCGGCGAAAGCGGATGCAGCTTCACCAATCCATAACACCTTCTGCGTGATATGTCCATCTGCAATCGGTTCAATTGGTAGTCCTCCATATTTCATCATGACAGGCGTGTAATGCAGAGAAACCATTTTGCAATTATACTGCATGTGAGCAGGAATTTCAGCATTTTCCGGCAAAAAAATCACATCAAACTTGCCAGCGGAGAGACCATTCAGCAATTCTTCCTCTGCTCCATAAAAAATGCGAACGGATAGCTCCGGGTACAGTTTGGAACATTGCTCAAGGACATTGGTAATGCTGTCCGCAGCCGTTGGATTGCAAAATCCGAGACACAGGGCATTCTCGCCGGATGAAAGCTGCAATTCCTGCCTATGGCGGTTCGATTCAAGAAAGCAATCCAACTTTCCCATCAGAAACCAGCCAAAAGCAAACATGACGGACACTGTCACAAGCAATAGCACATCCTGCATCGTCTCACCCCAATCTGAAATGAGGGCCTTCAAATACGGAAGCATTTCTGAATTTCTCTGTTTCGGCCCAGTACCAACATCGTACTCTTAGATTCCAGCACCATATCCGGCGTAATCGAAAGCTCTAGATTTCCGTTTTTCTTGATCCCCATAATGTTAATCTTGTATTTCTTCCGAATATCAATCTGTCCAATGGTTCGGCCTGCCCAATCCTTCGGAACCGGTATTTCAAAGATAGCGTGTTCCTCGTCCAGCTCTATGTAATCTAAAATGTGGTCAGCGCTGTAACGGATGGCTGTCCATTTGGCAAGTTGCTTTTCCGGGTAAACCACCTCATCTGCACCGTTGCGCAGGAGGAACTTTGCCTGCACGTCTCTGGCCGCCCTGGATACCACCAGTTTTGCGCCAAGCTCTTTGAGCAGAGAGGTGGTTTCCAGAGAGCTTTGAAAATCATTTCCAATGGCCACAATGCAGACGTCATAATTTCGGATTCCCAGTGATTCCAGAAAAGCAGCGTTCGTGCTGTCGCCGATCTGCGCATTTGTTACATAAGGCAGCACTGCGTCTACCCGCTCCTCCACATGGTCTACCGCCATAACTTGATGATTCAACTCGTTCAAATGCATGGCAATATGCCGGCCAAATCGTCCCAACCCAATTAAAAGTATGGATTTCATCGTATCGCCTCCTCCTTTATCCAACCGTTATCTTTTCCAGAGGGAGTTTTGCCACCTGCTTTTGTGTGCCGGACAATGCGGCAAAAATCAATGTCAGCCCCCCGACTCTGCCGAAGAACATGAGCAGAATCAAAATCACTCTGGACAATATGCCAAGACCGGGTGTGATTCCCAAAGATAAGCCAACCGTGCCTACCGCAGAGGCGGTTTCGAACAGACAGGTAAGCATAGGAAGTCCCTCCGCCATGCTGATCGCCAGCCCGCCAAAGAGAAACAACGCAACATATAAAAAACCAATCGTGGCGGCGTTTTTGACCACTCCATCCTCAATTCTCCGTCCAAAAAAATGGGTATCTTCTTTTCTGCGGAAGGTGGAGAGCGCCGTAGCAAACAGCACCGCAACGGTGGTGGTTTTCATGCCGCCTGCGGTAGAGCCGGGGCTGCCACCGATCAGCATCAGCAGGATGATGATGGCTTGCCCTGATTCTCGCAGGGATGTCAAATCTACTGTATTGAATCCTGCTGTTCGTGGTGTTACGGACTGAAAAAGGGAGCACAAGATACGCTTACCCGGCTCCAAAGCGGAAAATTCAAAAAAGAAAAAGTAAATCGCCGGGACAATCAGTAAAACGGCTGTGGTGCAGAGAATTACCTTGCTTTGCATCCGGTATTTTTGCCAGTGCAATCGGTTTGCCCGAAGATCGTCCCAGGTCAGAAAGCCAATCCCGCCAATGATAATCAAAGACATGATGGTCAGATTCACAACAGGCTCCGATGCATAACCGGTCAAAGAGGAAAAAGCTTCCGTTGTCCCCATTAGGTCAAAACCGGCATTGCAAAAGGCAGATACAGAATGAAACAGCGCTACCCAAAGACCCTTTACGCCAAAGTCCTGGCAAAACACAGGCGCCATGATGATCGTTCCCAACAGCTCGATTGCCAGCGTTGTCCTGATCATGAAATTCGTCAGCCGTACAATCCCGCCTACCTTTGGCGCAGCAATGGCTTCCTGCATGGTGCTGCGCTGCATTAAAGAAATTTTCCTGCCGGAGATCATGGCAAAGGAGGCCGCCACGGTTATCACGCCCAGTCCTCCAATTTGGATTAAAAACAAAATCACAACCTGACCAAAGAATGACCAGTAGGTTGCGGTATCATGCAGGACAAGTCCTGTGACGCAAACAGCCGAGGTGGATGTAAACAAAGCATCCGAAAACGGCGTTGCTGTTCCCGCACGGGTGGAAACCGGCAGCATCAAAAAAACGGTTCCCAGAAGAATCACGCCCAAGAAGCCAAGTATAATGATCTGAAACGATGTCAGCTTTTTCTTCTTATGCGGCAGAAAAACGCGCTCATTCATACGGTACTCCTTTACACTTCCTTATCTGGTCTTTATCATACGCCTCATCTGATAAAGAAGGTAAAAGGATATTGATATCCGCATTAAGACGGCATAAAGACGCCGGTTTCCTATGCTTCTTTGCGCTTTTTTGCTAAATAGTCAATCAAGCCGCGTCTTGTTAAAATACCGCACAGCGCCTTTCTGCTGTCTACAATCGGAACATAGTTTTGGTTTAATGCCGCAGACACCACCTGTTCCAGTTCTGCGTCCATGGGCAATGGGGGACAATAATCCCGGCGAACAATATCTGCAACCCTGTACTGTTCCAGCGTTTTCAGTTCCGTTGTGTGAATCTTCAGGAGGTGACGGAGGAAATCGCCCTCCGTCACACTCCCGATATATTGCTCCTGTTCGTTCAGCACGGGAACCGCTGTATAGCCATGAACGGTAAATCGCTCCAGCCCTTGCCTTATCGTGTCCGTTTCATGGAGAAACACGGTTAAAACTTTCGGAATCATAATGGCAGCTATGTTCATCTCATTCCTCCCAAATGCCATCCAGCATCAGGTTCACCTTAAGGACATTTACTGTTTCTTCCCCAAACACGCCGAGGAACCGTCCACTGGTGCATTTTTCGATGATTGTCCGCACTTCATCCTCTGTCATATCATTTGCCTTTGCAATTCGAGCCACCTGATATTCGGCAGCCGCCGGAGAGATATGGGGGTCAAGGCCGCTGCCGGAACAGGTGACCAGATCAACCGGAATCGCGGTTTCGTCCATATCCGGGTTCGCCGCCCGCAGCTTTTCTACCCGCTCTGCAACCAGCTCCTCATATTCCTCGCTGGCGGGGGAAAGATTGGATGGAGCCGCATACATCAGAGTATTGCCGTCCTCGTCCTGATAAGTGGAAACATCAATATTCATAATTCTGCCCCACATATGGGCATCATCGGCGTACTGCTGCCCCAGAAGCTCACAACCATATTTTTTTCCATCCACTTCAATTATGCTGCCGTTTGCCTTATCCGGAAAGAGTAATTGCGCCAGTCCTGTAACAGCACCAGTATAGAGAATGCCGCACACAACCGAGAAAATCAAAAAGATCATCAGGGCTTTCGGCAAGAGCGACTTCACCATTTTCATTATCTTCACCCTTTCTTTAGACTACGCCGGCTAACACCAGCAGAACATCAATCAGCTTGATAAAAATGAACGGCGCGATCAGACCACCCAACCCGTAAATCAGCAAATTCCGGGACAGCAGCTTTCCTGCGGAAACCTCACGGTACTTCACGCCCTTTAACGCCAGCGGGATCAGGGCAATAATGATCAGCGCATTGTAGATAATCGCAGAAAGCACCGCGCTCTGGGAGGAATGAAGTCCCATAATGTTCAAAGCGGAAAGCTGTGGATATAATCCCATAAACAGCGCCGGGATAATGGCAAAATATTTTGCCACATCATTGGCAATGGAAAAGGTCGTCAAGCTCCCACGGGTCATCAGAAGCTGCTTGCCGATTCGGACGATCTCAATGAGCTTGGTGGGGGAAGAATCCAGATCCACCATATTGCCCGCCTCCTTGGCCGCCTGGGTGCCACTGTTCATGGCCACCGCCACATCAGCTTGGGCCAGTGCAGGAGCGTCATTGGTTCCGTCACCGGTCATGGCAACCAGATGTCCCTTGGTCTGAAAGTCCCGGATCATAGCCAGCTTGCCCTCCGGTGTTGCTTCCGCCAGAAAATCATCCACACCGGCCTCTGCGGCAATGGCCGCTGCGGTAATCGGGTTATCGCCGGTAATCATAATGGTTTTGATGCCCATTTTCCGCAGATCGGCAAATTTTTCTTTTACGCCCTGCTTGATAATATCCTTCAGATAGATCACGCCGAGTATTTTGTGGTTCTTCGCTACCACAAGAGGGGTGCCGCCTTTGGAAGCAATAGACTTGACAACATTGTCGCACTCCTCAGAATACATACCTCCTGCACGGGTGACATAGGCCTGCATGGCATCTGCCGCGCCTTTGCGGATTTCGTTTCCGTCAAAGTCCACGCCGCTCATACGGGTCACGGCGGTAAACGGAATAAACTGCATTCCCTTGTCCTGAAGGCTTCTGCCTCGGATTCCGAACTGCTCCTTTGCCAGTACCACAACACTTCTGCCTTCCGGCGTCTCATCTGCCAGGGAAGAAAGCTGTGCGGCATCGGCCAGTTCTTTGATGTCAACACCATCCACCGGGATGAATTCTGAAGCCTGCCGGTTGCCCAAAGTGATGGTTCCGGTTTTATCCAGCATCAGAATATCCACGTCCCCAGCTGCTTCAATGGCCCTGCCGCTCATAGCCAGGACATTGGCCTGATTGAGCCTTGACATACCTGCGATTCCAATGGCAGAGAGCAGCGCGCCGATGGTGGTGGGCGCAAGGCAGACCAGGAGGGCTACCAGCGTGGTTACGGATGTAGGGTTCTCGATGCCCGCCAGCTTCGCAGAAAAAATCGAATAGGTATAAAGGGACACCGTTACCAAGATAAAGATAATGGACAGCGCCACCAGGAAAATCTGCAATGCGATCTCATTGGGCGTCTTTTTTCTCGCTGCGCCCTCAACCATAGCGATCATCTTATCCAGAAAGCTCTCGCCAGCCTCGCTGGTCACTTTGACCACAATCCAGTCGGACAGGACAGTCGTTCCGCCGGTCACAGCGCTTCGGTCACCGCCCGCTTCCCGAATAACAGGGGCGGATTCGCCGGTGATGGCGCTTTCATCCACGAAGGCCGCCCCCTCAATGACTTCTCCATCTGCCGGAATCTGTTCACCAGCCTTCACAATGACCAGCTCGCCTTTTTTCAGCATCGCGGAGGGAACAACTGTGATATTGTCCTTTTGCTCAGCGGAGGGAATTTTATGTGCGTCCACATCTTTCCGGGAGGCCCGCAAAGAATCGGCTTGTGCCTTACCCCTGCCCTCAGCGATGGCCTCCGCGAAGTTAGCAAACAAAACCGTAAACCAAAGGATGATGGCGATTGCCAAAGTAAAGCCGCCAGGGGCATCTTTTATGCCAAAGAGTGACACGACCCACAAAACGCTGGTCAGGATTGCGGAAACAAACACCAAAAACATGACCGGGTTTTCTGCCTGGGTTTTGGGACTTAACTTGATGAATGAATCCTTAATCGCTCTGCCAAGCATCTTTTGATCAGCAAAAGTGTTTTTCTGTTTTGCACTCATAAACAGCGCCTCCTTTATGCAAGACTGCCGAAGAACTCAGCAAGCGGGCCAAGCGCCAGCGCCGGGAAAAAGCTGAGCGCGCCGATCAGCAGCACAACAAAAATTAACAGGAATACGAACATGGCATTTGTAGTAGACAGTGTACCAGCAGTTGCGGCGATTTTCTTCTTTTGTGCCAGACTTCCGGCAATGGCCAGCGTACCGACAACGGGCAGAAATCTTACAAACAGCATGACCAGGCCAATGCTGACATTCAGAAATACGGTGTTGGCGTTAAAGCCCGCAAAAGCCGAACCGTTGTTACCTCCGGCAGAGCTGTATGCGTACAGCATTTCCGAGAAACCATGCGCCCCTCCGTTGTTCAGACTGTCCATCACAGAAGGCACCAAAGCCGCAATGCCGCTTCCCACCAGAATTCCAATCGGCGTAGCCAGACAAACCAGCACCGCCCACTTCATCTCAAATGGCTCAATCTTTTTTCCAAGAAACTCTGGTGTCCTGCCCACCATCAGTCCGGCAATAAACACCGTCAGGATGGCAAATGCCAGCATTCCATACAGACCGCAGCCAGTGCCGCCGAAGATCACCTCGCCAAGCTGCATCAGCAGCATGGTGATCATTCCGCCAAGCGGTGTATAGCTGTCGTGCATGGAGTTGACGGAGCCGTTGGAGGCTGCTGTGGTAAATGCCGCCCAGGTAGAGGAAGCCGCAATGCCAAAGCGGGTCTCTTTTCCCTCCATATTTCCTCCGGCCTGATCGATCATGGTCATATTGACTGCGCCGTCCTGTGCAAGCTGCGCTGTGCCCGCCTGTTCACTGACCGCGATACATCCAAGGGCGATGCACAGGCAAATAAACATCGCCGCAAATATGGCCACACCTTGCTTTTTGTTCTTTACCGCTGAGCCAAAGGTAAAGCAAAGAGCCGCCGGAATCAGCAAAATGGAAATCATCTCAATCAGATTTGTAAAGGCGTTAGGGTTCTCCAGCGGATGCGCCGAATTCACGCCATTAAATCCGCCTCCGTTGGTACCTGATTGTTTAATGGCAACCTGGCTTGCCGCAGGTCCCATGGGCACAAACTGTTCCGTTACAATCTCCGCGTCAGGGACAAGAATGCCATCTACCGTAACCGTTCCCGCATCCTCGTCAATCACTGCGCCGTCCAATATCTCGCCATCCGCGCTGACTGCGACAGGCTCCACCAGTGATACGGTTTCGGCGCCTTTCAGATTCTGGATCACACCGCCGCCCACCAGCAGCAGAGAAATGACAAGGTTTAGCGGAATCAGGATATGGATGATGATACGGGTCATATCCACCCAAAAGCTGCCAAGACCAGAAGTTTTTACTTGGATAAAACCACGGATCAGAGCAAACAGGACTGCAATTCCGGTTGCAGCAGAGACAAAGTTCTGAACCGTGAGGCCAAGAGACTGGCTCAGGTAACTCAATGTGGACTCGCCGGAATAGGCCTGCCAGTTGGTATTGGTCACAAAACTGGAAGCGGTATTAAAGGACAAATCCCATTTCACACCGGGAAGACCCTGGGGATTGCCGGGAAGGACTCCCTGCAGGATTTGGAGCAGGAACAGGAACACCAGTCCGATCCCGGAAAAGATCAGCACACTGGCCGTGTACTGCTTCCAATTCATTTGCTCATCCCTGTTCACCCGCATCACCTTGTAAACCAGGTTTTCGCAGGGGGTGAGCACCCTGGACAGGAATGTTTTCTCTCCGTTCATCACCTTTTTGATGTAAGCACCCAGCGGAACTGCCAAGGCAACCAGAATGACCAGGTAAAGAATGTACTGGATAACAGCCGTCATGCTTAATCAGCTCCCTTCATCAAAATATAGACATACCACAGTAGCATTGCCGCTGCACATATGCCAATGATTGCGATCATAATTTGCATAATTTTTTCTCCTTTTCTGAACGCTGACCACATGATACCCTCTTTTCTCTAAAAATTGCGTTAGCCATTTCGTAGCAGTCTTAAAATCAGATAAAGGTTACAGGAAGCCAAGCAGCCACGCAATCGGCAGAGCAATGATCGTTGTGCTGATACAAACACAGATCAAAATAAATATTGGCATCCCCACAAAAACGAAAAGAAATCCAAAAAGCGGATGCTTGCAAATGAATCGCTCAGCCTTTAAATCAAATTCCTGTTCAAGTTTCCGGATGGATCTTGTAATCCCCATTGACGTTCCCTCCTTGTGTAATCAGAATACAGCAAGGGAAATTAAAACGGGAAAAGGGGATGTGCGTTGAGATTAAAACGATGTAAGTACAAAACCTTTGTGAGGCACCACAATCTTGAAGTAAAAACGGCAAGCAATGCCTTTGGATAGCCACAGGCTCCCAAACGCTGCTTGTTGGGGGTCTCGCCTGCCGGCTCGGTCAGT
>UQZA01000014.1 GCA_900545515.1 uncultured Eubacteriales bacterium | reverse complement strand
ACAGTTTTTGGTTTGATCAAAGTCTTCGACCACAATGTAATTGTCTTTTCGAACTCCATTTACACACAAAACCCAGTCAAAATAACCATCGCTCCCTTTGATGTCTGGATCTGCGCTTTCCATATCATATGCCAGCATCAATGCAGAATTTCCGATATACAGCTCTAGATCGTCCTGAGAGGCATTTCGGATAATTTCAACTCGGTCAACCCATCCATCTGGCAGGGTAATCTTCAGTCCAAAATCTTTCAGTGTGATTGTCGGATCGCTACCAATGTACCAATAGGTCGAATCGAGTTCACTAAAAATCTCAAAGTTCTCATCGTCAATGACGTATGGCTCCGTTTCACCGGAAGGCTCTGTCGCAGGCTCCAGTTTCTCTGTAACTGGAGCTGTGGGCTCCTCAGATGGGACTGTGGGGGCGGATGCCTCATCCGATGGCTGAGGGGTCTCCTGGAGCCTGCAGGCGCACAGGGACGCCAGCAGTACCACGGCCAAAAGCAGAGAAAAAGACCGTAAAAGATTTTTCATAATATACCTCCTTGAGCTGCTTGTGGATCAGTAGATCCGGACCTTGAAGGTATGGGTTTCCTTGCAGCTATGGGCCTCCGTCGTCGCCACATCCCGCGCCGCCACCACTATGGTATATAAACCGCGTTCGGCAAACGTATAGTTTACGGTGGCGCTAGATGTACTGGTAAATTCACGCCAGAAGGTAGACTGGGTTTCGCAGCCCTGCCATTGTGCGCCCTGTCCTTTCATCTTTTTTTAATTTGGGGCAGTTTGCAAGGATTCGCAAGCTGCCCCGCCAGATCAGTAACTTCTTCTCCTGATTGGCGCAGCGGAGTCATGTCATATGACTTTTAGCATTTCTTTTGCTTCTTCAACTGTGCAAACCAAATCTCCTACCAGGTCATCATAATACTCCTGCCCTTGATTGTGAATCATAATGGTGCGGGCTGTTAAAAATGAATCTTCTCCATGCATGTCAGCAGTTGCAAAATAAAACCGATATTCGTTATTTTCCCCCAAATAAATACGATTTTCGCTTTGGTCAAGCGCCTCTATGGTAGCAGTATTATCCTTTCGAACCGCCTGTACAAGCAAAACCCAATCATACCATCCATATCCCCGCTCAATTTCTTCTTGTCCTGGTCCCATATCAGCGTAAGCCTCCATCAAGCGAATGTTTCCGATAAACAACTCCATATATTCTGGTCTTGCATTTCGGATAACCTCAACTCGGCCTGCCCACTCCTCCGGCAGTTCGATTTCCAGTCCTACATCTCTTATCGTGACCGTCTGACTGTGACCAATATAGTGATAAAGTCTTTCAGATTCATCCTCTTTATAGATTTCAAAGTCCTCGTCATTCACGGCGTAGGATTCCGTCTCCTCTGTCATATCCGCAAGCGCTTCCGTTGGAGGCTCCGTTTCCTCCGTGGCAAAAACCGTGGGCTCCTCGGCAGAAACTTGCGTAGGAGCAGAGGTCAGCAGCTCATTTGACGATTGTGGTTCATCCCGGGAATTGCAGGCACACAGGGAAGCCAGCATCACAATGGCTAAAGCCAGGGAACCAAACTGTAAAGTTTTTTTCATAATAAGCCTCCTCTAAGCCAAACGGCAGAATCAATAGATCCGGACCTTGAAGGTATGGGTTTCCTTGCAGCTGTGGGCCTCCGTTGTCGCTACGTCCCGCGCCGCCACCACAACGGTATACAGGCCGCGTTCACTAAAGGTGTAGCTCACAGAGCCGCTGGACGTATTAGTAAACTCACGCCAAGAAGTACTTCCGCTGGGTTTGGTAATGCCAATTGCAATCCGGAAGCACTTGACATTGGCCGTTCCAGTGATAGTTTTAGTGCTCCCAACCCGCAGAGGCCTCAAGAGAGAACCGGTAATAGTCAATTTGCAATCGCCGCATCTGGTGCAATAGCAGGAGGTTCCAGTGGAGGAAGATGCGTAGGTGTGGCCGGAACTGCTACACACCCGGCTTCGAATCATTGCATATGGGATGATAACGCGAATAGCGTGCGAGGTAAATTGGCTATAATCTGAAAGTTTAGCAGCTTTTCGCATAGGTGAATTACCGCAGAATGTGATATTTCCAAACCCTGTACCAGTTATCCCAGTTACGACAATAGCATGGCCATAATCCGTTTCATTTCCGTAGACATGTAATACGGCACCTGACAAGCGGGTCGTAGCATTAGAAATTCCAGCAAAACTTTGGCCCGCGGGTAAGATATACGTGCTGGCACTCATGCGTGTTCCAACCTTCTCTTTCGAAGATTCACTAACATAGTCATAGAACCATTGAGTATTTGTCCAATATACGTTTGCCTGCCATTGTCCGTTGCAGTACCATTGGTTATTGCCGCTGGTATCCATTGGGAACTTCAAGCTGTCAATGTCATCGCTTGTATCGCTTCCTCCAAGACCGGCCCATATACACTGCGAGGCAAAATTTTGACAATTTCCATCAGAGTAATACGAAAAATTGTCATTTGTGAAGTTAGTGTTATTGCCACTCGATCCCGTATAAGAATCCGTCGTATACGTATAGGCGTAAGCCGTGGCGTTATCCCGGTTATAATACCGGTAAGTATTGACTGCATCGTTGAGGGCGGCCGGTTCGGCGGCGCCATCAGTCTGGTTTTCCGGCTCCACCATTTGAACCACCGGCCCCTGCTCCTGTAGGCGGTCGAATTCTGCAATGGCAGCGTCCAGATTAAAGGAATCCGGGGTCATGCCGTAGGCGATCATCTCTTCAGACACGATATCCACAATGCACCAGGTACCGCCCACTTTGCCAAAGGTCACCTGATACCGGTCCCCACATTCGGCAGTCTCACCGCCTTCCTCATATTGGAAGGTAATGTGCGCGTACAGCTCCACAGTTGCACAGTCGTCGCCCACCTCCGTATTCAGAACGGTGGTAGCAAGGGTGAAGTTGTATCGTTGAATATTCTGGGCAGAGCGGGTGTAGCGGTAGTATGTAGCCATATCTTCAAAATTGCGGATGTTTTCACACAACTCCGCCACAGGGACACGCTCCCCGTGGAGGGTTTGGTACCTCCCATTTGATGGTGCGCCCATACCAAACTTCCTGTTCCTGGCTACGCCGCGATCCAGCCGGGCGGTTCTGCATCGCCCGGCTAAGCCAAGAAAACCGCCACCTGCGGGGTCGCATCACAGCCCATTGGGTTCACCCTCCTTCAGAAATAATGTGGTTCATTATTAGTATAGCAGATTTCTGGGATTTGTCAATCGACCCGGTAAAAAAAGCAGAAAAATTATGGACTGTGATTCAGGGAACACCTGATTTCACAGTCCATTCATTCTTGCAGCATGATGAATTCGCTTTCTTCCATTCCTCCGGTAGAATCATGGCCGGAAGCAGCTACGTCTCCAGCCCATTCAGAGTCTCCAAAACCAGCTCCAGCGCCCGGCAGCAGGCTGCCTCCCGGATTTCCTCCCGGTTTCCCTGGAACCGGCAAAGGACGGACTCCACCCCGCCGGGCCCGGCGCAGGCGATCCAGACCGTCCCCACCGGATTGCCGAACCCATCCCCGCCGGGCCCGGCCAGGCCCGTGGTGGACACTGCCACGTCCGCAGAAAGGGCCGCCTGGGCGCCCCGGGCCATGGCCTCGGCCACTGGTCCGGAGACGGCGCCCAAATCCCGGAGGAGGGTCTCCGGGACGTGGAGAAGCCCGGATTTCACTTCATTGGTATAGCTGATGATTCCGCCCCGGTACACCCGGGAGCTGCCCGGCACCGCTGTCAGGGCCTGGCCGACTCCGCCGCCGGTGCAGCTCTCCGCCGTGGCCAGGCTCAGTTTTTTCGCCTCCAGGGCCGCCAGGACATCAGAGGCCAAGGTCTGCTTCCGACTCATCATAGCGCACCATCACCTTCTCTGTTTGCTCCAAAGCCCGGGATATGAGAGCTTCCACATCCAGCCCTGCCTCCGCCTGCTCCACCTGAGCCAGGGTGGGCTTTGTCTTGGGGTGCTTCGGAGTAAAGACGGTGCAGCAGTCCTCGTAGGGCAAAATGGAGGTCTCCAGGGTGCCGATGCGGCGGGCGATGGTGACAATCTCCTCCTTGTCCATGCCGATGAGGGGGGTGAAGAGGGGCAGGCTCACCACTGCGCCGGTGACCCCCATGGCCTCCATGGTCTGGGAGGCCACCTGGCCCAGGTTTTCCCCGGTGACCAAGCACTTGCAGCCATGTTCCAGGGCAATGCGCTGCGCGATGCGCATCATAAACCGGCGCATAATGAGGGTGAAGTACTCCTCCGGGCAGCCGTCCCGAATGGCCTCCTGAATCTCCGTAAAGCCCACCACATCCACCGTCATCCGGCCGCAGTACCGGGTCACCAGACGAGCCAGCTCCAGCACCTTGTCCCTGGCCTGCTCGGAGGTGTAGGGGTAGGAGAAGAAATGGATGCACTCAATCTCCACCCCCCGCTTGGCAATCATGTAGGCTGCCACCGGTGAATCAATGCCGCCGGACAGGAGCACCGCCGCCCGGCCTCCTACGCCAGTGGGCAAGCCCCCCGCCCCCGGCTCCGCCGGTCCATGGACATAGGCCGCCAGGTCCCGGACCTCCACATACACCGTGTACTGGGGACGGTGCACATCCACCTGCAAATGGGGGTGAGCCTCCGCCAACCGGCCCCCAATTTCCTGGGAAATACCGATGGAGGTCAGGGGAAACGCCTTATCCGATCGCTTGGACTCCACCTTAAAGGACTGCGCGCACTCCAGATCCTCCCCCAGATACGCCTCCACCGCCTCAAAGATACGGTCCAGATTCTTCTCACAGGGGCGGCAGCGGCAGAGGGAAACCACGCCAAAAATAAAATGGCAGGCCTCCCAAGCCCCCTCCAGGTCGCAATCCAGGGACTTGGGCTCCACATAGACGGTGGACTGAATGATATACACGTCAAATTCCCCGTAGGGCTTCATCCGGCGGCGCACATTCTGCCGGAGCTTGCTTTCAAACTGCTTGCGGTTCTGTCCCTTCAGGACAATCTCCCCCAGCTTCAACAAAAAAATCTCATTCATGAGACGATTCCTCCGTTGTGATTCATATGCGAGTTATTGTACCACGTTCCCCGGAAATTGCCTAGTATTTTTTGAAAAAAGCCGAATCAACAGCATCTACCTTTTCCGCACTGGCACGCCAGCGCCTTGCCTTCCCCCAGGGGGAAGCGCAGGACTTGGCGCTCCTCGCCAGTGCAATGGAGGGCTGCGGGTAAAAAACGGGATCTGTCTCCTGGAGCCGCAATGAGGGGCCCAGAATCCAGATCCCGTTATGTGATTCTCAGAGATTGTCCGTCACCCGGCAAAGCGCTTCAAAAACTCCAGAAGCGCCCCACTGGCAATCCCAGCCAAGGTTCCGGTCAAAACATCTGCTGCGCCGCTCTGAAGGGCCCCTTTGATTTTCCCGGAATTCCCCTCTCGCACTGCCCGTTCTAGCTCGGAAAGAGCGTTCTTGAGTTCTTCCATTTCACCCAGCCGTTCTTGTAAACCTTCCAACTCATCCGCAAACCGTCCATAGTCCGATGCTTCATAATGGATGAACTGGGACTGGTCGCGAAAAACCACTTTTTTGATTTTCACGCAGGCAATCCCCCCTTGCTATTGGTGCACGCCCTCAGAATTGTTCAGAGCGGCATGGTCCTTAAATACCGCCTTTTTGATTTCCATTTTACTTGTGGAAATATTAAAAACAACATCGCTTGGCTCTTCAGGGTTGGCAATGAGCTCTTTGATGGTTTCCAAAACATTTTTTAAGAAACCTTCATCCTGAAATACAATCGGAAAACGCTTCCCTGCATTTGTAACAATTACCAGCCGTTTGCTCGCTTTGGCCTGTTGTACCTCCCTGTACCACCCATAGAGGATGATTCCACAAACCAAAACACACAAAATGCCAATCCAAAAATTCACTGAGAGCAGCACAATGCCAGCCAACACTCCTAACAAGCCCCAGATGGGAAATGCACTGTGTTCCACATCCTCTGTACTAACCAAGGAGACGTTGCTCAACTGAACAACGGTATCGCCAAACTCTATGCTGTTGCCGTGGATTTTCAGCGCTCCTACATGGATTTCCCGATTTGCTTTTTTAACCATTGGACTCTCCCCTCGCTTTTCATGCAGAATGAATGACTTCATTCTAACAGTTGCACCAGAATCCGTCAATTTAAGTTTCTTTTTTTCTCGCTCATTGTTGCGCAAAAGTGATATTTTTCTCTTTAAAACGCAGAAAGCTCCCCATTTCGCCACTTTAGCGAACGGGAAGCTTTCTTTTTTCTGTACCTCACTTTGCCCTTTCTATAACATGTCTGAGTATAAAACCAGATTAGTCATCCTCCGGCAGTATCCGATACATATGATCCAAAGGCCCCGGGCCATGGCCCAAGTCCAATCCGGCGGACAGTGCGCCGGTGAGGTAGTCCTTGGCCCGCCGGACGCTTTCCTCCAAACTGCAGCCTGCTGCCAGACCGCAGGCGATGGCGGAGGAGAGGGTGCAGCCGGTGCCGTGGGTGTTGGGATTGGAAATTCGCCGGGTCCGGAGCCACAGCGCTTTCCCCTCCTCATACAGAAGGTCTGCGGCGTCCCCAGCCAAATGGCCGCCCTTGATGAGGACCGCGCAACGGCAACGACGGGAGATTTCCCGGGCGGCCCGGAGCATGTCCCCTTCTGTTTCCACCGGCTGGCCGCTGAACACCTGGGCCTCCGGGAGGTTTGGCGTCACCAGGGTACTCAGAGGCAGCAGCTCCTCCCAAAGGGCCCTGCGCCCTGCCTCCGAAAGGAGGCTGGTTCCGCTGGTGGACACCATCACAGGATCGACCACCACGTTTTTGGCCCCATACTGCCGGAGCTTTGCCGCCACAGCTCGGATGGTCCCCTCCCCGGACAGCATGCCAATTTTGACGCTGTCCGGGGGGATGTCGGTAAAAATGCAGTCCAGCTGTTTGGCCACAAAATCCGGAGAAATCTCCTGTACCCCGGATACGCCGGTGGTATTCTGGGCGGTAAGGGCCGTAATGACGCTCATGGCATACATGTGTTGGGCGGCAATGGTCTTGATATCGGCCTGAATGCCGGCCCCACCGCTGCAGTCGGAACCGGCAATGGTAAGTACTGTCTTCATATTTCTGTCTCCTTCCGGATCCCACGGCCCACCTATGCCCTGACCATTGCCTCCGAAAGCGCCCGAAGCTCCCGGCTGGCCGTTTCCACATCCGGCGCGGCAAAAATGGCGGAGACCAGGGCCACGCCATCTACGCCGCTTCCGGCCAGGGACAGAAGATTCTCCCTTTGAATGCCGCCAATGGCCACCACAGGGATGGACACCGCCCTGCAAATGGCCTGCAGAGTCTCATAGGACACCGGCATGGCATCCGCCTTGGTGGAGGTAGAAAAGACTGCGCCGACCCCCAGATAATCCGCGCCGTCCCGCTCCGCCTGCACCGCTTGCTCCACAGTCCGGGCGGATACGCCCAGAATCCGGTTAGGTCCCAGCAGGCGTCGGACCTCCCGGGCGGCCCGGTCCTTTTGCCCCACGTGGACGCCGTCCGCGCCGCACTGTAAGGCGATTTCCACACGGTCATTGATGAGAAACGGGACCCCATAGGACCGGCAAAGTGCCCCAATCTCCTCCGCTTCCACCAAAATGGCAGGGACTCCCAGAGATTTTTCCCGCAGCTGCACACAGGTTACGCCGCCCCGAAGGGCCTGCTCCACCTGATCCCCCAGGGTCCCCTGCCCCACCCAGGCCCGGTCTGTCACAGCATACAGCCGCATGGTTTTCCTATCGCATCTCATACCTGGCTCCTTTCTCCAGCTCCTCCGGCGTCAGCCAGGAAATGGCGTCCATGAGATACACCCCAAAGGAAGCCGTCCCGTCCTGCCCGGACAGCCGGGCAAAGGCCATTTCTCCGCAAAGCCCCATGGCGCAGACGGCGGCGACGGCCCCTTCCAGAGGTTTGTTCGGATTGGCGGCCACAAAGGCTGCCGTCAGCGCCGAAAGCTGGCAGCCCATCCCGGTGACCCGGCACATCATGGGATGTCCGTTGCGGATGAACACAGCTTTGTCTCCATCGGTTACCACGTCAACTGCCCCCGTAAGGGCCACAACCGCCCCGGTCTTCCCCGCAAGGGTTTGGGCCAGGGCCGCCGTGGCCTCCAGATTCTCCTGGGTCACCTGGTCCGTTATGTCTGCATCCACGCCCCTCGCCCCGGCAGAGCCCAGGACCAAGGTCTTGATTTCGGAAGCATTGCCCCGAATGACGGCAACCGGCACGGCGTCCAGCAGCTTCCCGGCCGTCTCCCGGCGGAAGCGGGAAGCCCCCACGCCCACCGGGTCCAGAAGGACCGGGATGCCCACTTCCCCCGCCCGGGTCCCCGCCGCCAGCATGGCGCTGGCGCTGCTGCAATGCAGCGTCCCCAGGTTGAGATACAAGCCGCTGCTGACGGCGGTAATCTCCGCTACCTCCTCCACATCATCGGCCATGACCGGAGAAGCGCCGCAGGCAAGCAGGAGATTGGCGCAATCGCGGGCCGTCACATAATTGGTAATGCAGTGGACCAGGGGCGCCTGGCGCTTCACCTGGCGCAGCAGTTCCCCCAGGGGCAAAGGACCATCTGCAGGTGGAGTCTCCCTCCGTTTCCTGAATTCCATGGTAGAACCTCCAGTTAAGTTGGGATATCCGGGGCACTCCCCTCAGGCCAGCGTTTCCTGCATGGGCTTCAATGCCTTTGCCTTTTGCAGAGAGAACACCAAAATGCCCGACAGGATGGAACCAGCCGCCGTAGAGATCAAAAAGGGAACGATGTAGGCATAAAACGCCACACTGCCCGCTTCCTTGCCCATGAGGAATATAGCCACAGGATAGGCGCTGAGGCCTCCCAGGATGGCTGTGCCAAAGACCTCCGCCGCCAGGGTGAGGAGGAGGTTCCCCGTCCTCCGGTACGCAAGACCGCACAGCAGCGCGCCGAACATGCTGCCGGGGAAGGCCATGAGACTCCCCAAGCTCATGAGATTCCGCAGCAAGCTGGAGGTAAAGGCACCGGCCAACCCGTACCAGGGGCCCAGAAACACCGCAAACAGGATGTTCACCATATGCTGCACCGGGGCACATTTGCTGCCGAATACCGGGAAGGAAAGGGTGCTGCCTGCCACGGCAACGGCACACAGAAGGGCGGCAACCGCCAGTTTTTTCACTTGATTCTTTTTCATGTTGCAAACTCCTTTGAAGTGGTACAGAGAATTCGGCAGCCATGGCAGCGTCGCTTCCCTGTCCGAGTCTGGCAGACCCCTGGCCCGCCGGGAAGGTCGGTCGAGACTTACTGGTCTCCTCTCACGCCGGAACACGGCTTCCCTCGCTGCAAAGACACGGCGCAGGGCGCTCCCCCTCCGCCGGATATCTGGCCGCTCCACCTCTCCCCTTTCAAACAAGTTCCAATAAAAATCGGAGGCATCTTCCCAAAATGCCCCCGAAAGAATCAAGTTATGACTCCCTACGGCGGCATTATCCGCATCAGGTAAAGGGTCGAAGTTAGATGACTTCCTCTCAGCCTGCTTCACAAGCTCCCCCGATTTTCCTTCATGATACCACGTTCACCCCGCCTTGTCAATTGCATCTCAAGCTCAAATTCAGCAAAACCGGAGCAGTGGGGCTTCCCACAGCTGAAGCCAATGGCGGCCCCAAAGCGGGAGCCATCAAACCTTTCTCTTTTCAGAGTGGACAAGGTATGTTATAATGGCACCAACAGCGGTCCATACCGCCAATGGGGGTATACACCGGTCGAAAGGGCCAGTCGCTGAGCGCAGGCTGTACGTCCGGATCGGCCCCGAAGGGAGCGAACCATATGAAAGAACCAAAAGCCATGGCATATGTGAACATGTATGGCGTCTTGGGCACCCTGGAAAATCTGTGCAGCTTGGACGAAGCTTCCAAAAAGATTCTCTCCGGTCTCAAGAAGCCTGTAAGTCTGTGTTTTCAGGTCAAAGACGGCCCTTGCTGCACCTTCCACTTTACCCAGGAGGGCTGCCGCATGACCGAAGGGGACGGGGGGTGCACCTGTAAAATGAACTTTTCCTCGCCAGAAAAGTTCAACGCCCTCATTGACGAGAATAAGCCCGGCCTACCCGGGAAAAACCCGGTGCAGCTTCTCCCCTTCCTCCTGGGTCCCTTCACCCAGCTGACGAACCGGCTCACAGAACTGCTCCGGCCTTCTGAAGAAGCACTCAAGGACCGGGCTTTTTTTGAAAAAAGCACCGTTCTCACCATGTACACCATTGCCGGAGCCATTTCCGCTCTGGCCAACACCGATTCCATTTCCCAAATCTCTGCCAGCTACACCGTGGATGGGGAGGTCTCTCTGGGGATTCGGGATGTAGCGCAGGTGACGATTTCCGTCCGGGACCACCATTTCACCACCCTCAAGGCCCCAGCGGAGCATCCCCGGGCCGTGATGGAATTCGCCACCATCGACCTGGCTTACGGCCTCTTCACCGGCCAGGTCTCCACCATCAACGAAATGTGCAAGGGCACCATCCACCTGCGAGGCATGCTCTCCATGGTGGATAACATCAACCGGATTCTGAACCGGGTGTCCGCGTATCTGTCTTAGGAGGAGCCGTTATGAGCAAATACCCTGAATACCAACACACCAAAAGCCGGGCCTGGTTTGACCGGGCGCTGCAGGTCATCCCCTCCGGGGTTTACGGCCATTTGGGGCCCTCCGAGGGCCTGTTTCTCCCCCTGGAGAAGTGGCCGCTCCTGTCCTCCAAGGCCAAGGGCGCCTATTTCTGGGACCTGGATGGGAACCCCTACCTGGACCTCATGTGCGCCTATGGACCCAATGTCCTGGGCTACGGCGACCCCGACGTGGACCGGGCCGCCATGGAGCAGCTGATGGCCGGAAACTGCACCACCGCCCCCTCCTATAAAATGGTGGAGTGCGCCGAGCTGCTGGTGGACACCGTGGCCATGGCGGACTGGGCCTTCTTCATGAAAAACGGCACCGACGCCACCACCTTCTCCATCCTCACCGCCCGGGCCTTCACAGGGAAGAAGAAGACCATGTTCCTCCGGGGCTACTACCACGGCAACGACCCCTGGGCCATGAAAGCCGACTACCCCGGTGTCCTGCCGGAGGAGGTAGCCAACAACCTTGTGGTACCCTGGTTCGACCTGCCCGCTATGGAGGCGGCCTATGATGCCTGCGGCGGCGACGTGGCCGCCCTCATCGCCCAGCCCTACGACCACGGCAATTTCGCCGACAACCGCTGCGCCACCAAGGAATTCTGGGCCTCCGTCCGCCAGTTCTGCGACAAGCGGGGCATCGTCCTCATCATCGACGACGTGCGCACCGGCTTCCGGCTGGACCTTCAGGGCTCGGACCACTACTATGGCTTCCAGGCGGACCTCATTTGCTTCTGTAAGGCCCTGGCCAACGGCTACAACATGTCCGCCGTCTGCGGCCGGGAGCACCTGAAGGCCACCGCCTCCTCCATTTCCTTCACCGGCTCCTATTGGATGAGCGCGGAGCCTTTTGCAGCTTGCATCGCCTGCATCCAGAAGCTGAAGGCCCTGGACGCCCCGGCCCTCTTCCGACGCATGGGGTTGCAGCTCACCCAGGGCTTCCAGACCGCCGCCAAGGCCCACGGCTTTGACCTGGTGGTCTCTGGCGAACCGGCCCTCTTTTACCTGCGAATTGCCAATGACGACAGCCTGATGCTCCACCAAGAGTGGGTGGCCGAATGCGTCAGCCGAGGTCTGTTCCTGGCCAGCCACCACAACCACTTCCTGAACGCCGCCATCACCGACGAAGACATCGCCCTGGCCATTGACATTGCCAACGACGCCTTCTCCGTGGTAGCCGCCCGGCACCCGGAGCTGGCGCTGAAAAAATAGCCAAACTGCCCTCAAATCCGAAGTACATCGGAATTTGAGGGCAGTTTTTCCATTAAAAGATGATACAAATCATCCCTGTGGCCCCTTCGTTGACCACCCGGGCCAGGGAGCCCCGGAATTTCACCCGCACATCATCGGGCATCCGGCGCAGCTTGGTGGTGAGGCCGTCGTTCACCATTTCAAAGACGGACTTACCAAAAATATTGCTCTCCCACAGCTGATCCGGTGCAGTCTGGTACTGCTCAGACAGGCTGTTCACCAGGTCCTGGGACTGTTTCTCATCCCCTACCATGGGGCTGATCTCCGTGTCCAGGTCCACCCGCAGCATGTGGATGGAGGGCGCGCCGGCCTTCAGCTTCACGCCGTAGGCGCTTCCCTTGCGGACGATCTCCGGGGCCTCCAGCTTCATCTCCCCCCGGGTAGGCATCACCACGCCGTAGCCGGTGGCGCTGGCCTCCTCCAGAGCCGAGGCAATTTTGTCATAGGACCGCTTCACCTGGGCCAGCTCCGTGAGCAGCTCCATGAGCTCACCCTCTCCCGTGATGTCAAAGCCGGTCTTGCCGCTGAGAATGTCATAATACAGGCTCTCCGGGAACTGAAGCTCGCAGGCTACCATGCCGCTGCCCAGGTCGATTTCCCGCAAGCGGCAACCGGCCACGTGCTCCACCTCCGTGAGGGTCCCCAGCACCGTCTCCGCCTGGCACATTTCGGAAATCTCGCCGGCCCGGGCGGCCAGCGCATCGTAAAGCGCCGCCTTCACCGGGTGGTCGTACTCCAGGCCGTCCATCCACCGGGGGAGGTACACCCGCAGCTCCTGCATGGGGAAGGCATACAGCAGGTCCCGCAGGAGCTCCCCAATCTCTTGGGCGCTCATGGTCTGGCAGTCGGCACAGAGCGCCTTCACCTGATAGGTCTCCTGGATCCGGCTGCACAGCTCCCGGGCAGCCTCTCCCCGGGGTTCCCGGCTGTTGACCACCACCACAAAGGGCTTCCCCGTGGCCTTCATATCCCCAATGGCCCGGTCCTCAGCGGCCACATAGTCCGCCCGGGGAATGTCCGTGATGGTGCCGTCGGTGGTCACCACCAGGCCAATGGAGCAGTGATCCTCCATCACCTTTTTGGTACCCAGCTCCGCCGCCTCGGTCATGGGAATCTCATGGTCATACCAGGGGGTGGTCACCATCCGGGGCGCCCCGTCCTCCGTGGCCCCCACGGCCCCGGCCACCATATAGCCCACGGAGTCGATCATCCGCACCCGGAGCTTTGCCGTCCCGTCGGGGGAAATCTCCACCGCCTCCTCCGGCACGAATTTAGGCTCCGAGGTCATAATGGTCTTACCGGAGCCGCTTTGGGGAAGCTCATCCCGGGCCCGCTCCTTCCGGTAAGGGTCGGAGATGTTGGGAATCACCAGCTCCTCCATCACCCGCTTGATGAGGGTGGACTTCCCCGTCCGGACCGGGCCCACCACGCCCACATAAATATCTCCGCCGGTTCTGGCTGCAATCTCTTGATAAATGGATTTTTCCATCGCCATCCTGCCTCCTTCAGTCTCGGCAGGAGGGCGCTCCTGCCATGGTGTAGTACAGGGTATGTCCGGCAGGGACGGGTTAGAACCAGGAGCGGCGTGCGCTTTCCCTGGACCATTGCAACGGTAGAATTGTCCGTCACAAGGACAGGGCAACTGCATTTTCTCTTCCAGATATACCTCAGCCCGGGGGCTGCCGTCAGGCATGCTCCCGGGCTGTGTTGGGTTTTATTTGCGGTGTAGCCAGGACATGGTATCCTTGGAGAGCTCCATACCCACCTTCCTCTGCAGGCCCATGGACTTCTCGTTGCCCACGATGACCTGGTCGAAGGGCACCCGGCCCTGGGAGAGGTAGCGGTTGATTTGGAAGCTCTCCAGGGCCAGGCCCAGGCCGTGGCCGCGATATGGGGGAAAGACCTCCAGCATGCCCATGCTGCCCTCGTGGTGCTCCCCTACGAAGCCGGCCAGGCGGCCGTCCACAAAGGCGCCGAAAATGACACCGGCCTTCAGACGGTCCTCCACATACTCCGGGTCGTGGAAGAGGCTGTAGCCGTCCAGGACCGCCTGGAAGAAGCTCATGTCCAGGGGCCGCACGTCGGCCCGGACCGGCAGGGGGTCCCCCCGGAAGTAGGCCGCCTGGTAGCAGCGGCTGCCTTCCTCCAGGTCCAGCGCCTCCGCCACGGCCTGGGTGAGGGCGCCTCCCATGACATTCCACGTATTGGCCTCCGGGACTGCCTCCAGCAGGCGCAGAGCCTCATCGGGGGCCTCCGCCGCCACCATGGCGATGCCGTCCATTTCCAACACCACACCCCGGCTGCTCCGGGCAGCCACATGGGCCCGGCCCAGACGCAGGGGCTCGGTCATACTGATGTTCAACACCGGATCCCTGCCCAGGTAGGCAAGGGCCTGTTCTTTCTCTGTCATGGGTTCTCCGTCACTCCTTCTCCAGCTCCAGCTTTCCCTCCCGGACCACAGCCCGGAGGGCGGAGATGGGAGACTCGAAGCTGTCAATGATGGCCTCGGCAATGGGGTCCTCCAGATCCCGCTGGATGGTCCGGCGGAGGTTCCGGGCCCCGTAGGTAATGGAGTAGGCCTTCTTTGTAAGGTAATCCCCCAGGGCTTCGTCCCAGGTAAGGGACAGGCCCCGCTCCGCCAAGGAATCCCGAAGCTCAGCAAGCATAATCCCGGCAATGGCCCGGAAGTTCTCCTCGGACAGGTGGTTGAAGCTGATGATCTCATCCACCCGGTTCAAAAATTCCGGCCGCAGGAACTCCCCCAGGGCCTTCATGGCCCCCTCCTTCCTCTGCTCCGTGAGGGTCTGACCAAAGCCCAGGCCGCCGCCCTTCCGGTCGGAACCGGCGTTGGAGGTCATCACCAGAATGGCGTTTTCAAAATTCACCACACGGCCCTGGGCGTCGGTGATCCGGCCGTCGTCCAGCACCTGCAGGAGCACATTCAGCACATCGGGATGGGCCTTTTCAATCTCGTCAAACAGAACCACGCTGTAGGGCCTGCGGCGGATTTTCTCCGTGAGCTGGCCCGCCTCGTCATAGCCCACATAGCCCGGGGGGGAGCCAATGAGCTTGGAGACCGTGTGCTTTTCCATATACTCCGACATATCCAGGCGGATGAGGGAATCCACCGAATCAAACATCTCCCCGGCCAGGCATTTCACCAGCTCCGTCTTGCCCACGCCAGTGGGGCCCACGAAAATGAAGGAAACCGGCCTCTTCTTGGGGGAAATGCCCACCCGGCTGCGGCGGATGGCGCGGCTCACCGCCTCCACCGCCTCGTCCTGGCCCACAATCCGCTCCTTCAGGCGGTCACTCAGGGTGCGGAGCTGCTCATATTCCTGGGCCTTGATTTTGCTGGCGGGAATCTTGGTCCAGAGCTCAATGATTCGGGCCAGATTCTCCATGGTCACGGGAGGAGGCGGCAGCTGATCCAGCTTCTCAATCTCCTCCGCCACCCGGCAAAGCCTGCTGCGAAGCTCCGCCAGGCGCTCGTAATGCTCCCCCTCCGTGTCCTCGGTGAGCATCCGGAGCTCCAGCTCGTAGTCGTCCCGCTCCTTTTTCAGCTCCGCCAGCTGGGAGATCTCCTTGCTGCGCAGATTCACGTCAGAGCAGGCCTCGTCCAGCAGGTCAATGGCCTTATCCGGCAGAAACCGGTCCGTGATGTACCGCTCCGACAGGACCACGCACTGCCGGGCAATCTCCGGAGAGATGGACACCCCGTGGAACTGCTCGTAATAGTGAGCCACCCCCCGCATAATCTCCGCCGCCTCGGCCAGAGTCGGCTCCGCCACCGTCACCGGCTGGAACCGGCGCTCCAGGGCGGCGTCCTTTTCAATGTACTTCCGGTACTCGGAGAAGGTGGTGGCGCCGATGACCTGGATCTCCCCCCGGGACAGGGCCGGCTTCAGGATGTTGGCGGCGTTCATGGAGCCCTCGGCGTCACCGGCTCCCACCAGGTTATGGACCTCGTCAATCACCAGGATGATGTTGCCGCAGGCCTTCACCTCGGCGATGAGGCTCTTCATCCGGCTCTCAAACTGGCCCCGGAACTGGGTCCCGGCCACAAGAGCCGTGAGATCCAGGAGATAAACCTCCTTATCCCGGAGCTTAAAGGGAACCTCTCCCTGGGCAATCCGCTGGGCCAGGCCCTCGGCAATGGCGGTCTTGCCCACGCCGGGCTCGCCAATGAGGCAGGGGTTGTTCTTCTGGCGGCGGTTCAGGATCTGAATGACCCGCTCCGTCTCCGTGTCCCGGCCCACCACCCGGTCCAGCTTTCCCTCCCGGGCCTGGCCTGTGAGGTTCAGGCAGTAGGTGTCCAGGAATTTGTGCTTTTTGGTTTTTGGCTTGGGGGGCGCCTCTTTTTCCCGCTCCTTGTTCTGCTTCTCCGGCAAATCCCTGCGGCGGTCGGAGCCGCTGAAGAGCTGGTTCAGGAGGGGGAAGGTAGCGGTCTGACTGCCCACTTCGTCCTCCTCCTCTGGCAGATTCTGGCCGAAGGCGGCGGACATCTCGTCGCTGATGAGATCCAGATCCTCCTCGGAAATGCCCATCTGCTTCACCGCTTCTTCAATCTGCGGAATCCCCAGCTTCCGGGCGCACTTCAGGCAGTAGCCCTCGTTCCGGGAGACGCCGTTTTCCAGCCGGGTGATGAACACCACGGCCACATTCTTTTTACATTTTACGCAAAGCTTTGGCTGCATGATTCAAACTCCAATTCAAACGGGTGTGTTTAGAAAAAGTATAGCACAAATCCAGGAAATGTCCAGTTCCATTTTCCCCCGGGGCATCCAAACGCAGCTTCCCGGGAAGAAAACAAAAGGTCCGCCGCAGGCAATCTGTTTCCTGCGGCAGACCTTTCCACGGATTGGTTATCGTAGCACCTCCCGCTCTGTCATCACCCCGCCATCCATTTCGTGAAGGGTGTCACAGAGAATCCGGGTATCCTCCGGGTTATGGGAGGCAATGAGAATGGTCTTTCCCTGATCTTTTAGCTTCAGAAACAGCTCCCGCATTTCTGCTACGCCCCCTTTATCCAGGCCGTTCATGGGTTCATCCAGAATCAGAAGCTCTGGATCCTCCATGATAGCCTGAGCCAGTCCCAGCCGCTGGCGCATGCCCAGGGAATATTTGCCCACGTGCTTTTTACTGTCCGGGTCCAGACCGACCTGGGAAATAGCCCCCCGGATTCTCTCTTTGTCTGCTTTCCCGCTTAGCTCCATGAGATACCGAAGGTTTTGGTAGCCGGAGCAATTGGGCAGAAAACCTGGGGTTTCGATGATGGCTCCCACTCCCTTAGGCACGCGTTTCCCATCCCCCATTTTCTGGCCCAGAACGGTAATCTCCCCCTCCGTCACCGGAAACAGACCGCAGATGCATTTAAAGAGCACCGTCTTGCCGGACCCATTCCGCCCGATGATGCCGTGGATTTTTCCCCTCTCCAGACTGACGGTAACCCCGTTTACCGCTACCGTTTCCTTGAATTTCTTGGTCACATGAACGATTTCAATGGCGTTTTCCATGTTCTCACTCTCCCTGTGTATCCAGATTGCACCGGTGAATGGTGCCAATGATGAGCAGTCCCAGGGCGATGCCAAGCCCAATGGGCATCAGCGCCCCATAGGTGTAGGACGGCAAATTTTGATGGCTGTTTCCCATGAGGCTCCGGTCCAGCCAGGAGACGGGAGAAATCCAAAGAAGCCGCTTGGTGAGGCGCGGTGCGTAGGCAAAAACGCTGATCACCAGGGGCAGAATGGAAAAGCCGGATACCACCACCGCCCCGGCGCCCTTCCGGGCCCACAGGTTGCACACCACCATGATCTCCCCCAAGAGGAAGCACACCGCAATCATGACCCCCGCCACCCACAAGGTCGCCTCCAGGGGCGTGGCGCTGGTCATACAGCCATAGGACAGGATCAAGGGGGCGTTGTAATCCCACTGCCCCCCTGCCACGGCAGTGGTGGTCAAAACCGGGCCCCAGTCGTTCCCCCATGCCAGGTTCGGCAGGAGGAAAATCCAGGACAGGAGCCAGAGGGCAGCTGTAAAAACCACGCTGGTAAAAAGAATGTACATCAGCTGCCCCCCGATCCAGGCTCCCTTGCCCACCCGCAGCAAAACAAACTGCTGCTGCCGGTTGCGGAAGGGCGCATCGGAGACCAGGAGCACAAACGCCAGGAAAATGGGGACAAAATTACCCGGGTCGCAGGGCAGCAGCGGGAACAGCCAGGGGCGCACGGGATATCCCAGCGCCCGGCTGTAGGCCACAAACCCCTGGGTCTCATACCACATATAGAGGACCATGTACATGGCCACAAAGGCATATTTGGGGTTGATCCTCCACTGTAGGATATTTAGTTTGCAGGAACGCAACAGCTTCATAGACCCTGCTCCTTTCTCAACCGTCCCAGAAAGCCCTTGGCACACAGAGCCGTCATGGTCAGCATCACCACGGAAGACCAGAGAAAGCTAAACCCGGGGTCCTCAAAGGCCTGATAGAACAGAATTCCACTCAACCGGAATGCCTGGGTAATCCAAAGGGAGTGGGTCGCAAGGCTCACAACCGCGTGCAGGACCGAGTACAAATAGTATCCCACCAGAGGCGCCAGCAGCCCCACAAAGACATTCCGGATGATGGCCGTCATCATAAGGCCAAAGACCGAGGCCAAGCTGCAGCTGAGGCCCGTGATCGTAATCCGCGCCAGGTAGTACCCCACCGTATGGCCGGAGGCTGCAAAGCCCAGGTAACCCTCTCCCCCTTCCAGGGCGGGCTGAGTTTCCGGCAGACCCAGCAGGAAAAGCGCCCCCACGAACAGGCCAATGGACACCGCCGCCGCCAAGAAGGCCGACAGGGCCACAGACAGGACCTTGGCAAAGCCATAGGCCCAGAAGCCCACCCGTTCCACCGCCTGATTCTCAAAGCCGCTCTCCCTGTCCTGGAGGAAGCTCCAGGCGTAGGGCACCGTGGCGATGGCAAAGAGGAGAGGCGCCAGACCCAGGGAGGTGCAAGTGGCGTTAAACAGCATTTTGGGGGCGCTAATTTGGCTCCACATAGCCGGATTAAACAGATAATGGGCGCTGTTGAAGCACATCCAGGCCAGCATCAGGGCAACCGTAAGGAAAAACGCCCCGGAGAGCAGGCTGCGGCGCAGGTCCACCCCCAGAGCCCGCCCCAGGGCCCTCACGCCGGCCTCCTGGCAGACGCTGCCTGATAGAAGAAAACCATAGAAATTTCCACCTTTCTGTCAGCCCTACAGGTTGATGCGGGGCTACACAAAATTGCTTCAAAACACATTCTAGCAACAGCCCCCGGCTGCTGGGGGCCGGGAGCTGCTGCCTTTCCCTACTTATGGGTCGATCTGGAGGTTAGGGCCACCAGTACCCACCAAAGCCCTGAACCATACCGTTGGAGTGGGCACTGAGATCCAATGGGACTTTTTTACCCACTTCACTACTTCTAAAAGCGTCATCGAAGTAATAGAAATACCGGGTACCCAAGGAACCAATCCCATAGTAGTCTGCAGTCACGTCTGTGCCGTCAGGACGCTCCACCCACATGGATACGGTCCCCCCGCCAAATTCGCCACCAGTGATGTTGGCCTGAGCGTAATACGCAGAGCTATCACCCACATCAGTCTTATTACCCCGTGAAAACTTGGAGGCTGTTGCGCCGCTCCAGGTGAAGTTAAAAGGTTGCTGCCGCGATCCAGCGAAAACCCCCAGTGTTACCATGGGAACCAAAATGGCAGCCAATACCAACATAGATAGAACGCGATGCTTCAGTTGTTTCATCAGATGTTCCTCCTTTACGTCGTCAGAAATTTGAAATGCTGCTATTTGTAATCCCCAGACCCAGCCCCGGGATATTACATTCCAAAATCAGGACACAATCTCTTTCCCGGTAATGGCGTCCACCGTCACATAGGTACAGCTCTCCGGCACCCAGCTGTCCGGATCCTTGGAAGCTTGGTGAATCACCGCCTCCCAGACCGGGATCAGGAGCCAGGCGTCTCCATCCTGCCGGTAGAGATACCGCAGGGTCAAGCTCTGAAGCTCCTGATTCTGGCCGGTAATCACATTGCCAATTTTGTTTTGGACCACTTGCAAAGCCTCTTCTGCGGAAATCACCTGATCCGGCTCCTCCGCCACCTCATCCGCCACCCACGGATAATACACTCCAACAGACAATAATCCGTCCGTATCGTACCAAGCTGTAATATAATTGCCGCAATATGTAGTTGTCTCTCGTTTCCAAGATTGATAAGACAATGGTATTCCATCTATACCGCAAAAGAATTCAAACATATAGCAGTCATCTGCTTCTGACCAGTCATTTCCCTGAAACTGGGAAATCTCTCCCCCCTTGACAGAGCCACTCCATTCCTCGGTTTGCATCAATTCGTCCGCCTGCACCATCCGGTCATGACTGATGTATAGGGTGCGGTTCAATACTATGTCAGAAAGCCCCAAAGCAGACAACGCCATCCGGATGGCTTCCTCGGCCTCCGCCGCAGTACCGCATGCCATATCTGTTGGCTCTTCAAACAAATATGCGAGTCTTATTTCCTTGCTATCGTTATAGTCGTCTTGATCTATATATATCGGGTATTCATCAATTTTATTTTTTATTCTATTATAACTAAAATCAGATGTCGTAGTAGTACCGTCTGCGTTGGCACAAGTGGAGAAGCTCCCGCCACTGGTGCAGGCTCCAGAATAGCAATAATCTTTGCCCTCGATTCCATCGCTTCGAATCTCGGACACACTGTCCCCCACCTGTTCCAGGAATGCATCAACCTCCTCCTTGGAGAAGCTCTTATAATGCCCCCGATAGACCTTGGGAACCACTCCCTCCGGGGGGCCGGAAATCTCCGCATCTATGAGGAAGCTCTCCCCCACCTCCTCATAGATATGGGTGGGGTCCGTGGCTGCTGCTTCCACCTGCTGGGCGGAAGGGTCCGAGGTCCCCGAGCCGCTGGTCCCAGGATCTGGGGTTTGGCAGCCTGGGAGCGCCATCAGCACGGCCAAGCTCAAAGCAGCCACCTGTTTCTTTTTCCATAATTTCATACAAAATCCCCCTCAAAATTGTTTTTCTCTATGGTGTAAAAGTGCCACTTTATTGCATCTTTTGTCTGAGCAAGATTCCCAATCAAACTCCAGCTATCAATCTCATTATACAGAATATTCCATATTTTTCAATTGACAGAACAAATAAAACAGCCTCTCTGTCTTTGTGCAAATTGCACATTGTCCCTGTTGCCCTTCATTCGGTCCACCGGGTTTTCTTTGCTTGATTTCAAAAAATCTAAAAAAAAGAATTTGGGGCCCGCACGGCTGCGGGCCCCTGTGCCGGTTAGGACAATTCCCCGCAAACCTGCTGCAGGTAATGCCGCACCATGCAGAGGAAATCTCCTGCCGTGGGTGGCTGGGTAATTTCTCTCATGGCCATTTTCTGGAAGAGGGTCGGGTTGGCTTCCCAGGCAGTAGCGACTGTGGTGCGGAGGCTGCGTTCCACGCTGGCCGCTGTGCAACCGCAGCGCTTGGCCACCTCCAGGTAAACTCCCGTCATCAGCCGCCGCAGCCGCTCCGGCTCCTTGGAGCACCAGGTCTGCTGCCGCACAAATCACGGGATACCCATCCTGGCTCAGGTAAATCCCCAGATGATACAGCAGCTCCTCCAATTCGCGTTTCCAATTCTGCATCATAAAATTGACTCCTCTGCCCCAATAGATTTTGTCTCCCATTATCTTGAGCAAACAAGGAGGGGCAAAATCTATATTAGCGCACATTCTGTCAATTTGTATTATTTTAGGAAAAAATCGACCTAAAAAGTAGCAACGACGAGGTTCCTGGCAGAAGCCGTCTGAAGACTTTCCTCGATGTCCGCCTAGGAAATACCTCGTGCGGCCTCCCGGACACACCCTACGCCGCAAGGGGCAACGGAAAACTAGGGTTTTTCTTGGAACAAGGAAAATAAGTTCTAGCAGCAGCTCCCGGCTGCTGGGGGCCGGGAGCTGCTGCCTTTCCCTACTTATGGGTCGCTCTGGAGGTTAGGGCCACCAGTATCCCCCAAAGCCCTGAACCATACCGTTGGAGTGGGCACTGAGGTCTAATGGGACTTCTTCACCCACTTCAGTACTTCTAAAAGCGTCATCGAAGTAATAGAAATACCGGGTACCCAAGGAACCAATCCCATAGTAGTCTGCAGTCACGTCTGTGCCGTCAGGACGCTCCACCCACATGGATACGGTCCCCCCGCCAAATTCGCCACCAGTGATGTTGGCCTGAGCGTAATACGCAGAGCTATCACCCACATCAGTCTTATTACCCCGTGAAAACTTGGAGGCTGTTGCGCCGCTCCAGGTGAAGTTAAAAGGTTGCTGCCGCGATCCAGCGAAAACCCCCAGTGTTACCATGGGAACCAAAATGGCAGCCAATACCAACATAGATAGAACGCGATGCTTCAGTTGTTTCATCAGATGTTCCTCCTTTACGTCGTCAGAAATTTGAAATGCTGCTATTTGTAATCCCCAGACCCAGCCCCGGGATATTACATTCCAAAATCAGGACACAATCTCTTTCCCGGTAATGGCGTCCACCGTCACATAGGTACAGCTCTCCGGCACCCAGCTGTCCGGATCCTTGGAAGCTTGGTGAATCACCGCCTCCCAGACCGGGATCAGGAGCCAGGCGTCTCCATCCTGCCGGTAGAGATACCGCAGGGTCAAGCTCTGAAGCTCCTGATTCTGGCCGGTAATCACATTGCCAATTTTGTTTTGGACCACTTGCAAAGCCTCTTCTGCGGAAATCACCTGATCCGGCTCCTCCGCCACCTCATCCGCCACCCACGGATAATACACTCCAACAGACAATAATCCGTCCGTATCGTACCAAGCTGTAATATAATTGCCGCAATATGTAGTTGTCTCTCGTTTCCAAGATTGATAAGACAATGGTATTCCATCTATACCGCAAAAGAATTCAAACATATAGCAGTCATCTGCTTCTGACCAGTCATTTCCCTGAAACTGGGAAATCTCTCCCCCCTTGACAGAGCCACTCCATTCCTCGGTTTGCATCAATTCGTCCGCCTGCACCATCCGGTCATGACTGATGTATAGGGTGCGGTTCAATACTATGTCAGAAAGCCCCAAAGCAGACAACGCCATCCGGATGGCTTCCTCGGCCTCCGCCGCAGTACCGCATGCCATATCTGTTGGCTCTTCAAACAAATATGCGAGTCTTATTTCCTTGCTATCGTTATAGTCGTCTTGATCTATATATATCGGGTATTCATCAATTTTATTTTTTATTCTATTATAACTAAAATCAGATGTCGTAGTAGTACCGTCTGCGTTGGCACAAGTGGAGAAGCTCCCGCCACTGGTGCAGGCTCCAGAATAGCAATAATCTTTGCCCTCGATTCCATCGCTTCGAATCTCGGACACACTGTCCCCCACCTGTTCCAGGAATGCATCAACCTCCTCCTTGGAGAAGCTCTTATAATGCCCCCGATAGACCTTGGGAACCACTCCCTCCGGGGGGCCGGAAATCTCCGCATCTATGAGGAAGCTCTCCCCCACCTCCTCATAGATATGGGTGGGGTCCGTGGCTGCTGCTTCCACCTGCTGGGCGGAAGGGTCCGAGGTCCCCGAGCCGCTGGTCCCAGGATCTGGGGTTTGGCAGCCTGGGAGCGCCATCAGCACGGCCAAGCTCAAAGCAGCCGCTTGCTTCTTTTTCCATAATTTCATACAAAATCCCCCTCAAAATTGTTTTTCCCTATTGTGTAAAAGTGCCACTTCATAGCATCTTTTGTCTGAGCAAGATGCCCAATCAAACTCCAGCTATCAATCACATTATACAAAATATTCCACATTTTTCAACTGACAGAATAAATAAAATAGCCTCTCTGTCTTTGTGCAAATTGCCCATTGTCCCTGTTGCCCTTCATTCGGTCCACCAGGTTTTCTTTGCTTGATTTCAAAAAATCAAAAAAAAGAATTTGGGACCCACCCAGCTGCGGGCCCCTGTGCCGGTTAGGACGACTCCCCGCAAGCCTGCTACAGGCCCGCAGGGGGTGGACCGTAGCTCCCGTCTGCCCCCAGGGCGGTAAGAGGCGGCCTCCCGGACGCACCTACGCCTCAAAGGGCAACGGGAAACCAGGGTTTTTCCTGGAAAAAGGAAAAAAGCTCTTGACAAGATTTCCCACAGCGCATATACTAAGGACGTTGCTTACATGAGAGCAAACATCACATGAGAGGAGGCGCGCAATATGACCCGGATTGGTAACGTTGTTGTTTTGACTTTCGGCTTTGGGGGGACTGTATGTCCGGCACCAGGGGGTTTTTTGCGCGCCTGCATGGTGGGTTAGGCCCACTGGATGAGAAAAGCAGCGCTCCTCCGGCCGGAGGAGCGCTTTTTTGTCTTTTATCACTTCAAAGGAGGGAATGAACCCATATGGAAACATCGTTTAAACTGTCGCGGCGGGAGAAAACCGACCTGATTCTCCGCTACCTGCGCCGCTGCCTGGGCCTCTTTTCCGTTGCCCTGGTCTGCGCATGCCTCAGCATGGTGCTCAACGCCGTGACGCCCCAGATCATCAAAATCACCGTAGACTCCATTCTGGGGACGGAGCCTGCCGCGCTGCCCAAGGCGCTCCAAGGTGTTCTGTCACTGGATATTCTGCAGAGCGACCCCATCCGGGCCCTCTGGATGGCGGCAGGGGCGGTCATTGTCGTGGCCCTCCTGCGGGGACTTTGCAGCTACGGCCAGAGGATTCATCTTTCCAAGGGCTCCGAGCGGTTTGTCAAGGGGATCCGGGACGACCTGTACCGGCACATTCAGCACCTGAGCTACGCCTGGCACACCGCTCACTCCACTGGCGAGATCATCCAGCGGTGCACCTCCGACGTGGACGTAATCCGCAATTTTGTGTGCAACCAGCTGGTGGAGGTGGTGCGCACCGTATTTCTCATCATTCTATATCTCTCCATTATGTTCTCTATGAACGTCAAGCTGTCCCTGGTGGCAGTGCTGTTCATTCCCATTGTGGGCCTGTCCTCCGGGGTGTTTTACAAGAAGATCTCCTCTCGGTTCCAGGTGGCCGATGAGGCCGAGGGAGAACTCACCACCTGCGCCCAGGAGAATCTAACCGGCGTCCGGGTGGTCCGGGCCTTTGGCCGGGAGCGGTACGAGGTGGATCGGTTTAACCGGCGCAATCAGCGGTTCTCCCAGCTGTGGATCCGCCTGGGCAAGCTTCTGTCCATTTACTGGGCCTCCGGCACCCTCCTGACCTGCCTGCAGGTCATGGTGATCATCCTGGTGGGCACAGTGGAAACTGTCCATGGCAACATGACCTTGGGCGCTTTTTTGGCCTTCATTACATACAACGAGGCCCTGGCCTGGCCGGTACGTTCCCTGGGCCGTGTGCTGTCGGATATGAGCAAGGCTGGGGTCTCCCTGGACCGGGTGGGCTACATTCTCCAGGCCCAGGAGGAGCAGGACGTCCCGGAAGCTCAGGAGGCCACCACCGGCGACATTGAATTCGACCATGTGAGCTTCGGCTATGAGGGGCAGCCGGTGCTGCGGGACGTATCCTTCACCATCCCTGCAGGCAGCACCTTCGCCATTTTGGGCGGCACCGGCTCCGGTAAGAGCACCCTGGTCCATCTCCTGGACCGGCTCTATGACCTGCCGGAGGGACAGGGGACCATCACCATCGGCGGCGTGGACATCCGTAAAATGAAACGGGAGAGCCTCCGCCGTCAGATCGGCTTGGTGCTCCAGGAGCCTTTCCTCTTCTCTCAGACCATCCGGGAGAACATTTCCGCCACCAAGCCCCAAGCGACGGAGGAGGAGCTTCGCCGGGCCGCCGCAATTGCCTGTGTGGATGAAGCCATTACGGAGTTCCCCGACGGCTACGAAACCGTGGTGGGCGAACGGGGCGTAACCCTCTCCGGCGGCCAAAAGCAGCGGGTGGCCATTGCCCGGATGCTGGTGCAGCAGGCCCCCATCATGGTCTTTGACGACTCCCTGTCCGCCGTAGATGCGCAGACCGACGCCAAAATCCGCGCCGCCTTGCGGGAAAGCCTGGACAAGTCCACGGTGATCCTCATCTCCCACCGGATCACCACCCTGATGCAGGCGGACCGGATTCTGGTCCTGGATGGGGGCCGTGTGGCAGACTTGGGTTCCCACCGGGAGCTCATCTCCCGTCCCGGCACTTACAAAGATATTTATGACATTCAAATGAGCAGCGACGACCGCCGGCTGCTGACGGAAGGAGGCGAGGCCTAATGGCTGCATTCGACGAACAGGAATATACCAAATCCTTTGATCTCAAAATCTGGAAACGTCTGACCCCCCTGCTGGCCCCCTACAAGATGGCTTTTGTGGGCATGTTTGCATTCAACGCCCTGTGCGCCCTGGTGGACGTGGTCCTGCCCCTGTTTCAGCGGTATGCCATTGGAAATTTCATTGAGGCAGGAACGCTCCAGGGGCTTGTCCCCTATGGCCTGTGCTACCTGGCAGTCATTCTCCTCCAGGCACTGTCTGTGGTGGCTTTCAGCCGGAACTCCATGCACATTGAAATGAGCGTAGGCCGGGACATGCGGCGGGTCCTTTTCACCCACCTGCAAACTCTGTCCTTCTCCTTTTACAACGTCACCCCGGTGGGCTACATTCTGACCCGGGTGATGAGCGACACCAACCGGATTGCCAGCATGATCGCCTGGAACATGACGGATATCCTCTGGGCCATGTTTTACGTGTTTGGCACCTTTGCCGCCATGCTGGTCCTCAACTGGCGGCTGGCGTTGGTGGTCATCCTCATCGTGCCGGCCATTGCCGTGCTCACCGGCTACTTCCAGAACCGGATTCTCCATTGGAACCGGAAAGTTCGGAAAATCAACTCCCAGATCACCGGCGCCTTCAACGAAGGCATCACCGGCGCCAAAACCTCCAAAACCCTGGTCATTGAAGACCAGAATACGGAGAGCTTCCGCACCCTCACCAAGTCCATGCACGACGCCGGCATCCGTGCCGCCCGGCTAAACGCCGTCTACATTCCCCTGGTCCTCTTCTTCTCCACCCTGGCTGTGGCCATTGTGCTCCTGCGGGGCGGCTACATGGTGCAACAGCAGGTGCTGGAAATTGCTACCCTCTCCGCCTTCACCTCCTACGCCGTGGGTATTTTCGAGCCCATCCAGATGACGGCGGCGAACATTGCCGAGTTCATCTCCCTCCAGGCCTCCATCGAGCGGGTCACCGGCCTCATGGACCAGATTCCCCAGGTCCGGGATACCCCGGAGGTGGAGGCCCGGTACGGAGACGTGTTCCACCCCAAAACGGAAAACTGGGAGCCGCTCCTGGGGGAAATTGAGTTCCGGGATGTGACCTTCCGGTATCCCGACGGGGGTGAAAATGTGCTGGAGCACTTCTCCCTCCACATCCCCGCCGGGACCACCGTGGCCATTGTGGGCGAGACTGGGGCAGGCAAAAGCACCCTGGTGAACCTGGCCTGCCGGTTCTTCGAGCCAACTGAGGGGCAGATTCTCATTGACGGCCGGGATTACCGGGACAGGAGCCAGCTCTGGCTTCACTCCAACATTGGTTACGTCCTTCAGAATCCCCATCTCTTCTCCGGCTCCGTCCGGGAAAACATCCGCTATGGCCGCCTGGACGCCACCGACGAAGAGGTGGAAGCCGCCGCCCGGGCCGTTTCCGCCGATACGGTGGTGGCCAAACTGGAAAAGGGTTGGGACAGCGACGTGGGCGAGGGCGGCGACCGGCTCTCCACCGGGGAAAAGCAGCTGATCTCCTTTGCCCGGGCGGTGCTGGCCAATCCCCGGATTTTCGTCCTGGACGAGGCCACCTCCTCCATCGACACCCAGACCGAGCAGCTGATCCAGGCCGCCATCGACCACCTCCTCCGGGACCGCACCTCCTTCCTCATTGCCCACCGCCTCTCCACCATCCGGAAAGCAGACCTCATTCTGGTGGTCCGGGACGGCAAAATCGTGGAGCAGGGCAAACACCTGGACCTCCTCAAACAGGGCGGCTACTACCACGACCTGTACAGCAAGCAGTTTGCAGAGGAAAACGCAGCGAAAGTTTGGCAGCAGTCCTGATCCTGTTCCTCCAACCTGCAACATTGGGGTTCCAGTGTCTTATTTTCACATAAATTTGAAATCTGGCTAGAAATCGGAAAAATTCTCGATTTCTAGCCAGAAATAATTTATTCCCTGTTCAGAACATGCTACGGTAGGTCAGAATCCCTTTCCAATAGACGTAGTGGCGCCTCTTTCCCGTCTATTCCTCTGGTTTCTGCCATAAAATGCCTTTATTTTGCTCCAGGAACTGCAGGAATCGCTCTGTGAGGGCCTTGATCTTCTCATAATCGGTGCGGTAGCCAGTTTTGCCCCGCACAGCTTCCAGAACCAGAAGCTTTGCGCAGAAGAGACTGTTGAGGTCACGGTGAACGGAGCCGGGATTCAAGCCCAACGCTTTGGACAGTTCCTGGATGGTCATGGTCCTGTACATCATAGCCTGGAGCATCCTGGCTCTGGCAGGATTGCCCATCAGGCGAAGAGCTTCGAACTCCTCATCGGCCATAGAACAGGGTTCTGCTCGCCGGGGTTCCGGCTCCTTTCCCACGCCAAGGTGGAAGAGAATGGTCCCGTCTTTGCTCCAGATACGTCCCAGGGCCATGTCGGAAAAGAAATACCGAAAGCGCATGGTCACAGTCTTGCAGTTGTCACAAACCACGGCGCTACGCTGGAGGAAGAATTCCTCCGGCGAATTCTCCAGAAAAAATTGGCTCCATTTCTCTTGCAGGCGCGCAGCCTGTCGCACCCAGGGCTCCAGCAGGGCAGGCAGACGGCCGATGATGGGGGTCAGAAGCTGCAGCAGCTGGTCCAGGTAGGTGTCAAAAGCGCTGAACGCCTCCAGCAGCTGCATCCGGTAGCTTTGGGGAACCGGCAGCTCCGCCATTTCCTGGGCCAGGGATGAAAAGCCACCAGCATCCTGCTCCTCCACATTCAGGGAATTATCGCTGATGCTGGTAATTCTGAGGCCCCGGCTGCGCATAGCACGCCAGTTTTGGGTCAACTCCCGGCACATCTGGGCAGCGTCAGAGGAGAAACTCTTGAGTGCCGTGTACAGCATGCAGCTACCCAGGCAAGATACCTCCTCGCCCTCAGCTCCTACTGTAACCTGTCGAAAATAAAAGTCCAGCGCTGTTTGGTGGCTCTCGATCCCTGCACAAGCCTCCCGGCGAATGCGCTGGATCGCCTCGGCGGGAATGCAGTACAATCCGGTCCCGGACAGTTTCTCCGCAGGAATATCATTGACCAAGCTGTACGCCAGCTCCGCCGCCTCCAGCAAATAACACGGTTCTCGCTCAATGACCACATCCACAGGAGTCACCCCTAATGTTTTGGATGGGTCCATTATAGCACTTTTTGCCACAAAGTGCAATCACCCCTTTCGTCAGCGATGAAACAACGGCCTGAAATTGCAGCCGGAGACCTGGGTGGGTCCCCGGCTGCCTGTGCGTCACACGGTCTTTGGATTATGCCTGGAGCAGGTCATACAGTCGCAGAGCCGTAGTTGCAAATTGGGCCCTGGTGGCGGTGCCCTTGGGATCCAGTTTGCCATTGCCCATCCCGTGGATGATGCCTGTATGTACCGCCCAGGTCATGGCGTCCTCAGCGTAGGCAGAGACTTTGGAAGCGTCGGTAAAATCCCCCAGGTCCCCTGTGGCCGTAGTGTCCACACCGGAGAACTCCGCGAAGCGGGCCAGGAAGGTCACCATCTGCTCACGGGTTGCAGTCTGGTTGGGGGCAAAGGCGGTGGCGCTCATACCCTCTGCAATGCCGTTTTCGGCCGCCCAGGTGACGGCGTCTCCATACCAGGCAGAAGCAGCCACATCGGTGAAGGGAGAGGCCGCCGTCGCCTCAGGCTCGCCTGCCATCCGGTACAAAATAGTAACCAACTGTGCCCGGGTCAGCTCCCTGTTGGGGGCAAACGTAGTATCGGTGATCCCCCGGATCCATCCGCAAGCATGGGCAAATTCCACGCTGTCACGGTACCAGGCGTCCTGGGCCACGTCTTCAAAGGGGAAGTCCATGTAATACAGATCCACCGTCACGCTTGTGGCAGCGCCGCTGTAATCAGCAGCCAAAACTGTTACATAGTTGTGGCCTTCATGCAACGGAATCTCATGGCTGAAGCTCTGGCTCACAGTATCGGCGCCACTGGCATTGCCAAAGTCATAGGCCCCTTCCACCAAACAACCATTGATATAAATCTGCGCATCGTCCAGCAGCGTTGTGACTGAGCCGCTGAGCAGGAAGCGGTCCTCATATACTCGATAGACGCCGTTTGCATCCGGATGTACATGCAGTGTCAGACCGGGGCCTTCGCCGGTATAGTAAATCTGTGCCAGATAGCTCTTGCCCTGGGCATCCCCTTTGTAGGCATAAGCATTCACAATATTCACCCCGGGTTCCAGCTGAATATCGCAATACCAAAGCAAGGAGTCCGGGTCCACCACAGCCTCCACGCCATTAATCAAAAGCTTGTCCACCTGATTAAAGAGATATCCCTCCACGCGGAATGTCCCGTCAGGCTGCAACATATCTTGGGTCACCTGCGTCAGCGAGGACACATTCTGGATCATGGGAGTCAAATTCTCTGTAAGATCCAGTCCTCCCACAGAGGCCCCATACTGGGCTGTGGACTTGGTATAGAGATAGAGGTTCGTGTCGCGATAGTAACCCACTGCATCTCTGAGCCCCAAGGAGCACTGTGCCCCTACCAGGCCCTCACCCAGTTCGGGCAGCTCTGCCAACTCCACCTCAAAATGCAGGTAACCGTCTTCATCCGGGTACATGATTGAGGATTCGCCCGTTCCGTAGTTATGGAAACGAACGTACAGTTCAGACGTGTCGCTCATCTTGGTACGGACCGAAATCTTGGTCCCCACAGGATAATCCTCATGCAGCATCAATGCCCAGCCGCTGCCAATTGCAGTGGCGGAACATCCGCCCTCCACCTGGAAAGCACCGTGGAACGGATCGTCCCGGTCCAAAACCAACTGCGCCGTACCGGAAAGCAGGGTGTCACCACTGGCATCCTGAATCAAAACCTCCACAGGTGTTACGTCCTCGGTTAGCTGAAGCTGGACGGAGAAACTCCGGCCATAGAAGGTAGCTTCTTTGCCATTGAAGGTTGCGGTGCTGCCCTCTGGCGCGTAACCATAGAAGTAAAACACGGAGTTGCGGTCCATTTTGATATACGTGGGCTGTTCCAGAGACATATTGTAGAGTCCGCAAACTGCGTCATCTTCATTTTGTGCCGGGATGGTGACACTGTTCATTGTTGTGTTGCCCGCTTTGTCCGACACCATGATATAGACGCATAGCTCATCGCGCAGATCCACACTCCAGTCTCTCATGGAGTCGGCAGGGTTGAAGGTCAGCGTATATGTGTCGGTTTGCACGTCATACTCCCAACGGGTTCTGGTTCGGGTCCAAACATTGTCATAGCCATTTACATTGACGGCTACCACATTATGAAGGCCATGGAGATCCTTGGCGCAGAAGCTGACTGTCAGGGTGCCATCATCATTTCGCTGTGCGTTCATGCTTTCAAATTTGGGTCCTGTTAGATCAATGGCCAGAGGAAGCTCTATGCTTTGCCAGTCCCCATTTTCCCGAACCCTGGACTGAACGCGGACGACATATTCGCCCTCCGGCATGGGAACAGATTCCCCGGTGGTCTGGTCATAGGTGGTGCCATCCCAGCCAACGGGCTCCCCGTTGGCGGTCAGAGCTATGCCGTGGGTATAAAGATCCGGAGCCAGCAGCTTCCGCATCATAGAGACCGTGCCGGATTCGAAGAGGACTGCCCCATCGGAGTCCGTCACCTGGAATCTCACGTCATGGGCATTGCGCAGCATGCCAAGCCAGGGAATTGCCACGTCGTAATGACCGTCGCCATTTGGAGAGATGGCGATGTTCTCATACTGGATGTATCCCCGGCTATTGGGGGTTTCGGTATACTCCTCGCCCAGCATCGCAGCCTCGGCGTTATGGATAGAAACCAATCCCGTACCATAAGCGCTGTACCCGGCATACCACTCATACGATTCGATCACCTTGTTCTCATCCCATTCCGGCAAATCCACAATGGGCTCGGCATCCCAATCCCCCATAAATCCCAGGAAGGGAACGCTGAGCTGGGGCGCCTTTGTAGATTGCAGCAGCACATAGCCCTCTACAAAATGCCCCTCTTTGCTTTCCGGAATGATTAATGTAAAGGTAACCTCTGCCGTCCCACCGGCAGGAACTACCACCGTGGCAGGATCAAATGTTACCTTTGCCCCATCCAGAGGCGCATCGTAATAGTCCTTCGAGACAGGGTCTGTGTAATCCGTGTATACATCGGTGGCTGAGAGGGAGTAGGTGACTGACTTTGTGCCATAGTTTGTAAGGTGCAGGGTCCCTGTGGTCGTTTTGTTCAGCTCGTCTTGCAGCTCAATTGCAGCCTTACCATTGTACGTTACGGTCACAGTATTTTCCAAAGCTGCAGGGGCATTCACCAGCCCGGCGCCCTGCTGCCGCACGGAATACAGGGAGTCGTGCAGCTCATCCACAACCGGGTTCGCCGTATTCATTAAAATATGGCGAATCCACTCGGCCTCATTTTCCACCTGGAATCCAGACTCATGGATGCGCTGCTTCACCAGGGCCGCCACACCGGCCACAAAAGGAGATGACATGGAGGTACCAGACATCACCGTATAAACCTTCTCCCCGGCAGCCAGGGAGAAAATCATACCGCCGGGTCCTGCAATCTCCGGTTTGATTTCCAGAGAGGGCGTGGGCCCCCAAGCCGAAAATGCGGATGCCGTCACGTCCGCATCTGCGGAGCGGAAGAAAAATCCATCAAAGCCCGTTACACGCTGCGCCACCGTTCCGGAGCCTGCCAAGCTCAGGAGGTATTCTCCATCGGAGCGGCCAACAATCGCAGAAGGGATGTGGTAAGAGTCAGAAGTCTGATAGCGAAGCTCCAAAGGCAGGTCGTCGCTACCGGTATAGTAGACAATGACAGCGGCACAGCCTGACAGCTCCCCATAATAAATGGGGTTGAAAGGAGCATAGTCCCCATCGCTGTAAGAAACCAGGACAACTTTGCCCACCACGTCCGGATTGGGAACATAGGTGTAGTTCCAATCGTCATCCACCACATATTCGCCGAAAATGGTGTAGTCGCCATTGCCTGCATCAAAGAATTCTGCATCTGTAATATCCAGATCCTCATAGGTCAGCATCATACAGGCAAAGGTGCGGCTTGTATCCTCCACAACCGTATCAAAGGAGTAGGCCAAATAGCCGTTTCCCTCTACAGAAGCGATGCTGACGCCGCCACGAGCGGTGGAAGGGTCCGATACTGTGGCAGTATCTATGAGGCCCCAGTCGTTTCTGCTGACACCATCGTCCTCATAGATATCCGTTGACATGCCCGCATTCCCTGCGGAAATGGCAACAAACACCCCCTGCTCATTGGCTCTGTTGACCGCACGGTTGATATAGCGGTCATCCTCATAGAAGCCACAGTCCTGGCCCAGGGACATATTGATGATATCCGCGCCAAGCTTCACGGAGTCTTCAATTGCGCAAATAATATCGTCCGAGAACCCTCCGTTACCAGTTTCTGCATCATAAACCTGCATAGCCAGAACCTGTGCATCCGGAGCGACACCGGAAATATAACGCTCCTCTTCCGAGCCATTGGCCGCTGCAATCCCCGCTACATGATAGCCGTGGATATTTGCCGAGTTCAAAATTTCATTGCGCTCAGACACATAGCTATAGCCAAAGGGTACTTTGTCAGAAAACCACTGTCCATGGCCCAAATCCTGAATTTTCTCTTCCATCTCCGACTGGGTGTACTTCAATGTATCTGGATTTTGGTACATATCATGGTGCAGATAGTTAACGCCGGTATCAATGATGGATATCACGGTTTCCTTGCCGGTGTATCCCGTGTCGCCCATTTGCCAGGCCTCATAGACCTGAGACATTTCCTTGGCAGAGAACATGTCCACCTGGTACTGCGTGGCTTCCGTCACAGACAGGACGCCGGGCAGCTTCTCCAGGGTTTCCAGATCGCCCCGGCGAATGTCGTAGGAAACCATGTTCACCAGGTAGCCGGTGCGATGGACAGGCTCCAGACCCAGCTGGCGCTTGGCTGCCTGAATGGTGGACTCCTGCCCCTTCAGGGCTGTAACTTCAGCAGCCTGCATGTTGGCGGCGCCTTGCGTGGAGGCAATCTCCAGAGCAGGCGCAGACCGGGTCTCGACCAGAACCCGAATGATTTCATCCGGGTCTGGAGCCTCCGGCGCTTCATAGTCTTCTGCGTAGATACGGTCGTCGGCGGAGAAGAGTTCCTGGCGCATTTGCTCTTCCAAAGCAGCCAGATCCTCCGTGCGGTCAGTGCCCACGGCAAAAGCCGATACAGGCAGCAGAGTCAGCACCATAGCCAGCGCCAACAGGATGGATCGAATTTTCCGCATGTTTACTTCCTCCTTGTTTTTTAGTGCATCACCAGTATATCAGAAATTTTGCGTTTTTGCAACACCGTTTTCTATTTTCTTCTTTTTTGCGTTTTTGCAATTTTCTGGATATGCCAAAACAAGGAAAAGCAGGAGCTTCCCAAGGCTTACCCTTGCAGAAGCTCCTGTTTGTTCTCCAATTTTTCCAGCCCCTCCGCCTCTATGCGCACATCATAAAACATCCGCACCCACGGAAGCTCTCCCTCCACGGCTTCTGTCAGCGACAACAAGCGGTGTTTTCCGTGCGGCGGTTCAGCAGTGCAAACACGCGCACCAGAGGGCGGGGCTTTGAAGGCTCCCATGCCCTGATTCTCAAACTCCCGGAAATTCCGGTAAAAATTCCTTTAGAAAACTCTCTCTGATTCATAGCAATGTATGTGACTCCACCGTTTCACACGCATTTCTCCTTACAGTTCCGCTGGAAACAGCTTTTCCATGGCAACCCGCGCCGCCTCCTGCTCCGCCCGTTTTTTGCTGCTGCCAGTCCCCTGCCCCACCACGGAGCCGTTGAGGCGGACCTCCACCTGGAACTGCTTGGCATGATCCGGGCCGGACTGGCCGGTGAGCTCGTATTGGATGACCTGGTCCTTTTTCTGCTGGACCAGCTCCTGGAGCTGGGTCTTATAGTCCACATTCCGAGGATGCTCCGCCGGGATGTCCGTCAGGATAAACCGGTGAACCAAACTGGAGGCGGCAGAAAACCCCCCGTCCAGATAGGCAGCCGCCAGCACGGACTCCACCGCATCGGCCAGGATGCTCTCCCGGGTGCGGCCGCCCCCCTGCTCCTCCCCGTGGCCCAGGAGGAGATAGGACCCCAGATGAAGCTGCCCCGCCACCTTGGCCAGGTTGGTCTCACACACCAGATCTGCTCGAATCCGGCTGAGCTCCCCCTCCGGCCGGTTGGGGAAAGTGCAGTAGAGATGCTCCGCCGTAATCATGCCCAGGATGGAATCCCCCAGAAACTCCAGCCGCTCGTTGCTGGCCAGGCTGTCCCGCCAGCGCTCGTTGGCATAGGAGCTGTGGGTCAGGGCATTTTGCAAAAGGGTAATATTACGAAAATGATAGCCCAAGGCTTGTTCCAAATCCCGAATCACGACTCCATCATCTCCTTCAAACCTGCCAGGCGCTGGAGCGACTGCTCCAGCTCCGTGGTCATATCCTGCCTCGCAGCCTCCATGGCCTGGCGGATGGCGCTGCGGAAGGCCCGGGGGTCAGAAGAGCCGTGGGCCTTAATCACCGGCTTGCGAATGCCCAGAAGCGCTGTGCCGCCCACCTCTCGGTAGTCCAGCATGGCCATCATCTCGTCAATGCCGGATTTACAGCACAGGGCCCCCAGCTTTGTAAGCAGGTTCTTTTGGAACATCCGCTTCATCATGGAGCCCATGAACATGGCAGTGCCCTCAATGGATTTTAGAAGGACATTCCCGGCGTAGCCGTCACAGACGATCACGTCCACCTGGCCCAGTGGCACCTCCCGGGCCTCCGTGTTGCCCACGAAATGCAAGATACCTGCCTGGCCAGCCTGGGTCAGGAGGGCATAGGCCTCCCTTTGCAGCTGGGGGCCCTTGGTCTCCTCCGTCCCGTTGTTCAGAAGGCCCACCCGGGGCTGTGCAATGCCCATGGCCTTCCGGGCATAGAGGGAGCCCACAACGCCAAACTGGAGGAGGAATTCCGGCGTACACTCCACATTGGCGCCGCAGTCGATGATGAGGGTCTTGCCCCCCGCTTTGTTGGGCATCACCGGGCCAAAGGCCGCCCGGCGAACCCCCTTCACCCGCTTGATCAAAAGGGTGGCCCCTGTGAGGAGGGCCCCAGTGCTTCCCGCCGAAACAAAGGCGTCTGCATCGCCATCGGCCAGCATCTTGAGACCTACGATCATGGAGGAATTCTTCCGCTTGTGGACCACGGCAGCGGGGTCATCGTGCATGTCCACCACATCGTCTGCATGGGCGATCTCCAGTCCCTTGGGCAGGTCCTGAATCTGGTGCTTGCGCATGACCCCCAAAATCTCCTCCCCCCGGCCCACCAAAGTGATTTCCGTTCCGAAATCCCGGTGGGCTTCCAACGCACCCAGAACCGCAGCCTCCGGGGCCAGGTCGCCGCCCATCGCGTCGAGAATGATTTTCATGGAGACACCTCTTTTCTTTATATTCCGTTCTGAACCATGCGGTCCAGGACCTCCAGGGCCCGTTGGGCAATGGCCAGATTTTTCTGTGCTTTCCCCTTCACCCGGCGGTCCAGGGGAGAAATGATGCCGAAATTTACATTCATAGGCTGAAAATCCGAGACGGATTCATCGCTCACATACAGCGCCAAGGCGCCGATGGCCGTCTCTCGGGGGAACTCCGGGGGCTGTTTCCCCTGGAGTCTGGCGGCCATGGCAATGGCCGCCAGACAGCCCGAGGCCGTAGATTCTACATATCCCTCCACCCCGGTCATCTGTCCGGCAAATGCCACCAGAGGGTCCCGCCGGTCTGCGTAAAACCGGTCCAGGAGCCTGGGAGAATCCAGGAACGTGTTCCGATGCATTACCCCATACCGGACGAACTCCCCATTGGCCAAAGCCGGAATCATGGAAAAAACCCGCTTCTGCTCCAGGAAACGCAGGTGCGTCTGGAAGCCCACCAGGTTGTACACCGTCCCAGCGGCGTTGTCCCGGCGCAGCTGCACCACGGCGTAGGGCTCCCGGCCGGTCTTGGGGTCCTTCAGTCCCACAGGCTTCAAAGGGCCATACCGCAGGGTGTCGTACCCCCGGCGGGCCATCACCTCCACCGGCATACACCCCTCAAACACATTCCGGTCCTCAAAGCCGTGGACCTCCGCCTCCTGGGCCTCCGTCAGGGCCTTCCAGAATTGGTCATACTGCTCCCGGTCCAGGGCACAATTGATGTAATCCGCGCTTCCCCGGTCGTAGCGGGAGGCAAACCAGGCTTTCTCCATATCAATGGACCCAAAGGTCACGAGAGGAGCCGCAGCGTCGAAGAAATGCAGGTATTCCTGCTGTCCAAAATACTGGGCAATGCCCGCAGACAGGGCATCTGAGGTGAGGGGCCCCGTGGCCACAATCACCGGTCCCTGGGGAACCTGGGTCACCTCAGTGGCCTCCACCGTAATCCGGGGATGGCTCCGGATGCGCTCCGTCACCAGCTGGGAAAAACCATGGCGGTCCACCGCCAGGCAGCCGCCGGCCTCCACCCGGGTTGCATCCGCACAGGAGAGAATCAGGCTGTCCAAATGACGGAGCTCCTCCTTCAGAAGGCCTACGGCATTCTCCAGCCGGTCGCCCCGCAGGGAATTGGAGCAAACCAGCTCGGCAAAGTCCCCGCTGTGGTGGGCAGGCGTCATTTTCTCCGGCTTCATTTCCATGAGGCGAACGGGAATGTCCCGTTTGGCCAGCTGCCAGGCCGCCTCGCAGCCTGCCAAGCCCGCGCCAATCACCTTTACCTCTGTCATCACTGGGCCTCCCCGGACTTTTTCTTTGTTTTGGCTGCTGTGGTCTTTTTGGCGGCCGTTTTCTTAGCCGTCCCCTTCTTGGGGGCCTCCTCCGGCGTTTCCTCCTGGGCCGGTCCCTCTGCCTGGGCTGCCGGTTCCTCCGTCTGCTCCCCTTCCTTCGCCTTCTTCCGGTAACCACGCTGGTCCTCCGGAAGGAAGTTGGGGCAGGCTTCATTCACACAGAAGGGCTTCATCCGGCCCCGTCCGGACTTCTTGAACATGGTGTGGCCGCAGGAGGGGCAGTCAAACTCTGTGGGCACGTCCCAGGTCATAAAGCCACACTCAGCCCCCTTCTCGCAGGCGTAATAGGCGTAGCCCTTCTTAGACTTCCGCTTCAGCATGCCGCTGCCGCATTTCGGGCACCGGCCTGGCATACGTTCCACAATGGGCTTGGTGTTTTTGCACTCCGGATACCCGGGGCAGGCCATAAAGCGGCCAAAACGGCCCATCTTGATGACCATCTTTCGACCGCACAGCTCGCAAACCTCATCGGTTTCCTCATCGGGCACCTTCAGTCTCGTGTCCTTCAGGGCCTCCTCCGCGTTCTCCATCTCCTGATGGAAACCCTGGTAGAAGTCCCGTAGAACCTCCTGCCACTGCCGCTTGCCCTCCTCCACCTCGTCCAGGCGGTGCTCCATGTTGGCGGTAAACTCTACGTCAATGATGTCGTTGAATCGATCCATCATGAGGCCGTTGACCACCTCGCCCAGGGGCGTGGGGGCCAGGCGCTTGTCCTTCTTAATGACGTAGTCCCGGTCTTGAATGGTGGATATGATGGAGGCGTAGGTAGAGGGCCGGCCTACTCCCTTTTCCTCCATGGCTTTGACCAGCATGGCTTCGGTGTACCGGGCGGGGGGCTGGGTGAAGTGCTGCTGCTTGTCCAGGCTCCGGATGGAGGCTTGGTCCCCCTCCTGGAGATCCGGCAAGGGCGAACCCACCGCCTCAGTCTCCTCGTCCTTCCCCTCCTCGTACACGGCGATGAAGCCGGGGAACCGAAGGCTTTGGTGGGAGGATTTGAACCGATGACCGCCGCACTCGGTATCGATGGACACCGTATCATATATGGCATTTGCCATTTGTGTGGCCAAAAAACGGCTCCAGATCAGTTTGTACAACCGGTACTGATCCTTGCTCAGGGAGGACTGAATTTGCTCCGGGTCCAGCTCCACATGGGTGGGACGTATGGCCTCGTGGGCGTCCTGCGCCCCCGCTTTGGTTTTAAACTGGTGGGGCTTGCCATAATAGTAGGACTCGCCATACCGCTGACAGATGAACACCCTCGCTGCCTCCACCGCCTCCTCAGACAGGCGCAGGGAGTCGGTACGCATGTAAGTGATGAGGCCCAATGTGCCCTCCCCGGCCACATCCACCCCCTCATAGAGCTGCTGGGCAATGGCCATGGTCCGCTTGGGGGTCATATTCAGCTTCCGGGAGGCCTCCTGTTGGAGGGTGGAGGTGGTGAAGGGGGGCGCTGCGTTCCGCTTTTTCTCCGCCTTCTTCACTCCAGTCACGGTAAAGAGCTTGCCGGTGATGTGGCCGATGATCTCGTCCACCTCAGCCTCGTTGGCCAGCTCCCGCTTTTTCTCCTCCCCGTGGTACCTCGCCACAAAGGAGCCAGGCTTCCCCAGCCGGTCCAGGGTCACATCCAGGGACCAGTACTCCCTGGGGACAAAAGCCCGGATCTCGTTCTCCCGGTCCACCACCAGCCGGGTGGCCACCGACTGCACCCGTCCGGCGGAAAGGCCCCGGCGGACCTTTTTCCACAGCAGGGGACTCAGCTGGTAGCCCACAATCCGGTCCAGGATGCGCCGGGCCTGTTGGGCGTCCACCAGGTCATAGTCAATATTCCGGGGATGGGCAATGGCGCTGGTCACCACATTCTGGGTAATCTCATTGAAGGTCACCCGGCGAACCTTAGGGTCTGGCAGTGCCAGGAGCTCTTTCAGATGCCAGGAAATGGCCTCCCCCTCCCGGTCCGGGTCCGTTGCCAGATAGACCAGGTCGGAGTGGTCCGCGCTTTTTTGCAGGTCGTGAATGATCTCTTCCTTCCCGGGTACGGGGCGGTAATCCGGCTGAAAATCATGCTCCAGATCCACGCCCATTTTGCTTTTGGGCAGGTCCCGCAGGTGGCCCATACATGCCTTCACCGTATAATCGGGGCCCAAATATTTTCCAATTGTCTTCGCCTTCGAGGGCGATTCCACAATCACTAAATTCGTCGCAGGTTCTTTTGCCATGCAAACCTCCATGCTACCCTTCTCTGGCATTGTTTCGGACCAGAGAGTAAAATTTGCCGGGGTGCCGCACAGCCAGTCCCTTCACCTCTAGCAGTGTCAGGGAGGCCAAAACCCGGGCCGCCGGCAAGCCAGAGCCAGCAATCACATCGTCCACGTGCCGCAGGTCATCCGACAGCTGGGATGTCACGGTTCGCTCATCGTCAGACAGAGTTGATATCAGCTCCTCTGATTCACTATACGGTTTTCCGCCGCAGTTGTCAATCTTTTTTTCTGAATTTCCTGAAACCCGCGGGCTAGGCTGCTCAAAGTGCCAGGGCGGCTCCCGCAGTTCCGCCAACTCCCTGGGGTAGGAGGAAAGGGCCGTTTGGCCGGTCCAGGGATGTACTTTGTCCGGAAACAGGGCCTGGTATTCCTCCATCACGTCCCAGCCGTGCTGGACCACAATGGCGCCTTCCCGCAGCAGACCGTTGCTGCCGGCGCTGCACGCCGCATCCACATTGCCCGGAACGGCAAACACATCCCGCCCCTGATCCAGGGCCAGCTGGGCGGTAATGAGGGCGCCGCTTCTGGCGGGAGCTTCCACCACCACCACACCGCAGGTCAGGCCGCTGATGATCCGGTTTCGCCGGGGAAAATTCCGCCCAATGGGCGGCGTGCCCGGTGGGAATTCCGACAGCAGACACCCCCGCCATGCCACGTCCCGGTACAGGTCCCGGTTGGACCGGGGATACACCACATCCAGTCCGTTGCCCAGCACACCCACCACAGGTTGCTCGGCCAGGAGCGCACCCTTCATGGCCAGGGTGTCCACACCTCCCGCCATACCAGACACCACCAGGCCGCCGCATTTGGCAATCTGATACCCCATCCTGCGGGCAGTGAGGCAGCCGTAAGCCGAGGCGCGGCGGGTCCCCACCACAGCCACCGCCGGCTCTGCGTCAAAGTCCGGCAGAGTCCCCTGATAATATAATGTGAGGGGCGGGTCCGGAATATGCTTCAGGCGGTTGGGATACGCCGCATCCTGATAGGTGAGGACGTGAATTCCCTTAGCCGCGCAGTCCCCCAGAATCCCGTTGGCTTCCCCAAGGGATTTGTCACACAGGGCCTCCAGATGCCTGGAATCCGCCCCTTCTACAAGGGCGTAATCCTCCCTCCCGGCATAAAACAGCGCCTCTATATTGGGAAAGGCGCGCAGCAACATCAATGCGCTCCGCACGCCGATTCCTGGCCGCGTAGCCAGCCAGATCCAATGTGCCAACATATCCATCCCGCCCGTTTTTGTGTTTATTCTCGCCAGCCGGGCCTGCCCGTCTGCATCTGCCACATGACAATGGCCGCCGCCACCGCCGCATTGAGAGACTCGCAGCGGGGATTCATGGGAATGATCCACTCCGCGTCCCCCTGCTCCAGAAACAGCTTGCTCACCCCCTGGCCCTCACTGCCGATGACCACGGCGTACTGGCAAATGGCTTCCTGGCGGATATCCCTGGCCCTTGGAGACAAAGCGGTCACAGCCAGGGGAATTCCCTGAGTCCGGCAGAGGGCAAGGATCTCCTCCTCTGTTCCCTGCACCGGCTGGGTGCGAAATACCGCACCCATAGAGGCCCGAACGGTTTTCCAGCTATAGGGGTCTGCACAACCCGGGGTGAGAACCACAGGCACCTCCAAAGCGTCTGCGGTCCGCAAAATGGTGCCCAGGTTCCCCGGGTCCTGAATGCCGTCCAAAATCAGGCAACCGGGAGTCAGGGCCAGGGGAGCAGGCGGCTGCAGGCGGCAGAGAAACAAGGCCCCCTGGGGCGTCTTCATGGGAGAAAGCGACTCCATCACGTCCGCTGGCACCTGATATACTGCTGTGTCAGGCGGCAGCTCTGGCACCGGCAGGGTGTCGGTCAGAATCACTGTCTCCAGGCCGCCGTACCAGTGGGCGGCCTCCTCCAGAAGCTTCGTCCCGTCTCCCACAAAAAGCCCTTCCTCCTGCCGGGCGCGGCGGGAGGCGAGAAGCCGGCGGATCTGCTGCAGCAGCGGATTCCGTCGGCTGGTAATACGCTCCGGCCTCATTTCCGCTGCACCGCAGAGAGGGCCTTGTAATCTCCCAGGGCCACAACCGTGTCCTCCGGTTCGAACACATACTCCGCCCCGGGAGACACCTGAATCCGGTCTCCCCGCCGGATCGCCAAAATGTTGACCCCCACTCTGGCCCGCACATTGAGCTGACGCAGAGACTTACCGTTCCAAGCGGCCGGGGCTTCAAACTCAGAAATGCCGTAATCAGCAGACAGCTCAATGTACTCCAGCACATTGGAGGTGGCCAGGCTCTGGGCCAGCTTGTTGGCAAACTCCCGCTCCGGCACCACCACCCGGTCCGCGCCAATCTTCTCCAGCACCTTCCGGTGGTTCTCATCATGGGCCTTGCAAACCACCAAGGGAATGCCCATCTCTTTGAAATTCAGAGTCGCCAGGACGCTGGCCGACAGGTCCTTTCCAATGGCCACAATGGCGCAATCATAATTCCGAATGCCCAAAGCCCGGAGCACATCCGAGTCCTGGGCATCTGCCACCACCGCTTGGGTCACAAAGTTGGAAATCTGCTGGACATATTCCGGGTTCTTATCCAAGGCAAGCACCTCGTTCCCCAGCTCACACAGGCGGCAGGCAATGCTCTGTCCGAACCGGCCCAGGCCAACCACAACATAGGTTTTCATAGCATGACGCTCCTATCCAATCAGCAATTTTGTCTCGGCATAGCGGAAGCGCTCCACCGCCCGATCCCCCATGAGGAAGCCCAGGCTGATGGTGAGGATTCCCACCCGGCCAAAATACATAAACGCGATGATAATCAACTTAGAGGGAAGATGCAGCAGCGGCGTCACATTGGCTGTAAGGCCTACCGTGGCTAAGGCGGACGCCGTCTCATACAGGGAATTCAGGAAGGAGAGCCCACTGTCAGCCACAAGGACAACGGCCCCCGTAAAGCACAAAATCAGCATGATCACCGTAATGGACATGGCGTCTCGCACCTGCCGGTCGGAAATAGACCGCTTAAACACCCGGACATGGCTCTGGCCCCTGGCGCTGGCCACGGAGGCCAGCAACAGCACCGCCACCGTCACCGTCTTGAGACCGCCGGCTGTGGAGCCGCTGGAGCCGCCAATCAGCATCAGCACAATGGACACCGCCCGGGTGGACTCCCTCATAGCGCCCTGGTCTATGGCGGCAAACCCCGCCGTCCGGGTAGTTACAGACTGGAAGGCCCCGGCCAGTAGCTTTTGGGGTACCGTCATAGGCCCCAGAGTGGCCGGATTGTTCCACTCCATGGCGCAAATCAACCCGGCGCCAATCAAAATCAAAAGACCTGAGCAGGTCAAGACCAGCCTGGAATACACCGACAGGCGGCGTAGGCTACGGGTACGCACCGCCCGGAGCAGATCCTCCCAAACAAAAAAACCCAGGCCGCCCACCACAATGAGCGCCATAATGGTCAGGCAGACGACTGGATCCTTCTGAAACAGCATCAGACTGCTGCCCGGCTTCAGAACGCCCAAAATGTCAAAGCCCGCGTTACAGAAAGCCGAAACCGAGTGAAACACCCCCCACTTCAGGGCATTCCAAGGGCCATAGGAGGGTAAAAAACGGAAAAACAGGACGAGGGCTCCCAAACTCTCCAGGGAGAAGGTGCCCACCAGAACATGCTTCTGTAGCCGGACCACACCCTCCATATCGTTGAGGCTCATAGCCTGAGCCAGAAGCATCCGCTGCTTCAGGCCCAGCTTTTTGTGGAGCGAAAAGGCAAAAATGGAGGCAATGGACATAAAACCCAAGCCCCCAATCTGAATCAGAGACAAAATGACCACCTGCCCAAAGCCGCTCCACTGGACAAAGGTATCCACAAGAATGAGGCCCGTCACGCAAGTGGCAGAGGTGGCAGTAAAGAGGGCCGTGAGAAAACCGCAAGATTCCCCATTGCGGGAGGCCACGGGCAGGGTTAGCAAAAGCGCGCCTGTCAGAATGATGGCGGCAAAGGCCAATGCAATGATGCGGGTGGTGGAGAGCCGGTTGGAGCTCACCGACAAGCGGAGCCGCAAAAGATGGCGGACATATGACATGAAATTTCCTCCAAAATACCCACAGGCGGCAGACATTCCCTGGCACATCCGTCTGTTTGGACCTGAATTGGGCGGACAGGCAAGGAGCTTATCCGCTCCCCCCCCCAGTCACCAGTCGCCATTTCTTTTTGTCCATTACAGCCTAAAAGAACCTGGCAACTCTGCATCATCTTACCATATGGATACCGAAATTGCAAGTCCCGATCCCAGTACGGTCAGGGCAACAGCCTTTCCGTTCTCCTGCCCACAAATCCCGCGCGTAGGGACCCGCTTTTTCCCACTGGCACAGTGGGAAAAGCAAACAAAATTCCCTGCCATTTGGACATACAACAGGCCGTTGCCCTGTATATTCAGGTGAATGCGTTTCTGCAAATATTTTGTTCAAGCCCTTGTCGTGCCAATTATTTTATGCTATAATATTATTAAAGTAATATTAAAATTCCCCCGCCGCTTACGCAGGGCGTATAAAGCAAATGTGCTATTGCTGACCCGCCTTGAGGAGAATCCTATGGACGTTCATCCCTATGCATTTCGCCTGTTTTTGCCGTTGCAGCGCATACATAAGTGTGGTTCCCAGATCATCCTTTTTCAGTTCCAAAGGCACTTCCAGTTCCGCGCAAAGTACTCCACCCCGGAATACAGGGTTGTGGCCACCACCACCCAGATGACGGCCCAACGCAAAGGTTGGATGTGGGGGAATGCCATCAGGAGGCACAGGCCCACCATGGTGCTGGCGGTTTTCACCTTGCCGGACCAACCGGCTGCAATGACCGTTCCCTTCCCTGCCGCCACCAAGCGCAGGCCTGTCACGGCAAACTCCCGGGCAAGGACCGCCATAAGCGCCCATGCAGGCCAAAGGCCCCATTCGCAAAACATAGCCATTGCCGCAATCACCAGAAGCTTGTCCGCCAGGGGGTCCAGGAATTTGCCAAAGTCACTAACCTGATTGCAGTGGCGGGCAATGTAGCCGTCCACAAAGTCCGTCACACTGGCCAGGATGAATACCCCCAGAGCTCCCCACATCCAAGGGCCAGCCACGCCGCCGCTGACGTACATCAGAACCATATACACGGGAATCAGAAAAATCCGGGTCAGGGTCACCTTACTTGCTGCAGTCATGCCATTCCCTCCTGCCCCACCAGCTCCCCATCCTGGACGCCGGTGATCCGAACCTGGCAGAAGGAGCCGGTCTTCACGGGGCTGCTGGCAGTGAACCAGACTTTCCCGTCAATGTCCGGGGAATCTGCGTAGGTTCTTCCGTAGTACCGGCCCTCCTCCGGGTCGTATCCGTCGCAAAGGACCTCCAGGGTCTTTCCCAAAAGGGATTCGTTGTACTGGTCCATAATCCGGGACTGGAGTTCCTCGATGATTTCCGCCCGGGCCTGGGCCGTCTCGGCGTCCGGGTGCTCCATGGCTGCCGCCGGGGTCCCCTCCTCCGGGGAAAAGGGGAAGGCCCCTACCCGTTCCAGCTTCATCCGTTTCAGGAACTGGCACAACTGGGCAAATTCCTCTTCTCCCTCGCCGGGAAGGCCGGTGATGAGGCTGGTCCGCAGCACCAGCCCGGGAATCCGCTCCCGCAGCTTCTGGAACAGGGCCTCCACATAGGCCCCATCCCCCCTCCGGTTCATCCGGCGCAGGATGCCGTCGTGGATGTGCTGAATGGGAATGTCCAGATATTTCACAATCTTTGGCTCCTCCGCCAAGACCTCCATCAGCTCCTCGTCAATTTCATCGGGGTACAGATAGTGAACCCGCACCCAGTGAATGCCATCGATCCGGCACAGCTGACGCAGAAGCTCCGCTAAAAGCCGCTTGTGCCCCGGCAGGTCAGTGCCGTACCGGCTGGTGTCCTGGGCCACCACAATGAGCTCCTTCACTCCATCCGCAGCCAGATTTCTGGCCTCATAGAGCACGTCGTCCATCTGGCGGCTCCGATACCGGCCCCTGAGGGAGGGGATGACACAGTAAGCGCAGTGATTGTCACACCCTTCTGCAATTTTCAGGTACGCATAGTGCTGGGGGGTGGTGAGCACCCGCCCGGTCTCCACCTCCGGCTGGTGAATATCCCCAAAGGAGGCCACTGGCTTCCCCTCCAAAAGTGCCTCCACAGCAGGGACCACGTCCCCATAGCTGCCTGTGCCCAAAAGGCCGTCCACCTCCGGCATCTCCTCCAAAATTTCCTTCTGATATCGCTGAGACAGGCACCCTGTCACCAGAATTTTCCCCACCACGCCGGCCTCCTTCAGCTGGCCCATGGCGATGATGTGGTCGATGGCTTCCGACTTGGCCGAGTCGATGAAGCCGCAGGTATTGATGAGCACCACATCGGCCCCGGTTACATCCGGCAGGATCTCATGCCCTGCCTCCTGGAGCCGGTACATCATTTGCTCACAGTTCACCTGGTTTTTGGCACAGCCAAGGGAGATGACGCCAATCTTTGCCATACTCATTCCTCCGGTTCTCCGTCCACAGATTCCCCCCGCTGGGCCAGGCACCGGCGAATGTCCTGCCAGGCAAAGCCCCGGCGTAAAAGGGCGTCTATGGTCTTTTGCAATTCCTTGCGGTCCGGCTCCGGGCTGAGCCGCCGGTCCAGGAAGGCGGCGATCGCCTCATCCGGCTCCGGCAGGTCCTCCAGAACCTGGTCCCACAGCGTTTTGGGAATCTGTTTTTCATAAAGCATTTGCCGCAGGCGGCCCGGCCCATAGCCACGGGCGAGGCCACGACGGACCAGCTGCCGGGCAGTGTCCAGATCATCCACCAGCTGCAGCTCCTCCATCCATGCTACGGCAGCCTGGGCGTCGGCCTCCGTCTCCCCCTTGCGCCGCAGACGGCGCTCCAGATCCCGGGCTGACACGGCAGAGGCGGAGACAATCCGCACCGCCCGCATTTTGGCAGAGACCGCTCCCGCCGCCTGGCGAAGGGCCTCCAGCTCCTCCGCCTCCAGCTCCCGGCCGGCATACAGGTGGAACTCCGCCACCGTCTGGGGATACAGCCGGAGGACACAGCCATCGGAGAGCTTCAGGTAATACTGCCCCGCCCGGTCTGCCTTCTGAGAGACGGACTCAATCTTCATCGCTAAAATCGTCAGCCGAGACGCTCACCGGCTTGTCCGCCGCCTTGGCCGGGGTCTTGGGCTTGCCGTTCTGGAGCTTGTAGAGATTCTCCCGAATCTGTTCCTCCAGCTGATCCATCAGCTCCGGCCGGTCCATGATATACTGCTTGGCGTTGTCCCGGCCCTGGCCGATCCGCTCGTCGCCGATGGAGAACCAGCTGCCGCTTTTCTGCACCAGCTCCAGCTGCACCGCCATATCCAGGATTTCCCCGCTCTTGGAAATGCCCTCGCCATACATGATGTCGAATACTGCCTCCCGGAACGGGGGGGCCACTTTGTTCTTCACCACCCGGACCCGGGTCCGGTTGCCAATGACATCGGAGCCGTTCTTAATGGACTCCACCCGGCGCACGTCCAGCCGCACTGAGGCGTAAAACTTCAGGGCGTTGCCGCCGGTGGTGGTCTCGGGGTTGCCGTACATGACGCCAATCTTCATCCGCAGCTGATTGATGAAGATCACCACGCAGTTGGTCTTGGCGATGGAGCCGGCCAGCTTCCGCAGCGCCTGGGACATGAGCCGGGCCTGGAGACCCACAAAGCTGTCGCCCATTTCCCCCTCAATTTCTGCCCGGGGGGTGAGGGCCGCCACCGAGTCCACCACCACAGCATCTACAGCGCCGGAGCGCACCAGGGCGTCGGCAATCTCCAGAGCCTGCTCGCCGGTGTCCGGCTGAGAGACCAGCATGGAATCGATGTCCACCCCCAAAGCGGCGGCATACTCTGGGTCCAAGGCGTGCTCCGCATCCACAAAGGCCACTTCCCCGCCCCGCTTTTGGGCCTCGGCCAGGATGTGCAGAGCCAAAGTGGTCTTGCCGGAGGACTCGGGGCCATAAACCTCAATGATCCGGCCACGGGGCACGCCGCCGATGCCCAGGGCGGCATCCAGGGCCAAAGATCCGGTGGGAATGGCGTCTACCACCATCTCCGGCCGGTCCCCCAGGCGCATCACCGCACCCTTTCCATAGGTCTTTTCAATCTGGGCCAGGGCGGTGTCCAGCGCCTTTTTCTTGTCGCTGGCTGGCGCCGGCGCTTCATACGCAGCTTTCTTCGTTGCCATGGTGCTCTTCCTCTCTCCGTTTCCGGGCCAAAACCGCCCGTTCTATTTCGTTGAAATCCTTTTTACGTTCCACAATTTCATAACCGTTCCGCTCCAAAATGGCGCAGACCGCGTCTCCCTGCCCCATGCCGAACTCCAAGCAGAGCCAGCCGCCGGGCTTCAGGGCCCGTCCATAGCGGGAGGCAATGGACCGGTAAAAGTCCAGGCCGTCCGGCCCCCCGTCCAGGGCCAGGATAGGTTCAAAATCCCGGACACTGGGCTGCAAGGCCGCCAGGTCCCCGGAACGGACATAGGGTGGGTTGGACACAATGAGGTCAAAGGTCCCCAGGAAAGCCGAGGGGTCCTGCCGGGCATCGGCCTGAATGCAGCTGACCCGGCCGGTGAGCTTCATAGCAGCGGCGTTTTTCTTGGCCACCACCAAGGCCTCCCGGGAGACATCCGCCAGGGTGACCCTGGCATCCTTCACCTTCCTGGCAATGGCCAGGCCGATGCAACCGGAGCCGGTGCACAGGTCCAGAATCCGTGGGTCCTGCTCCAAAAACAGGGCCTTCTTCAGCGCCAGCTCAGTGACGGCGCAGGTATCGTCCCGGGGAATGAGCACATCCCGGTTCACATACAGGGTCATGCCATAAAAGTCCCACTCCTCCAGAATGTAGGCCAGTGGCTCCCCTGCCAGGGCCCTTCCGGTAAAGTCCTCCATGGTCCGGCAGACCTCTTCAGGGGCGTACTGGTCCCGCCTGGACAGAATCTCCTCCTGGCTTTTCCTGGAGGCGGCGCACAGCAGCTCCCGGGCCAGGAGCCCCGCCCGCTGCTGCCCCTCCCCGGGCAGTAGGGCTTTCCGGGCGTCTAAGTACAAATCACTGTATTTCTTTACCATTGGTCAGCCCCCTCCTTCTCTGGAAGGACGGCTTCCAGGGCTGCAATCCCCACCTCGATCATGGAGTCGTCCGGCTCGTTGGTGGTGAAATTCTGGAACCACATGCCGGGGGCGGTGACAATCCGGGTCAGAAGGTTGTCATACCGGCCCACCCAGCGGTTGATCTCGTAAGCCACAGACACCACCAGAGGCAGGAGCAGCAGCTTATACACAATCATCACAAGCCGGAACAGGAAGCTCCCCCGCAGGGCCTCCAACCCCGGCGCCAGAGCCAGGAGGGCAGATGACGCAATGGAAAAAATCAAAATGGACAGCACCATCACCACCAGCAGGAAGCTGGTGCCGCATCTGGGATGCAGCCGGGTCTGGCGGCGCACGTTTTCCACGGTGAGGGGCAGCTTCGCCTCATAGCAGCGGATGGTCTTGTGCTCCGCCCCATGGTAGGAAAACAGGCGGCGCATATCCTTCATGCGGGAAATCAGATACATGTACAGGAAGAAAATTCCCATACGGATCACCCCCTCCAGGAGGTTGATCCCCAGGTTGCTGGTAATCCACCGGTCAAACAAGCCGCCGATGACCATGGGAAGCAGGAAGAACAGGCCCACGGACATTCCCAGGCCCAGCACCACGGCAAAGCCCACCAGGGCCTTCTGGAAGCCCTCATTTCCCAGCTTTTTTTCCAGCCACTGGTCAAACTTGGAGGGGGCCTCTGTCTCTCCCTCCTCCGGGGAGAGGTCCGCCGACCGCATCAGAGCCTTCACCCCTACGATGTTGGAGCCAAAGAAGTTATAGATCCCCCGGATCAGGGGCCATCGCAGGGGAGAATGCTCCGGCGGCAGCTTCCGGGGGGTCACCTCCACCGTGAGCCCCTCCTTGCCCCGGACCACCACAGCGTCTTTGTCCGGCCCCCGCATCATAATTCCCTCAATGAGGGCCTGACCGCCGATCATGGTTTTAAATTTCTCTTGTGACTTCAATTGTTTTGTCTTTGCCATGGTACCGCCTTTCTGAGCTATTGCACCGCCACCGGCAGCTGCACCACCACCAGGGTTCCTCCACCTGGCGCATTGGAAAGGTCCAGGCTGCCTCCGTGCATCTCTATAATCTCATCGCAAACTGCCAGGCCGATGCCGGAGCCTCTGGCCTTGGAGCTGCCCTTGAAAAACTTCTTTTTCACCAGGGGAAGCTCATCGTCCGGAATGCCCGGGCCGTAGTCCCGAATTCGAATGACCACAAAGCTCCCCTCCAGACGAATGGAGGCGTCAATCCGCTTGCCCTCTCCCCCGTGCTTGGCCGCATTGTCCAGAATGTTCAGAAGCACCTGACGCATCCGCTTGGGGTCGCAGGGAATCTCAGGAATCTCTCCGTCGTTCTCCAGCACCCGGAGCTGGATTCCCTCCTGGCGCAGGCGGCTGCCATACATATATACCGTGTCCTCAAATTCTCCCCGGATGTCCGTCATGTCCACATTCAGGGTCATGCGGCCGTCCTCCATCCGGGTGAAGTCCAGGAGCTCCGTCACCATCTCCGTCAGGCGGCGACTCTCCCGCTGAATGATGGCGATGCCCCGGCGGGTCTCCTCCGGGTCCAGGCTCTCCCCGGACAGCAGGGTCTCGCTCCAGCCGCTGATGGCGGTGAGGGGCGTACGCAGCTCGTGGGACAGGGAGGAGATGAACTCCGTCTGCATTTTTTCATTCTGGTTGATCTTACTGGACATGTCGTTGATGGTCTCGGCCAAGTCGCCGATTTCATCATCGTATTTGGACCTCAGCTGCACGCCGTAGCTGCCGCCCGCAATCCGCTTGGCCGTGGCCGTGATCTCCGCTACCGGCTCCAAAATGGAGCGAATGTAAAAGTTACTGCTGAAAATCACCACCAGCACCAGCAGCGCTCCCGCCGCCAGGGCAACCAGGGTCACAAACACCAGCTGCCGGTTGACCACCTTCATGCTGGTCACATAGCGCAGAACACCGATGACCTCGCCGCTGGAATAGATCATGGGGCTGGACACCGCCATAATCCGCTCCCCCGTGGCCGGGTCCTTGCCCATATAGGTGGCCAGCTGGCGGGTCTCCATGGCGCTGGAAATATCCTGGGTTGTGGGAGACGGACCCACCCAACGGCCATAGGAAGAGGCCACGATTCGTCCGCTGGTATTGATGAACTGGAGCTCAATGGTGTTCTTCTCTTCGAAGGTCCTGGCGTAGGTAACGCAGGACTGATAGTAGGCGTTGTAGCTCTGGCCGATGTAGTTGGCAAAAAACTCCGTGGTGGTCTTTGCCCGGTGCTGCATGTCAGACTGCATATTGGAGTAATAATAGGCTGCAAAGGAGGCCGAGATGATGATCACAAAGACCGCCGCAAGGGCCAACACCGGCCCCACCGTATGGGTCATCCACCGGCCCCGCAGGCCCTTGATCCGGGTTTTTCTCTTGTTCGCCCCGGTCTTGCGACGGGTTATGCGCCCCACTTATAACCAAACCCCCAGACTGTGGTAATGTATTTCGGTGTTGTGGCGTTGTCTTCGATTTTGATCCGAAGCCGCCGGATGTTCACGTCCACAATTTTGAGCTCGCCCTCATAATCCGGCCCCCACACAGCAGCCAAAATGTCCTCCCGAGACAGGGCCCGGCCTGGATTCTGCATAAACAGCTTCAAAATGGAAAACTCCACCTGGGTCAGACGGATGCGCTCCCCCTGCTTTTCCAGGGTGCGGTTCCGGATGTTCATCACAAAGGGCCCCTGGGTCAAAAGCTCGGTATCTGCCCCGCCATCGCCCCCAATGCGGCGGTACAGGGCATCGATCCGGGCTGTAAGCTCCGCCGGAGAGAAGGGCTTGGTCACATAGTCGTCCGCCCCGGTCATGAGGCCCGTTACCTTGTCCATCTCCTGGGTCCGGGCCGTGAGCATGATGATGCCGATCTGCTTGTTGGTGGCACGGATGTTGCGGCAGACCTCAAAGCCATCCATATCCGGCAGCATAATATCCAGAATGGCAACGCCGGTGTCTGGATGTTCCTTCAAACGGTCCAGCGCCTCCTGACCGGTACCGGCCTCAATGGCGTCATACCCGGCCCGCTTCAGGTTGATCACCACAAAACTGCGGATGTTGACCTCATCCTCCAAAATCAGTACCTTTTTCATCTTCTTCGCTCCTTACATCTCACCGGTCTTCCAGTCCTCCCGGATGAAGTTAAAATAGGAAATCAAGGTCTTTTGATCCAATTGGCGCCCCATACTTCCACCACCCAGGCAGGCGGCATAGGTCACCTCGTCGGTCTTTGCCAGGGGGAAACGCCCGTCTGAGGCAGCCAGCTCCTCCCGGTTGTCCCCCGTAAACGCGTAAATGGTGAACAGCACCTGGTGCTTCTGATCCCTCCCGGCAGAGAACACATATCCCTGGACGCCGGCCACATCTGCGCCCCGGGTGACGGAAACCGTGTCCACCCAGTCCCTCTGAATGCACACGTACCAGCGGTCAGCATAGTTGTGGAAGGTATATAGCTTCTCCACCTCATTCCCCTCCGGGGTCAGGTTATACCACCGGATGAGCTCCCGTCCGCCGGAGGAGGCCTCCTCCATGGGAACCAGGGAGGGCAGCTCCATGAGGCCATCGTTGTCGATATCGTCACCATACACATAGTAGTTACGGATGGTTTTGACGCTGGTGCCAGACTCACTGGAGAGGGACACATTGGTGAGACGGTCCTTGACTATGGCGTAAACATCTGTGATGATGGTATCCTCATCGTAGTTGCTGGCGGCAAACACTGCTTGGGTCTCTTGGTACATGCCCCCGGCTGTCATCCGCTTCAGATTCTCCACCGGGACCGACATCACCGCCTCGGCGGAGCGCTCCATGGCGCCGCCGCGATAGTCGTACAGCTCCGCCACCCCATTGCCCCCATCGGCGCCTGGGCGCAGCAGAAACAGCTCCCGCAGGTTGTCCCGGTCCAGGTCCACCGTGAGGAAACGGCTGTAGTTAGCCGTCAGTAGGGTCTCTGGCGTGCCCTGGGAGAACGTGTAGGCGGACAGGGCGTGAACCACCTCGTTGCTCACCTGCCGGCCCACCACCAACTCTACACCGCCGGCGCCGTCCAAATCCGCATACTCCACCTGCTCAAAGGCCGTGCCCGCCGTCTCAATGGTGGCGGTGTTCACATAGGCACCATGCTCCTTAGCAAAAATGAAAATTTTCAGAGGGCGCTCTCCCACTCCCTTGGCAAATACCAGAGCTTCCGACTGACCGTCCCCGGTCAGGTCCACCATCTGCACCGTCTGCTGGTTCTCCCCCTGGAGGGGGGCGCAGTACTCCAGTCCGCTCATCACCTGGTCCATGGCGGCCTGCAAATTGTGGTATTCCTCCGAGCGCCGGGGCAGACAGTACATTTGATCCACAGTCTTCAGCATGCATCCGGACAACAGCGTCAACAGGGCGGCAAGCACCCCCAGGCAGCACATCCGATTTCGTCTCATAGGCCCACTCCCTCCCCCGACAAGTTGAAATGTCCAAATCGTCTATTTTCCCTTATCCTTTTTATTATAGACCACTTCCATGCAAAAGGCAAGGCTGAAGGCAGAAAAATTCAGGGCAACTTGAGGGTCACATCATTTTTGCACATACACGTAGCCGTTTTGAATCAGCTGGCCCAGCAGGCAGATCAGTCCGCCGGTCCAGAATGCGTTGAAGCAGTCCTTCCAAATGGGCGACTTGGGGCCCATCTTTTTCACATACTCACTGTATTCCTTCGGATTCATGTTCATGATGCACCCCCCTTTTCCCGGAAATACACGCCGGAGGCCACAAAAAACGCCACCCCCTGCCATTCCGGCCGGAGGTGGCGATATGGTTCGGCTCAAAGGGAATCCGTCAGCGTTCCCGCTTTTTTCGCGAGCTCCATAAGCTCCCGGTTTTTTCCGTTCATGGCGCCAAACTCCCGAAGGCAGCACAAAACCTTGCCGCAAGTCTTCATGCGCGCCGCCGCCCTTGCAAAGGCGCTTTCCCCAATGGGCTCAAAGGACCGCTCCCCTATAACCTCCACTGCCAGGGCCTTTGCCACCGGGTAATCCACATCGTTTTCCTGCAAAACCCCTGCCGTAAAGGGAATGCCCCGCCGCTGGAGCTGCCGGTACACAGGAATCCCGCTCCCGCCTCCGCCAATGACGAAAATCTCCGGCTTTCCCCGGGCAGGCTCCATCTCCAGGCAACCAAAATCCGCATTGTAGCTGCCTCTGGTGGCGCCGTAGAGCTCCATGATGTAATCCGAGGTGAAAATCTCCTCCGGCGGTCCATAGCGCTCGATGGCATTGTTGTGCACACAGACCACATAGTCGGACACCTTCTGGGCCAGGTCCAGCTCATGAAGAGACATGACCACCGCCAGCTGCCGCTGGCGCACCATGTCCTTGAGGGTAGACAGCAGCTCCAGCTTGTGGCGGATGTCCAGAAAGGAGGTGGGCTCGTCCAGCACGATCACCTCCGGCTCCTGGCACAAGGCCCGGGCCAGCAGAATGCGCTGGCGCTGGCCGTCGCTGATCTCCGAGAAATCACAGTCCGCCAGGTCCTCGCTGTGGACCAGTGCCATAGACTCCCGGACGATCCGCCGGTCCTCCGCTGTCAGGATGCCCAGGCGGCCCGTGTAGGGGTAGCGCCCGGTGCTGACCACATCCTCACAGGTCATGAGCTCCGGCCGGATGCGCTCAGTCATGAGGACCGACAACCGCTTGGCTACTTCCAGCTCCGGCATCCGGGCCATAGACCGGCCGTCCAGGTACACAGCGCCGCCCAACAGGCTCAGCTGCTGGATGATGCTCTTCAAAATTGTGGATTTTCCGGAGCCGTTGGGGCCGATCAGGGTCAGGATCTCCCCCCGGCGCAGGTGGAGGTTGATGTTCCGGATCAGGGGCTTGCCGCCGTAGCCTACGGTCATCTGCTCCGTGTAGATATAGTAATCCTTCATCTGCCCCTTCCCCCTTCAGGATATGGATTTGGTCCGCCGGGAGACCATCATATAGATCACCACCGGCGCGCCAAACACCGCAGTCACAGAGCTGATGCTCAGCTCCGTCGGCGCGAATACCGTCCGGGCGATCAGGTCACAGAACAGGCAGAACACAGCGCCGCCCAGAAAGCAGGCTGGTATGATGACAATAGGCTTTGCCGTGCGGAACAGGCTCTTGACCAGGTGGGGCACCGCGATGCCCACAAAGGAAATGGGCCCTGCAAAGGCGGTGACACAGGCGGACAGGACACTGGACAGGAGAATCAGCACCACCCGGAAGGCCCTGATGTTGACGCCCATATTCTGGGCGTACACCTCCCCCATCTGATAAGCCCCGATGGGCTTGGACAGAAGGAAGGTCAGAATCAGGGCCACGCCCACCACCACGGCCATCACTGCCACATTCTCCCAGGACAGACCGGAGAAACTGCCCAAAGACCAATTGTGGAGGTTCACAATATTGGAGTCATCTGCAAAGGTCACCACAAAGTCCGTAATGGCCGAGCATATGTACCCGATCATAACGCCGCTGATGACCAGCATGGACATTTTCTTCACTTTGTTGGAAATGAGCAGGATGAAGCCCATGGAGATCATGGCTCCCACAAAGGCGGCGGCGATCAGGGCCAGGGAGCTGGCCAAGAGGCCCTGGCTCAGCAGGAAAATCATCACAAGGGACACCGCCAGCTTGGCTCCTGAGGAAATGCCCAGGACAAAGGGCCCGGCAATGGGGTTTGCAAAAAAGGTCTGGAGCAGGAAGCCGGAAACCGACAGCGCCCCGCCCAGGAGCATGGCGGAAAGGATCCGGGGCAGCCGGATATCCCAGACGATATGCGATTGTGTACTGTCCGCCCCGTGCCCGGTCAGGATGCGCAGGATTTCCCCCACCGGCAGGTGAACGCTGCCTGCGTTTATGTTCCAAATCAGCAGGACAAGCACCAGCGCCGCCAGCAGGACAAAAGACCCCAAATATCTGGAATATGCCTTCTTCATCTCTTACACTCCCGTCAGCTGAGCGGATGCAAATAGGTCAGGTCCAGGCTCTCCCCATCCTCCGCAGTCACAATGGTATGGATGTCCGCAATCAGGTCGCCCAGCCCCAGGCTCTCCTGGAACAGATTCTTCCCGGTGCACCACACGCGCCCCTCCTGCACAGCCTTGAAATTTTTCAGAAGGTCGCTCTTTTGCAGCAGCTGGTCCATGGTCTGGAGCTCACCGTCAATGGTGCTGTTGTAAATCAGGATATCCGCATCCTTGGCAGCGGCGAAAAAGGACTCCATCTGCATGTTCATGGTGGACATGGCGCTGTCATCCGCAGTCAGGTCCTGGAGGGCGTATACCCCTCCGGCCAGACTGATGGACTTGGCAATGTAGTCCCCGGATTTGCGCACATTCACCGCACCGTTGGAGGTGATGTAGAAGAAGGCCACAGTTTTTCCCGTATTCTCCTGGCCCAAAATGGGGATGAGCTTCTCCATCTGGCTGTCAAAAAAAGCCTCGGCCGCCTCCTCCTTTCCCAGGAGGACGGCATAGAGCTTGATCCACTCCATCCTTCCCAGGGGGTGGCTTTCATAGCTGGAGCGCTCCACCAGCACCGGAATGCCCAGTTTCTCCAGTTGCTCTTTGACCTCCGGGGTGTGATAGATCATGGTGGACTCCACCGCCAGGTCACAGCCGCTGGCTAGGATCAGCTCATAATCCGGGGCACTGTATTTGCCCGCATAGGTCATGCGCCCCTCCTCCATAGCCTGCTTTGCCTCCTGGATGTACCAGCCGGAGGCATCCGTACCGGACAGGCGAATGGCATCCATAGCGTCCAGCTCCCGGAACAGGTCCATGGCGGAGGTCGCCACCAGGTAGACGCTGTCCAGCGGCTGCTCCAGCACGGTGACCCCCTCCGGCAGGCCGGAGGGAACCGCCGCCCCCTCCGGCACCACCAAGTAGGTGTCCGCATCCCCGATGGTCAGCTTTGCGTAGCCGCCCTGATCGTAATCCACGGAGAACTGGTCTGCATAGAGAAGCTCCATGCTGCGGTCAAACTCCAGGGTGTCCCAAGTCACTGCCGCCTGTGTGGCCTCCGGGGTGGGACTCCCCTCCCCGGCGCAGCCAAAGAGGCACGCCAGAGACAAAAGCGTCAGAAGCCAGCAAAACCCTTTGCATCCGATGCGCTTCATTGGGCTTTCTCAATGGTGGCGGAGTCGAAATACAGGGTGTACTCGATCTCGTGAGGCGTGCTCATGGCAGTGGTATCCGCCAGGACGGGCATTTTCCAGTCAAAGGCGGAAACGGGGATCTCAAAGGTGGCGTTCCCCTCCGCATTCAGCGGGTCGTACTTCTCGCCGTCCACCTTCATGTAGTCATAGTTGGAGCTGCTCCAGATAATGGTAGCGTAAGCCACGCCATTTTCCACCCGCAAAGCCGCAGGAGACGCCACGCTGGCCTTGCCGGAGCCGCCCTCCAGCTGGACAGACACGGTGTAGCTGCCGTCGGCTAGGGAAAGGCTCTCCACTTTGGTGTAAGCGCCCTCCTGGAACGCGTCCATTGGCAGCGAATCGGCACGGAACACCAGCGTCCGGTCATACCACATCTCCTTGCTCTTGCTGAATGCGGCGCAGGGGATCCCCTTGTCCAGGGCCTCCACAGGGACAGTGAAGGTATGCTCCCCTTCAGCGTTCTCTTCAAAGGGGATGCAGTCCTCCTCGTTGGCAGCAACGGCTTCCTCTCCGGTGCCCATGAAGAGCTTCAGGTAGCCCTTGCCGCCCATGTGCATCACGGCGGTCATCTGGCCGCCTTCTACGGTCAGCTCACAAGCTGTGATTTTGAACATGGAGGAGCTGGAGTCCACCGCAATGGAGTAAACGCCGTCCTGAATGGCGCTGCCCTCAATGGGGACCATGCCCTCCTGCACCACATTCTCCACACCGGCCATGTCCTCAGCAGAGGCCACCTGGCCGCTTTTCGTGGTTTCCGTGGAGCTGGTCTGTGTGGGTTGGCTCTCCGCTCCGGTGGGAGTTGTGGCCGGGCTGCAGCCGGAGGCGAGCAGCATAGCGGCCACCAGGGCCAGACATAAGATTTGTTTCATTGTTTTCATATGTTTTGCACCTACCTACACACAGCAGGCCAAAAGAATTCCTCTTGGCCTGCTGCATAAAATATGACTAGATGGTTCTGATTTTCGCCTTAATTCAGCGCATCAATTGCAGCCTGGGCATGGGCAACCAGCAGATTCTGGACGGCCTCCAGCTCGCCGAGGCCGTTCACCAGGCACTCCACCTGATAGCCAGCGGCCTCAAAGGTCGTCTTCCAGGAGCCCTCTTCATCGCCTGCCATGTCGTTGTTGGCATGGTCGCCGGCCACGATCATCAGGGGCTGCAGCACCACGCGCTCATAGCTGCCGGCCTGAACCAGAGCCAGAACGTCCTCCAAAGAGGGAGTGGCCTCTACGGTGCCCACGAAATAGTTCTCGTGGCCGCCATCGGTCAGCAGCTGCTGCATCTTGGCGTACACGGCGTTGGAGTCAGCCTCGGTGCCGTGGCCCATGAAGCAGATGGCGGTCTTGCCGTCATCATAGGAGGCGGTGGCCTCTACGATGGCATCGGCAACCGTCTGGAAATCCTCATCGGAGGTCAGCAGAGGCTCGCCGATGGAGACAGCCTCAAAGGCATCGGAATACTGGGCAACCTCGTTCACCAGGTCGCTGTACTCCAGGCCGTTCATCAGATGGGTGGGCTGAATCACCAGATTCTTGACCCCGTTGGCGACGGCACGGTCCAGGGCCTCGCCCACATTGTCAATGACCTCGCCGTCCCGGTCCTTCACATGGTCGATGATGATCTGGCTGGTGAAGCCTCTTCTCACGGAATACTCAGGGAAAGCCTTCTCCATAGCCGCCTCGATGGCGCCAATGGTCAGGCGGCGGTTGTCGTTGTAGCTGGTGCCAAAGCTGACCACCAGCAGCTCGTTCTCGCCGATCTCATCCTGGTTGCGGGGATTGTCCAGGGAAGCGTCGCCGGTGTCATAGTTTTCTCCGTCGTCTTCGGTGGGAGCAGTGGTCGTATCGGTGGTGGCCGTCGGCTCTGTGGCCTCCGGCTTACCGTTGCAGCCTGCAAACAATGCCGCTGCCATGGCAAATACCAGCAGCAGAGCCAGCAGTTTCTTCATTTTCATGTACGTTTCCTCCTTCATGTTCCGGAACGGCGCACAAGCCCCGCTCCTTCCTGATGTATGTAAAATTTTTACACCAGCAGCATCAGGGTACAGGAATGCGCACAAAAAACATGGTCATCATAAAGATGACCACGACAAAACTGCGCCCGCAGGCAGACGGTACCAATCAATTCCTCGTGATCCGAAATATAGTACTATATTCCTGTACCAGCAGCCGGCAGGTATCCTGACTCGTAAGTCATCGCGCACCACCGTCTTCCCAACTTTCGTCAGTGACTGTCTTTTCCGACACAGGCAATACACTCGTTACATACAGTGACGAGATCGTACAGGCCTTTCACCTGTTTCCCTATTCTCCGTTCTCCTCTTGCAAGAGAAACGGCACCGGCTACACTATTCAGTTGGCCCTATTATACCACGCTGACTGCTCCTGTGCAATACCCTTTTTTCCACAAAATACAAATCTGCATTGTCAAATGATATGACCCCCACGGAGGAATCCCCCCTGTGTGAGGAGCTAGAAAGATATTTCCTGAGGACAGAGCCTATAAATCCTCGTCTGGGGAGCCACCGCCTTCGGGGGCTTGACAAAGGGCGAAGGTTCTTGTATATTAGTCGCAGCTAACTACAAGCCTATCTGTCTGGCTTTCCAGAGGGTTGGCGTCCCTTGGTTAGTTTATTCTAACCAAGGGGCATAAAACCTGCAGATTTGCGGAAGCTAGTCGAAATCCCACCCCAAATCATGAAACAGGAGGAGACATCATGCTGGAGCAAAGCCTCATCACCCACTGCGCTCCCACTCTGGCCGGGCTGAAAACCGCCGGTCTGTTCTGCTTTTCCTATACCTCGGAATCTATGCTCCAGGCAGAGCTGCGGCGCTGCCGCCTGGCCCTGGGGAACAAAGGGGTCCGGATTCGCGTGCTGCGGCGGCACCGGGGGCGGGCGCTGCTGTACGTCTACCGCCCGGCAAAGCTGCGGCAGGACTTCCAAAAGCCCGGCGTCGCCCCCTTCCTGCAGCGGATGGGCTATGCCCTCCAGCCGGAGATAGCCCTGGGGCAGCTGGAGCAAAGGCTGGCCCGGCGGCCAGGCTGCCCCCATGAGATCGGCCTCTTCCTGGGCTATCCCCTGGCGGACGTGGTGGGCTTCATGGAAAACGGAGGTGAGAATTGCAAGTACACCGGTTGCTGGAAGGTCTATTCCAACGTGGCCGAGGCCCGGCAGCGATTCGCCCAGTTTAAACGGTGCCAGTCCATTTATGCGGTTCAATTTCAGAGGGGAAAGACCCTTTCACAGCTCACGGTTCCCGGGTTCCCCCCCTCCTGAGGCTCAGGCCTTTTTCTGGCACACATAGTCTTTGATGGCCGAAAAGGACTCCGCACTGATCACGTGCTCCATGCGGCAGGCGTCCTCCACCGCCACACCGGGGTCCACCCCCAGCTCCGTCAGCCAGTCGGAGAGGAAAACGTGGCGCTCGTACATCCGCTCTGCAATCTCCTGACCCTTGGGGCACAGGGTGATGAAACCGTCGGAATCCATCTCCACATAGCCGTTCTCCCGCAGATTTTTCATGGCGACGCTGACGCTTGGCTTGGAAAAGGAGAGCTCGTTCACGATGTCAATGGAGCGCACCGCACCCTTCCGCTGATGCAGCATATAAATGGTTTCCAAATAATTTTCCGCCGACTCCTGAATCTTCATAGCGAGACCTGCTCCTTCTCTTTTAGGTTGTTTTATTATTCTAACACATCCCGCCAGAATTTTGCAATCCCCATTTGGAAAAATGCCGGGGCGGCAGGCTCTCCTCTTCCCTGCCCGGGGATGGGGCGGTCTATTCCCGGAACAGGGATGCCAGCATCTGGGCGATTTTTTCCAGGCGGCCTCCCTGCATGCTGGGGTGCTCCAACAGGAATTCCCACTTGCCCGCCGGGGTCCGGTGGATTTTGATGTGGGCGCCCAGGAGAAACAGCCCGGCAAAGAGGACTGTCATTTCCGGGACCCTCAGAAGGGCGTAGGTTTGGGCGGCCTGGGCGTTTTCCTCATAGGATTTCGCCAGCTCCCCCAGGGCCGGGTCCTCCTCCACCGCCGCCATCAGCTCCTCCACCAGCTCCGCCGGGAGCTCCGCCACCTGAGGCAGCGCCTGCCGGTACCGGTCCAGAAAGGCGGGAAATTCCGGGTCCCCCTGGGCCAGGGCCAGCAGGGCGGTTTCCTTTGCTTGCAGGGAACGGTCATTCTTGGGCATCATTTGCATCCTCCTCCATGTTTTTCCATGCTTTTTTTAAACACTCTGTTAAATACTCTGCCATTTCCTTTGGCATTTGTTCCTCCCACCTGCTTCGCAAGGCCTCGCGCTCGGAGGGCGGGGCGGTATGTAGAAGCCGGGCGTAATTGTGGACTGCAATTGCAAGGTGATACTCGTCCCCGGTGCTTGCCAATCCTTCTATCGCCTTGAGAAAGTGGGCAGCTGCGCTTTGAACATCCCGCTGTTTTGCAGCAAGCACGCCCAGTTGACCGTAGGTAAGGGCCGCGCCATACTCGTCGCCCTGCTTTTCCTTAATCGCCAGGGACTTCTGGTACCACTCTTCCGCCGCCTGAAAATCCCGCTGCTCCTCGGCAATCCTACCCAGTTGATGGTAGGTTATGGCCGCGCCATACTCATCATCATTCTCTTCCTTAATTTCCAGGGAGTTCTTGTACCGCGCTTCCGCCGACGCAAAATCCTGCTGCTCCTGGGCAATCACGCCTAATTGATGATAGGTACCGGCTGTACGACGTTTATCACCATGCTTTTTCCAAATTTCCAGGGACTCCTCGCACCACTTTTTCGCCAACTTAAAATCCTGCTGCTCCCACGCAAGAATGCCCAGTTGATCGCAAGTGTTTGCTATTCCTTCTTCGTCTTTATACTTTATTTTAATCTTCAAAGATTTCATATAATACTCTTCTGCCAATGCAAAATTCCTCTGCCACTGGGGGATTGTACCTAACTGATGATAAGTATAGGCAGAAAAAAGTT
>UQZA01000013.1 GCA_900545515.1 uncultured Eubacteriales bacterium | reverse complement strand
ATAAACAAAAATTAGATGGGCTTCCCGTTTGCTGCACCATCTCGTCTTACTTCTTTTTTCTTTGCAGCATCAAGTATTGCAGTTCTGCCAATATAGTCAATTCCCAGCACCAAATCTACTGCTTGAAAAGAAGCTCGAAGGGTTTGGGGTATATCCAGCAGCCGAAGTTTTTGATCTTTGGTCAATGCATCGTAATCAAGCAAAACGACAACCTTTCTCAATTGGCTATTCAAAACAGCTTCTTTCAACTGGTGCTTCTTCTTATAGCTAACCGCCCAGGATGCCCAATCAGCATCAACTGTGTCGGGAATGATTACCTCTAAACTCTGTGGGAGGTTCTTCACACTATATGTATGCCCGCATATGTCTATTGCATCTATACTGGTTAAGATGTACTCTAAATTTTGTAAAAAATTCTTAAAATATCCTATAGCCAAGCTCGTAGACGGCAGCAACTGGATGCGATTCAGCTTGCTTTCTTCCCACATTTTCTCTTTAACCTGGGCACAGCAATCCCTTAATGACTGGCTGTTCGAATAGCGCAGCACAGTTATACCCAAAAGATCAGACGCAATTTTGCATTTTTCATCAATTAAAAAGTAACTTCTTGCTGGAGACAGAATTCCTGCATATAGTCCAAACTCCAAATAAATATTGTCTCTTGGCGATATTTTGACTTTCCTGCTTTTAAGACGTACAGACAGGTCGTCCTTCCCCCCCAATATATATTGCATAATCAAATGCTACTGCATTTTTTGCAAGACTTTCATAAGTTCCTTTGTTAATCCCAAAGAATCCGTTATTCCAAACCACGCATTCATAATCACCGCTTAGAAATTCGCTCACTGTTATTGCGATTTCTTCGCTTTCCTTTGAAGAGCCTATAAATACTCTGTGTTTCAATTTAGTTCACCAGCCCCATGATGTATACTTCCATTCACCCTTCCCGGTTTCACAGCCTCTCCAGCAAGCACACCGCGTGACAGGCCATGCCCTCCCCGGCGCCGGTGAAGCCCAGGCCCTCTTCCGTGGTGGCCTTCACATTGACCTGCTCCGGGTCCAGTCCCAAAGTGTCAGCAATGTTTTCCTCCATTTGGGAGATGTAGCCCCGCAGCTTCGGCCTCTGGGCGATCATGGTCACATCCACGTTGCACACCTCGTATCCCGCCCAGTACAGCTTCTCCCCCACAAGGGCCAGGAGCTTCCGGGAAGAAATTCCCTTGTACCGGGGGTCCGTATCGGGAAAATGCTGGCCGATGTCCCTCAAACCGGCGGCCCCCAGGAGGGCGTCCATCACCGCATGCAGCAGGACGTCTGCATCGGAATGGCCCTCCAGGCCCAGCTCGAAGGGAATCTCCACCCCGCCTAATATCAGCTTCCGGCCTGCCGTCAGCCGGTGTACGTCATATCCGTGTCCAATTCTCATGTCAAATCCCCCTGCACAATTGCCCGGGCCAGGAGCAGGTCCTGCCGGGTGGTCACCTTAAAGTTCTCTTCCTCGCCCTCCACCAGCCGGACCTTCATGCCCAGCCGCTCCACGGCGGAGCAGTCGTCCGTCACCGCCGCGCCATCTTTCTCCGCCTGGGACAGCGCCCCCCGGAGAAGGTCAAAATCAAACGCCTGGGGCGTCTGAACCGCAAAGAGGGTGGAGCGGTCCGGCGTCCGGACCACCAGGCCCCCTTTTGCAACCTTGACGGTGTCCTTCACCCCAATGGCTGGAGCGGCGGCTCCGTAGGTGTTGGCCGCCCGCACCACCCGGTCGATGAGCTGAGGCGTCACAAAGGGCCGGGCCCCGTCCTGCACCGCCGCCAGACGCACCCCCGAAAGGGCTGCCAAACCCAGCTGCACCGAGGCCTGGCGGGTATCTCCACCGGTGATCACAGCCTTTACCTTGCTGAATCCCGCCGCTTCACAGACGGCGGAGACCGGTCCGATCAAATTCGGACGAGTGACAATGACGATTTGTTTCACAACTGCCGTCTCCTGAAAGGCCCGGACCGTCCGAACCAAAAGGGGCTCGCCCCCCAGGTCCGCCATGATTTTATCCACCCCGGCCATGCGCCGGGCCGACCCTGCCGCCACAATCACCGCCCCGCAGGACTGGCAAGGGATCACCCGCCGGGCCAGATGGGTCCACTTTCTCACATGCATCACAGGCTCCTCACCAGCTCCTTAAAGTGTTGGCCCCGCACCATGAAGTTCCGGAACCGGTCGAAAGCCGCGCTGGCCGGCGACAGGAGCACCACATCTCCCGGCTCCGCCCCCCGGGCCGCTTCCAGGACCGCCTGATCAAACTCCGTGATGGAGAGAATCTCCGGCTGGCCCTCCCGGTACTCCGGAGCCGCCAGCACCGCCTGGCGGATTTTTTCCCCGGTGGCTCCCGTGACAATGAGCCGCTTCACATGGCGGCAAATCTCCGGCCCCAGGACGTCATAGGGGATGTGCTTGTCATAGCCCCCGGCGATGAGGATCACCTTCTGCTGGAAGCTCCGGAGCCCGGCAATGGTACGGCTGGGGCTGGAGGCGATGGAGTCATTGTAGAACCGGACGCCGTCCTTCTCCCGGACCAGCTCAATCCGGTGCTCTACCCCTTTAAAGGTCCTGGCCACCTGCCGGGCCGTCTCATCGGAGACCAGCCCCTCCAGGGCGGCCAGTGCGGCCATATAGTTTTCCACGTTGTGCAGCCCCGGCAGCAAAATATCCCTTTGCGCCATGATCTCCCGGACGCCCTCCGGCGTGGCCCGGTAAATGACTCCATCCTCCAGGAACACACCCCGCTCCGGACGCTCCCGGCGGGAGAACCAGCGAACCTGTCCCGGGGCCCCAGGAGCAAAGGAGCGGGTAATCTCATGATCCCGGTTCAAAATCAGAATATCCCCTTCACTCTGGTAGGCAAACACATGTTCCTTGGCCTCCACATACTCCGCCATGTCCTTGTGCACATCCAAATGGTTGGGGGCCAGATTGGTCACTACGGCAATGTGGCCGCTGCGGTCCATGTCCATGAGCTGGAAGGAGCTGAGCTCCACCACCGCCCAGTCCGAGGGGGCCATGCGCCCCACCTCCGGCAAAAGGGGCTTGCCAATGTTCCCCCCCACCCAGACGGTCTTCCCTGCCGCCCGGAGCATCTCAGCCAGGAGAGTCGTGGTGGTGGTCTTCCCGTCGGAGCCGGTGACTGCAATCACGGGGCAGGGACAGACCTGGAAAAATATCTCCATCTCCGAGGTCACCGCCGCCCCCCGGCGGCGCAGCGCCTCCAGGGCCGGATTTGCCGGATGCATCCCCGGGGTGCGAAACACCACATCCGCCTCCAAATTCTCCAGATACCCCGCTCCCAGCCGGAGCTCCAGTCCCTGCTCCTCCAGGTCCAGGACCTCCCGGTCCAGCTTCTCCCGGTCCGTCCGGTCGCAGCCCGTAACCCGGCACCCGGCTTCCAGCAGCAGCCTGGCCAGGGGCCGGTTGCTGACCCCCAGCCCCAAAATCAACAGCCGCTTCTGCCGCCATTCGGCCAGAAGCGCCTCCAGTTTCCCATTCGCCATACCATTCCTCAATTCCGCGCCCAGAGCGCCATTCTTCCCACCTAGTATACCACTCCCACGTACAAGATTGCAAGACCTTGCCTGTTCAGGAGCGGCCAGCCTTTCCCGGGGCATAGGCGCAGTACAACGCAACTCCAAAAGTATCTATTTTCTTCGGAAGGGTCCAGGCGGAAAGGCGCCATCCCGGCGGTAGGGCGCGGCATCCTGGGCGCGCCCTACCGCCAAGGGGGCCTTGCTGCTCAGCGGTTCCGGCTCCAACCGCTGACCCGGGCGCACACGGTGCGCCCCTACGGGCCTGCGGCAGATCCGTCAGCCAGAAAATGGGCAATTTTAAGCGTTACACGGCAGTAGGCAGGCAGGGGCCCGACCTGACCTGCCCGTCCTCCTGGAAGCGGCCCGTCACTCCTTCCGATCCAGCGCCCCCAACCGGTCCAGGGCCACCATGGTCCGCAGGAAGTCATAGCTCAGGTTGAGTCCCTGTCCATCCCCCTGCAAAGCGTCCCGCTCCAACAGCTTTTGTACCGTTGCCCCGGCCCAGCCCGGCACATTTGCCAGCTTGGGGAAAATCCGGGATTTCCGATCCTCCTCCAGGGCCTTGCTTATCATCTGTGCCACTTCCTCTCGGGTCATGGCAGGTTCCTCCTCCTTCTGCAACCGTTGCGCCACACCGGCGCGAAAATCGTCCATGGAAGTCCCAAAGCGGCTCCACCAGTGGCCCACATCGGCGTGGTTGCTGGCAATGCCCAGCGCCGCCCCCTCGGCGTGGTCCACCACCACTCCCGGAGCCAGTGGATCCAGCCGGAACCTCCTGCACAGCTCTGCCGTCAGCTCCATAGCCATCTGGTAGACCCGGTCAAAATATCCCCGATCCTGCAAATTGTCCTCACAAATCTCAATGGAAAGATGAGTGTCGTTTCCACTGCCGCCACAGTGCCAGGCCCGGTACTCCCACGGGAGGATCTGATAGGCCGCCACCTCTCCCGACCGGGTCAGTCCGATGAAGGCGTGGACTGCCACATCCAGCCCCGGCCGGTTCCAGTCGTTGCCATTGGGGTTGACCCCCAATGTGCCATCATCCGGCTGCACATAGCGCCGCAGGTTTGGGTTCTCGGCCCCCGTGGAGTGGATCATCACCCCTTGGGGACCTTGATAGTATCGGGCATAGCGGCTGTCCCGCTCCCCCGGGTTCTTTTCCATTTCCCCCTGATTCCGGCGGTAGCAGTCATTTTGGACTGCCAGCTGCTGCCGCACCGTCATGGCTTTTCCCGGGTCAGCTGGCACCCGGCCTCGTGAACGCCAGTGGCGGCAAGCCCTGAGACAATGCCCACAGCCAGGGCCGTGAGCACATCCCCTGCGGGAAAGTCCGGCATGAACCGCCATCCCACCAGGCCCAAAATCCCTCCCAGCAGCCCTGCCAGGCTGGGAATCCATTTGTTGTTTAGAGGCAGATTTTTTACAATGAGCCCCATCAAATAGCAGATGACCGTAATTCCGGCCACCGATGCAATTCCAAAGCTTTCCATAGAAACCTCCTTCCGCCTCCCAGGGCGGCATGTCGGGAACCTCAATCCTGCTGCTCCAGCCGGTCCAGGCGCTGCTCCGCAATGGCCTGGGCGGCCTCCAGCTGGAAGGTCCTCTCTATCAGATTATTGTGTGCCTGCACTTTTCGTTCCAGCTGTTCTAATCGGAAATTGGTCAGCTTCGAGCTGGCAATCACTCCCCCCAGGGACCCCAACAGCGTCCCCAACAGGCTGAGGGCAGCAACCGCTACCGCCTCTGGCATGTGTTCTCCTCCTCAGTAAGTAAAGCTCCGATCCGCCCCCGGTCCCACCCGGGTGAGCTGAACCGTCCGGTCCCGCCGGTTGATGCTCACAATGTCCAGCACCTGCTCCCCCGCCGTCCCCGGCGTGCGTGGCTCCTCCGACGGGTCATAGGCCAGGTTCCCGTCGCAGCTGGTGACCACCACCTGCACCTGTCCCACCTGGGCCATCACATCCCGGTGCAGGTGGCCGCTGAAGCAGCCCACCACCTCCGCCCGCACCCCCTGGGTGAAGTCCACATCCACTTGCGCATAATCCCAAGGCTTTGTGGTCTCATACCGGATCTCCTCGTCCACCGCAACGGCCACATCTCCCCCCGTCTCCGGCGTCAGACCTGTGATCCGGACGTAGGCCAGGTTCCCATACTGGGTCATTTGCTCCCCGCTGTTGGACACCGTCAGGCGGTAGGTCCGCACCTGCTCGTCATACTCCGGCGCAGTCACCACCTGAGAAAAGGAGTTGGGATTGATTTGCGCCAAAAACTGCCGGTTTTCATCGTAAAAATGGATTCTGCCGTATATTTCCCCATTGGGCGCGGCGCTGAACAAATCCAGGCCCCGGATGTGAAGCATCTGGCCCTGACAGGCGGGGATGAAGTTGGTGGTGGTCACCCCGGCCGCCGCCGTCTCCGCCCCGCTGGAGCTCACCCGGCAGTCCCGCTTCCAGTCGGAGGAAGACGGGTCGGCCAAATTGGTAAAGCCCGGGGCAATGGCGCCCCCTGTGCCTCCGTTTCTGCCCCGGTACACCCCCTGATACGTCCCGCCGGTTGCAAACGCATGGAGCATCCCGGTCAGAAGCTCCCGGTCCCGGAACTTCCCGTCGCAGCCCGTGTGCACCGGCACATGGGTCATCACCACCAGGGCCCACCCCGGCTCCTCAAAACGCAGCCCCACCTGGGCCACCCAGGTGAGCTGCTCCTGTCCAAAGCCGTAGTCATCCTGCCGGGGATAGAGGGCCGCCCCCGTCTCGTCCTCTCCATAGGGACACCACACGCTGTTCAGCACCAGATACCGGACCTTCGCCCCGGGGTCATCCAGATAGTAATAGCTGCCGTCGGGCCCCCGGGCAGAGCAAGGGCACTGCCGCAGCAGCCGGCTGTACAGGGCCTCAGGCGTGAAGTTGAAGGCATAGAGCTTCTCCCCTGCCTGTCCCCAGGAGCCGTCGTGGTTGCCCAGGGCCGTGAGGAGGCGGCCCCGCAGGGGGCGCAGCGCCCCCTCAACGGCGGCGAAATCTCCCTCCATCTCCTCCTTCGTGGCCGCTACCCCGGAGCGAACCAGGTCCCCGCCGCACAGAGCCCAGGACAGCCGGCACCGGTCCAGAACCGCCGCCGCCAGCTGTCCCGTGCGTCCCGCATTGGCCCCCCAATGGCAGTCGGTGAAGAACAGGAACCCGGTACATGCCGCCCCGGCCTTGTCCTGTATGGCCCGGACCTTGGCCACCGCCTCCTCCAGGGCTTCGTCCCACCACTGGGGCAAGCTCCACCCCCGGTCCACGTAGTCCCGGTTGGCCCCATCAGACCCCTGCTCCGGCGGGGCCAGATTCTGCAGCCGCACCCCAGCCGCCCCGCCCAGGGTCAAGGTCCCCTCTGCTCCCGCCAGAGCGCAGCCGCCCAAGGTCAATCCCCCGGCGATTCCCAGATCCCCTGTCACCTGTCCCCCAGTCCGGGGCACCGAGGCCTCCCTGGCCTCCTGGACCGCCGCATCCACATAGGACTGGGCAACGCCCTGCTCAATCACAACATTTCCATCCGGCCCCGGCGTCTGTCCATTGACCGTCCGGACCCCTTCTCCCGCCGCATTCACCGCCGGGACCACCGTCTCGTTGAGATATTTCTGAATGGCCAGGGCCGCCTGATCAAACTTTGCCTTTACCTCCCCCGCCGTAAGCCCGTCCTCTCCATTGGGCTCATCGGCCATACTCTGATGTACGGCCAAATTCTCCGTCAATATTGCAATTGCCATACCCTCCTCCTTTTCCAAAAAACGTCACCCATTTCGTCGTAGAAGCCGGCGCTCCTGTCATCCCACAACCTGGAGAATCAACCCACGCCCTCGCTCTGTGCACTGGCGCGGCAGCCGAAGGACGTGAGGCGGACGAGGAACGGCGATATCCGGCAGACCGTTCGGCACTCCCGTGAAGAAGGAGCCACGTTACGCCTTGACCAATCCTGCCCACCGGCCGTAACATCTCGCCATTCCTCCCAGACTCACCGGCCTATCCCCCCGCCTGCTGCAGCTGATCCATCAGCTCCTGCTTTCGCGCCACATACCCCTGAGGAATCCGCTCCAGATATTGCAGCAGGGTAATCTTGTCATGGAGCAGCAAATTGTCCAGGGTCTGCATGGAGGCAATCTCCGACCAGTAGGAGGAGGCTCCCACATCCAGCTTCACATTCAGAGGCAGCTGCCGCAAAACAGAAAAGTCAAACAGGGCCAGCTCCTCCCGCCCCGGCGCCTGGACCCAGCGGCTTCCGTACCGGGCCGCCATCATGTCCAGAAAAATCCGCCCCATATCCTCCACCGCCTGGTAGAGGTTTTGCTTGGTGGTCTCCATAGGGGTGTTGGCAGCCCGTTGGAGGGCCAAAATGGCGGAGGTATTCTCCGGCCTCCCCTCTCCCAGAGCCACCTCCGAGGCCCCCAGGAAGCTCTGGGTCTTGTCCATACACAGCTCCATGAACTGGGCAATCTGGGGATTTACAGCAGCGGGGGCCATCACCTGGGCCACCCCATCCACACCGCCTGCCACTGCCACCGCCGTCCCCACGCTGCCGTCCCAGCTCCGCAGCCGGTTCTTGTCGTAAATCACCTTGGGGAAGGCCGTGGTGAGGAGGGACACTCCGGTGAGGGCAAAAATCTTGTTGATGAAGTTCTGATTGGGAATGAGGCCTGTAATGAGGCTCTGTCCGTGGTAGCAGTCCTGGACAAAATCCCAGCTGAGCCAAATCAGGGGGTACCGCCTGAGCCCCGTGTCATAGGGAGGTCGGAGCATCCCCCGCTCCGCCGACTCGCAGCAGAAAATGGAGCCTGTGGTCCGGTCCCGCCAGAAATGGGTGAGCACCGTCACCTTGTCCCCGGTGTAGCTGTCATACCGGTTGTGAAAGGCCTCCTGATCCGGCCGCAGAGCCTCTGGGTCTGCGCCCCAACGCTCCGCCAGGGCCCGGGCGTCCTCCAGAAGCATCCGCCGGGAGAGAATGATCCAGGGCTGCTTCTGGGGGTCCCGCTGGTTGGGATTTCCAAAGTGGACCCGGGTATTCTCCACCACCTCGGCTTGAATTTCCCCCTTAACCGGCTGTCCGTTCTCCACATCCGGGTCAAAGCAGAAGTACATGCACCCGTCTCCATCCACCGCACTGTTCCGCATCATCTCCCGCAGCCGGGTGGTGAGCTTGGCGGACTCAAACAGGGCCGCAAACTGCCCGTTGAGGACCCCGGTGATCTCCTCCAGCCGCCGGGCGGGGAACTGGGCCGTGGGCAGCAAGGGAGCCGCCTGAAGGGTCATATTGTCCGAGGTGATGGTGGCCACCTGAAACAGCACCACCCGCTTCAGAAAATTGAACACCGGAGTGGGCAGGCCCTTGGCCTGCACCCCCTCCCACTGGTTCCCGATGAAGTAATTCTCATTGGTCCGCACCGTGTCATAGAGCCCAATCTGCCGCTTAAAGTCCACCGCCTGGCAGAACCGGTCCCACACCAGCTTTTCCGTCACCGGCTTCATGCTTCCTCCCATCCGGCCTCAGGGGTGTAGCCCAGAATGTTCTCCAGCCCCTGGGAAAAGGCGGCCATCTCCTCTTCCTCCGGGGTGAGCATGTCCAGCTTGGCGGCAACCACATCGAAGGACTCCTCCAGCCGGTCCCGCAGCTTCTCCTGCTCCTCCCGGGCGTCCGTCAGGGAGGATTCCACCGCCCCAATCCGCAGCAGCACCCGCTGCAGGTCCCGATAGCACCACCCCTGCCCCCTGGACAGCCGGTGCGCCCGCCGGAACAGCAGTGCCAAAGCCGGAATTTGCACCAAACTCAAAGCAATCGAAACCACACAAATAAACGTCATCATGTTGTTCTCCTTTCCATTTTGAAACCAATCCTGTTTTCTTTTCCACTGGAACGGCCTGCCTTCCCCCAGGGCAAGGGTGAAGCGCCAAGGGGGCCTGTTACACAACCCCGCTGCCGTACATTCCCGTCTTCACCGCACAGGCCCGCAGCCGGTCCCCCTCTCCCAAGGTCAAGGGCGCCGTGTACGTCATGGCGTCGGACGCATACCGGGGGTCCGCCCCTGTGAGGGTGTAATAGATGGTTGCCCCTTCTGTGGCGCAGGCCAGGGTGGTCTTTCCGCTGGCCGTGGTCACCGTAGGCGCAGCGCAGACGGCGCTGGAGACGCAGGCCGCCGCCACCCCGTTGCACTTGGGCGCCAAAACAAAGGCGTCGTGAATCATCCGGAATTCCAGCAGGTCGCCGGACAGACCGGGAGGATCGGTATGCCCCTTAAAGGACTGGATCTTCATGGGCGCAATCACCGCCCCCCGGTGGACAATGAGGAAGTAGCAGTCCTTGGGGAAGCGGCTGGTGGGCACCGGCTTCACCGCCAAGCCGTCCACCATGCCGATGGACCCCGAAGGCAGGCTCTTACCTCCCAGGCTGTCCAGTCCGGTCCACTCTGTGGAGAGCTTCAGGGCCGGGACGTAAGCCCTTTGGATGAAGAGGGTGCCTCCCTCCTCCGGAACCCCCAGGTTCAGCATTTCATTGTGAAGCTCCACAATTTGGGAGACGATGGTCTCCCGGGTGGGAGCGGCCCCCAGGGCCTTGTGGATTCCCCCATGGCGGGCCCACTGCTCCAGGCGGTACCGGTCCAGCTCCGGCACCACATGCTCATCCCGTTCCGCCGCCATAATGGCCCCCGCCTTCTTCACGTTGAACTGCTCGACATGGTTCCCCTTGTCCACGGAAAGGCTCAGAGACTTGTCCTGGGTCATGGTGAAGGTCTGCTCAAAATCCCCCACCTCCTTGGTCTGCCCGAAGCGGCTGCCCTCGCCCAGGTCCCCGGCGCGGTTATAGTCCTGCAGGGGCTCTGTCTGCAAGCTGAGGACGTGCACCGTCCGCGCCCCGGAAAACTCCAGGTCCAGCTCATGGCTCATGGAGCTCTCCGTATAGCTCCGCTGCCGGAACCCCTCCAGCACCGCCTGCCGGTACTTTTCTCCGAAATGCATGGTATTCATATACAATTCCCTCCTGTTTTTCGTCAGCTTTCATCTCAAACATCTGTCTCCCCGGGGCGAAGCGCCATGGGATCTCATCCCTTGCCAGCGGCAAGTAACGCTATGATTCCAGGCGCCGGGCTTCACCAGGCAGATGGGGAGCAGCGAAATCCGGCCGGTCTATATGCAGCTTCGTGAAAGGGAAGCACGCTCCGCCTGAAACGATCCCGCCTGTCATCGCTCACCGCTCCTCATCCGCCACGGCTACGCCGTGCCATTCTTATCCCGTATAGGCAGATAGAAATTGGTCATAGGGCCCGGCGGCCTGGGGCGCGCCGGAGTCGGACTGGGAGCTGGGAGAGGCCGCCCGATTTTCCTGATTCTGGGCCTGAGCCGCCAGCTGAGCCCGAAGCTCTGCAATCTCCCGGTCCTTCTCTGCCTCCTGCCAGCTTCGGTAGGCCTCCGTGAGGGTTTTGGGATTCTCCCCCACCATCTCCGGCGCCAAGCGAAGCAGCTCCTCCCGGCTGAGGCTCACCTCCGGGTACCGGCTCCGAAACTCCACCAGCTCCCGCCTCGCCCGATCCTCCTCCGGGGTCAACGCTTCCACATGCTCTTCCATACATCATCCTCCTCTTTCACGTGCAAATGATGAACCATACGTAGGGAACGGTCTTGACCCGTTCCACCCCACAACCTTCTCCCACCTCCTCATCCCCACAGCGCCCTTCGGTATGCCTCCAGCTCCCCCTCCTCCTCCTTTCCCGGGGGGAGCCAATAGGTCTGTGCAAAATACCGCAGGGCGTCCGGTCCATGGGTGACCCCATGGGGCTCCCGGGCCGCGTCGTTGGGATTCCGGGAATCGTGGCGCAAGCACTGCAAGTCGGAAATCAGCCTGGTGCAGCTGGCAAAAATCTGCAGCCCCGGCGCTCCCGTTTCGTCCTGCCGGAGCAGCTCCTTCACCGCCATCCACCCGGCCTGCCGGTTGTTCCCGGTCCGGGAGAGCCCCAGCCCAGCCTCTGCAAACAGAGCTGCCATGGTCTTCCCAGACTCCTTCACCCGGCTCCACAGGTCCGGCGGCGCCATGGTGCACACAATGCTCTCCCCAGGCGCCGTCAGGTCCAGCATGCGCCGCGCCGCCTGAGAGACCACCAGGTCCTTCTCAAACCACTCCCGGTAGACGTAGCACCGTCCCCCCGGCTCCACCGCCACCCACAGGCAGGCCAGCATATCCAGCCCATAGTCAAAGGCCCGGTACCTGGCCCAGCCCGGCGGCAGGAGAAAGGGCGCGCAGACATGAACCTCCCGGTCAAATTCGCTGAAGTAAGCCCCCGCCAGGGCATCCCAGTCCCCGTACCGGTGGGCCCGCCGCTTGTCCTCCGGCAGGAGCTCCAGCTGCTTCACATAGTCCGGGTTGGCCTCCATCAGGTCCCGGTTGTCGTCCACCGTGGCGGGAATGAAGCAGTAGTCCGCCGGATCCTCTCCCGCCCGGAACTGCCGGTCCAAAAACAGCCGCTTCACCCAGGCGTGACCCACACCCCCCGGGTTGCAGGTGAGGTAGACCCGCTTGGGAATGGAATTGACCCCCCGCACACAGGCCGCCAATCCCCGGAACTCCTCCTCGGTAAAATTGGTGGCCTCGTCCAGAAACAGCCAGTCATAGCTCTGCCCCTGGTACTTGCCCTCCACCGAGGCCCCATAGCCTGGCAGGTTCCCAAATTTCACCCCCGATCCGTTGCACAGGGTGAGAACCCGGTTGGTGCGGTTGTAAGAGGCCGTCCCAGGTGGAAACAGGCGCAGCAACGGCCCAATGAGGGTGTTTTCCATTTCGTCAAACTCCCGGCGCACCAGAAGAATCTGGATTCCCGGATACTGCCAGGCCCCACCCGCTGCCTTCCGCACCACCGCCCAGCTCTTTCCCCCTCCCCGGGCCCCGCCGTAGCAGGTGTATTTCGCCCGGCTGAGGAAAAACCTCCACTGCGGCTCCGAATTGGGCCGGCCCAAATCAATCTCCACCCGTTTCTCCATGGGTTTCCCCCTTTAATTCCATACTTTTGTTCGATTTTAAGAGAAAAAATAAAACTACCCCATATTGGCCATGCCATCCCTGTCCATTGTACTGGGGGCGGACTCACGCGTCCGCCTGCAGGGATCATCGGAAGGCCTCCCGCCCCCTTTCATCCCCAGCGCCAAAGGTCACTTTGATTTCCACCGGCCCGGCGTCCGGCTCCGGCCGGTCGGAATAGCGGATGCCGTCCCCCACATCCTGCCGGAGCAGAAACACCCCCTTGCTGCTGTTGGGGCCGCTCCACCCCTCGCTGGAGAGGATCTGCCCCCGGAGCCAGGTGGCAGTTTTGCGAAGCAGCCTGCCCCGGGGCGTATCCGGCCCGTCCCGCAGCACCTGACTCAGGGCCTCCTCCGTGGTGTCCAGCCAGGCCGCCAGGTGGGGCCAGGAGGCCCGGGCAAACTCCCCCGCCGCCAGCGCCGTCTTATAGGCTTCGATCCGCCGGTTCAATTCCCCCTGCTTCATCTCAAATTTCACCGCTTCCACCTCTCTAGAAAACATTTGTTCGTTTTCATGATAAGACTATACCATACCTCTTTCCCTTTGTCAAGGCCTATCTCGAATTTTTGTTCTAATTTATTTTTCCACGCTGTCCGGGCTCCAAGCCCAGCCAGGCCAGTGCAAACCAGGCAATGCGGTTACCCCAGTAACGTCACTCTCTTATCTTGACAGAACCGGCAGAACATTATATACTAAAGATGGACAGAATCCCCCCAAAGGAAGGTGACGCCCATGGAAACGCAAATTGCAGGCAGCATTGCCCGGATGGACGGGAGCACCAGCCAGGACGCCATCTTCAAGGACGTGCTGGCCTACAAAGAGGTCTTGGCCCACATTATGAAAACCTGCGTGCCGGAATACAAGGACTGCACCATTCCCCAGATCATAGGCTATATTGAGCCCAACCCCCAGGTGGGCCAGGTGGGTCTCCACCCGGACGAGACCAACCCGCCCAAGATTCAGGGCATGTCCACCGAGAGCACCACCACCACAGAAGAGCGGGTGGTCTACGACGTGCGTTTTTCCGCCGTAGCCCCGGGGGAGGACGGGAAAATCGGCCTCATCATCAACATCGAGGCCCAAAGCAAGTACCACCCCGGCTATCCCCTGGTGAAGCGGGCCATTTACTACTGTGGGCGGATGCTGTCGGCCCAATACGGGTCCGTGTTCACCCAATCTCACTACGGGGAAATTCAGAAGGTATATTCCATCTGGATTTGCACCCGGCCGCCTAAGGAGCGGGAAAATACCATCACCAGCTACACCCTCCAGGAGCGGCACCTGGTGGGCCATGTGACAGAGCCGGTCAGGAACTACGACCTGATGAACGTCACCATGATCTGCCTGGGAAAACCGGAGGGCAAACACTACGGAGGTCTCCTGCGAATGCTGGAGGTGCTGTTCACCGGACGATATGCCGCCAAAGAGGTCATACAGATTTTAGAAGACGAGTACGAGTTTGCTCACGCACATACCATGGAAAGGACGGTGTCTGAAATGTGTAATTTGAGCCAGGGTATTTTTGAAGAAGGCATGGAAAAAGGCATGGCGCAAGGCATCGAGCGGGGCATGGAGAAGGGCATGGAAAAGGGCATGGAGAAGGGCATCGCACAAGGCATCGAGCGGGGCACAAACCGGGAGCGGCTGCAAAACATTCGCAGCCTGATGGAAACCACCGGCTGGCCTGCGGAGCAAGTGATGACCGCCATGAAAATTCCGGCAGCGGACCAGCCCAAGTACCTGAAGCTCCTGTCTCTCCCCCAATGAACCAATCTCTCCACAACGCTCATGTAGCGGCCCCCGAGGGGGCCGCTATTTTGATTTAGTTTGACAAAACTGCGTCAGGCCGAAGCAACCTCACCGGTTTTCGGAACGGGGCATGGTTTTTTGTACGCATCTCACGGGCTGGTGCCAATTCGCCTGGGTCACCAGCCGCGGCAGCCCACACAGCTGCTATGCCAAATCCTCCACCCTCTCCACCACACCGGCGTGAAGCCGGATGACCGTGTCCGCCTGGCGGGCCAGCTCCATGTCGTGGGTTACCAGGATCACCGTCTGCCCCAGCCGGGCCGCCAGGGTCTTGAGGAGCTTCAGCACCTCCTCCCCCGTGGCAGGGTCCAGATTGCCTGTGGGCTCATCCCCCAGGAGAATGGCCGGCTGAATCATCAGGGCCCGGGCAATGGCCACCCGCTGTTGCTCGCCCCCGGACAGCTCGTCCGGGTACTTGTCCAAAAGCGTTTCAATTCCCAGCGCCTGGGTCACCTCCCGGAAAAAAGCAGGCTCCGGATCTCTGCCGTCCAGGTTCAGGGGAATGGAAATATTCTCCCGGGCCGTGTGCTCCCCCAGCAGGTTGTAGGACTGAAACACAAAGCCAATCCGGCGGCGGCGCAAAATTGCCAGCTGCCTGTCCTTCAGGTCAAAGACGCTCTTACCCTCCAGGTACACCTTGCCCCCGGTGGGCCGGTCCAGGCCTCCCAAAATATGCAGCATGGTGGATTTTCCACTGCCGGACTTGCCCACAATGGCATAAAATCTGCCCTTTGTGAACTCCAAATTCGCCGGTTGCAGCGCCCGGCATTCCAGACTGGTGCCAGGGTGGTACACCTTTTCCACCCCGTCCAATTTCAAAATGGCGTCCATAATTAAGCTCCTTTCGTCGGCGTCAGCTTCGGATATTTTCAATGGGAGAGGCCTGCAGCGGCTTGTCCAGGGCCCGCAGGTGGAACCACAGCAGCACCGGAAGCTCCAGGAGGCACAGGCCCAGGTGGAGTAGCCACGGGTAAGCCGTCAGATCCTCCCGGGCAACCGCCAGCAGCAGCTGCCGGAAAGCCAGTCCCTGGTCCCAACGCTGGACCCAACCGGCCGCCAATACCACCAGCGCCAGAATTCCATGGGAGCCAACCAGAGCAATCAGCCAGTCCCGCAGTGCCTGGAGGGCCTGCCCCCGGTACAGCTGGGCCTTGGTGACGCCCAGAGCCTGCAAAATGCCGGTCCGTCTTCTTCCCTGCTCCTGGGCCGAAACCAGGGTATTGCTGAGAATCATCCAAACAATCACCGTGGCGGCGAAGGCCAGCAGCCCCATGAGGAGGCAGGAGGACAGGGCCTTGTTGTAAATCGCCTGGTTGGAGTCCCGGAGGTTCCCCAAGGTCAAATAGTATTCTCTGGAAATCTGAAACAGGGGCGTCAGGGTGTTTTCCGTGGTGGCCCCCTCCCCGGCATAGAGGCTGAAGCCGGCTTCGCCGTAATTGTAGGCGTACAGCCAGTCCTTCCGCATTTGCAGCCCCACCTTTTCCTCATAGGTCATGGTTTTGAAGCCGTCGCTGTACAGGCTGTAAAGGAGCTTGGAGCTGCCGATCACCACGTGGCTCTGGGGGTCGCCTGCAAAGGGCCAGACGCCCTGATCCGGAAAATACCGGATGATGGCGCCCACGGTGACCTCCCGGACCGTCTGGGTGTAATAAGCGGATGAATCCGTTACATGGGGGCAGTCTACCGCCAGGGTGAGGACATCTCCCACCTGCACCGACCGGTCAGCCTCCCACATCTCGCCGGCGCTGGCCGCCAGGCTCAGGTCCATGGCGCCGGAGGACCGCAGGAACTGGGCCATGGAGTCCTCCTTCCCCGCTCCGGAGCCCTGCAGGGGGCGGTACATAGGCAGCAGGAGGATCACTTCCTGCCCCGCCTCAAAGGCCGCCGGATCCACATTCCCTTCCGTCAGCGCCGCCTCCAGGCGAGCAAAGAGGCCGGAGGTCTCATCCACCCCATAGGCCTGGGTCAGGAAAGCCTCCCCCTCCTTCTGGGCAGACTCTGCCTCAGAGGATGCAAAGAAGCCGCTTCCCCCCGCCTGCTTCAGCGCCGAGAGCACCGGGCTGCGGTCCATCCCCTCGTACCAGAGGAAGATATGGTCCTCCCGCTGCCAGAAGTCCACCCGGGACAGGCCCTCCGCCCGGCCCAGGGCCTCCTGCAGCGCCGCCACCTCCCGGCTGCTGCCGGTATGATTGGACAGCAGGGTATAGTCCGGCTGATCCGCCTGCACCACCGTCTGCCGGTAGGTGTCAAAGGCGGCGTTGCCCAGGAATACGCAAATCAGCTCCATGGTGACCAGGAAGGTGCACAGCGCCGCCATGCCCACCGTCCTGCCTGGATTGGCCGCCCGGTCTCTGGCCCGCAGCCGCCGCCAGGTCTGGCGCTTCATGGGCTTCACTTTCACGTGGCGGCCCTTGCGCCCCTCCATCCGCCCCACCAGGGGGGCCTTCATAGCCCGGAGGCTGGGCATCAGCATACCAAACGCCACCGCCAGGAGGCCGCAGGCCTGACCGGTCAGCACCAAAGGCCAGCTCAGGAAGAGGGAAACCTCCTCCAGCGCTCCCGTCACCCCCCAGGCCACAGCCACGCCTAGGACGTCCCCCAAAATCAGGCTCCCCAGGGTTATGTAGGCGCACTCCCAGGCAAGGAGCTCAAATATCTGCCCGTTGGTAGCTCCCACGCTTCTGAGCAGGGTCAGCCGCCTGGCCCTGCGCCGGAGCTGGATGAAGGAAATCTGAAACACTGCGCACACCGTGATGGTGACGATCACGCCGATCATGGCCGCCCCCATGGTCCCGGTCAGCCCGCCCTCCCGGGGGTAGCCATAGCGGTTCAAGAGGACCTGGCCCTGGTTGTAGGTATAGCCCTCTGTCAGGTCCGGAAGCTCCCAGGAGGCCGATGCATAGATTCCCTCTCCGCTGTCCACCTGCGCCGTACCGTCCAGCAGCTCCTGATAGGGGACCTCTCTGGCGCTGTAATAGGCGCTTACCACAGAGGCTGAGTCAGAACTGTATTGGGGCAGCATCAGATAGGCTATTTGCCCCTCCTCCAGCCTGGTGGAGCCATCACTCATCTCCCACCGGAAGACGGGCACATGGAAGTAAACCTCCCTTCGATAGGAGCTGCCCAGGAGATTCTCCTTTTCCATCCAGACCCCTCCATACCGGCTGGAATCCACCTCCAAATCCACCAGGGAAATTCCGGCCAGGGACGGGTCCTTCGCCTGCTCCTCCGCCCACTGCTCCCGGGCCAGATTCAGGTCCCACTCCGTCGCCTCATGGCCGTAGCCGGCCAGTCCCCATTCATTATCCAGGAGCCGGTAATACTGGTTTTCAGAAATCTCCCGCACCCGGGGCAGCTCGGTTTCCAGCACCTGCCCATAGAGGCCGGCAACCGTTCCGCTGCCCCGGAGGAACAGGAGCTTCTGCTCCTCCGGCAGCCGGTACAGCCGGGGGGCGTCCTTGGTCTCCAGGTAGGACAGGGTGTCCCGGAGCTCCCCTGCCGTAGCCTCTGAGAGGTAGCAATTGGGCAGGGCCGTATCCCCCACATCCCACCGGTCTGACACCGTCTCCACAATGCCCACCACGGTACAGGTCCGGGTGAGCGTCAGATCCTGAGCCGGCACCGCCCCCCGGTCCAGAATCATCTGCCGCAGCTCCGCCTCGTCCAGCTCCACACCTTTGGCATACAGCTGCTCATAGTTGGTGTTGAGACCCCAGGAGACCGCTCCCTGAACGCCGCTGTCGAAAAAGGTGCGGTCCACCTCCACCAGGGCGTCCCGGCCGGTTCCCAGCTGGTACTTGTAATAGTCGTTTAGAGCTGCTCCCCAGCAATTGCAAACCGCCAGAAGCGTAGACCGGTAGGTCTCGTCATCCATCTCCGACACCGGGCAGTGGGTGGCGGGGTCCGGGAACCAGAGCTCCCTTTGCTCCTCCCCGTTTTCATCGATGTAGGTGGAATAGGTGGACCAGACCTCCTCCCGCCACAGCCGCTCCATGATGGCCTGGATGCTTGCCTCCGTGGCGCCATCGCCGAAGGCGCGGATCACGGTCTTTGCCGGAACCTCCTCACCCCGGATGGTCATGGTGCCGGAGGGCAGCTGGCGGCCCCGCAGCTGGGTCAGATGATGCTCCAGGGTAAGGGTGACCGTGCTTCCCACTCCGGTTTCCTCCGGAAACAGGCCCAGCTGGCCCCGCTCCAGGAGAATCTCTCCCGCTGCCTCCGGGGCGCGGCCCTCCACAATCTGAAGGCTTCCCATCCGGGCAAAGTCCTCGCTCCAGGCGGCCACCTGGCCGCACTGCCCGTCTACCCCCAGGAGGGTCACCTCTGCAGTCTCCGCCACCTGGGACAGGCCCGTCAGACTCTCCGCCACTCTGGAATCCCCGCCGCCATACAGGAGGTGCCAGCCGCCGTACAGGCTCTGGCGCTGCCGTGCCTGGCTCCCGCTGAAGGAGGACAGCAGCAGCGTCCCCGCCGTCAGAAATAAAAAACTCATCACAATCACCAGGGCCAGAACCCGGGTGTCCTTACGCCGCCCCCTCATGCCATGGAGGGCCAGTTTTCTCACATGATTCATGGGATACCTCCTGTTGCGCCTCATTCATCCTTGTAAACTCTCTGGTTCACCGCCAGATTTCCGCTGACGGTGTTCACCGTATACTCCAGATCGCTGCTGCCAATGTAATACTGTTTTCCGCCCTCAGTGCCATACAGGGGGTAATTCCCCACCATTTGTCCCGAGGTGGTGTCAAAATAGATGCTGAACTTCACCCCCTGGGGCATGTAGAGCTCAATATCCCCGGAAAGGGTTGTGAGGCTCATCTCCTCCGGCGCCTGGCCCGGTATCGCTTGGATGTTTCCGGAGGTGGTCCTCATGGTGACCGCCTGGATGACGCCATCCCAGGTCATATCTCCGGACACGGAGGAGAAATTGGCCTCCTCCGCCTCCACCTCGTAAAGCTCAGTCAGACCGGAAACCGACTGCAGATTCAGGCGGGTAGCGGAAAGCTCCTGAACTGTGAGGCTGGCAGAGAACGTCTGGGCGTGCAGCTCCTCCAGGGACTCCGCCAGCTGGGCCGGAATCCAGACCGTCAGGGTCTTGTCCGGCATGCCGGTATAGTGCCCGGGGGCGCAGGATTGAATATACAGGGTATGATTTTCCACCCCATATTGCAGCGCATATGCCTCCTCCACCGCCGTCTCATGGAGGCGGATCACCTCCCCCAGCCAGGGCTTCAGGGTGACCTCCCCCTTCATCCAGCTCAGGTCCAGGGAGGTCACATCCGAGATGGGAATGTCGTAAAAGCCCACGGAGGAATAGGCATTGCTCCAGTGTCGGTCGCTGTCAAAGCCAAATTCCTCAGGTTCCTCCTGCTCTGTCTGGGGCTGGGTCGGGAGCTGGGTGGCCTCTGTGGGCGCCGTCGGGGCCACGCTGACCTTGGTCTCCTCCACTGCTTCCTGGGGCTTTGCCCGGCTCACCGTCCAAAACAGGAGGCCCGCCATGCATACAAGCGCCGCCGCGCCGCAACTCACCCCCAGCAGCAGGCCCAAGCGGCCGGACCCTTTGCGGGCCTGGGGATTGTCCCGGAAGATGGCATTTGCAATTTCGGAGACCGGCCCCAGCCGTTCCACCGCCATTTCCGGGTCCATGCCATCCTCCACCATATCGTCCAGCAGCTCAGCATAGTAGTCCAGCTGCCGCCTTCGTTCTGCCCCAGGCAATCCCGCCAGCTCTGCTTTCAGCTGCTTTAAGAATTCATGCTTTGTCATCACGCTGCCTCCTGACAAAATGGTAAATTCCCATCACTTCCTCCTGGCTGGCCAAAAAGCTGTCCAGACGCCGGAGCCCCCGCTCTGTGATGGTGTAGAGCTTGCGCAGGCGGCCATTGTGCTCCACACTGCGCACCGTCAGGCATCCGTCTGTCTCCAACCGCCGGAGGATGGGATACAGGGTAGACTCCGAAATGTCAATGCAGGCCGACAGATCCTTCACAATCTTGTACCCATGAGATTCCCCCCGGCACAGTACGCCCAGCACACAGGAATCCAGCAAGCCGCGCTTCAGCTGCGGATCGATCATCCAAATGCCCCCCTTCGCATAATACTATACAACACGTAGTATCCTTTGTCAAGGAAAATTCCAGCTCCACCCCCACCAATTTCCCCGCCGCGAAGCAGGAAACAGCTGACGTCTGGAGCGCCCCTGCCTGCCGGTCTGCAGGCAGGGGCGTAGGATGTGGCCTCCAGGGCAGACGGGAGCTGCGGTCCAGCCCCTGTGGGGGCATGCCGTGGTGGTTTTCGGCATTCACAAATCCGGGGCAGCGGCCTATTGCCTGGAGACACCGGCGTCCCGTTCCATGGACGAAAACCGGCAGTCTCCCCCACCGGGCGGGGCCGTGGGTTTACCCGGATGGGGACATGGTTGGGCCGTGGAGATTTGGATGGCGTCTTCGCCAGTGCGTCCCATGCTGCTGGTGCATCCAGACAGACAAGCTTCCCACGCCCTTTCTCAGCCGCCGCCTCAGCCGCTTTCCGCCCCGCAGGGCCTTCGGATTCGGATTCGGCTTCGGATTGGGATTCGATTTCGGATTCGGATTGGATTGGATTAGGCGCAGACTTGGTTTCAGGTGCCGTTTCGATACTATTCCGCTTTGCTTCGTGAAACTCAGGGGCAAAATTTTTCAGCTCCTGACCCGGAGCTTCGGGGGGCGGGGCCGGGTATATTTCCCGGCGGGTGCGGCAGACCTGATATTTGCTCCATTGGGGGAAGGCACAGTAGAGTTCTCCCTCCACCCGGTAGGTGATGATGAATCCCAACTCCTCCAGCCGTTCCATCCCCTGGGTCACCTGGTCCTGGGTGACCCCGGGGTAGATGCAGAAAAAGCGGTTTCGGATGATATCCGGCGCTGCAAAATACCGGCCGTAGTCATCGCAGCTCAGAATCAGCCGGACCAGCAGGGCCTGTTGGAACCAGTCCAGCTGCCCCACCTGACGGCTGGTCAAAATAGAATCCCGGATCACTCGATTGGGCATAGGCGCATCCTCCTGTTCAGAGCCTCTCCGGCTCCCGGTTAAGTTAAAAACATTTGTTCGTATATACTATACCACAAATCCCCCGGTTCGGCAACGCCACCCCGGGGGTTATTTTCGCAACCGGCAGAACATTTCCCTGCCGGCCCGCCCCATGTGCGCCCCTATAGAGGCATGCTGTGGGGAACGCCGTAGGGCGCGGCTCCTGGGCGCACCCTACGGCGGAAGAGACTGGCCGGGCGAATTCGTACCGGCCTGAAAGTTGGTCCGGATTTGCCGAAACGTGGCAGATCCCGGAGCATTCTGCCGCCGGTGCGTCCGGGAGGCCGCACCCGGCTGCCCCGGGGGCAGGGGGCTGCGGTCCATTCTATAGAGTCTCGCCTATGATGGACTTGGTGGCGTAGGCGTTGAGGGTCATGTCCCCGGTGTTTCCGGCCAGGTACTCGTAGTAGCCCTGGGCGCCAATCATGGCGGCGTTGTCCCCGCAGAGGGCCAGGGGGGGCATGTACACCTGGACGCCCAGCCCATTGGCCGCCGCCAGGACGTCCCGGCGGATGCGGGAATTGGCGGCGACGCCTCCGGCCACAGCCAGCTTCCTGCAGCCGGTGCGGCCCAGGGCCTCCATGGCCCGGGGCACCAGGGTGTCGGACACAGCGGCGGAGAAGTCTGCGCACAGGTCCTCCACCACCAGAGGCTCCCCCTTCTGCCCGGCGTTGTGAATCAGGTTGATGGCGGCGGTTTTGAGGCCGGAGAAGGACATGTCCAGAGGGTTTTCCCCTCCTCGGGCCCGTGGCAGGGGATACCGCCCCTCCCGCCCCGCCCGGGCTTTTTGGTCCAGAGCGGCCCCGCCGGGATAGGGCATTCCCAGGACCCGGGCTACCTTGTCAAAGCACTCCCCGGCGGCGTCGTCCAGGGTGGTACCCAAAATCTCCATGTCCGTATAGTCCCGGACATGAACCAGCATGGTGTGCCCGCCGGAGACCACCAGGCAGAGGAAGGGGGGCTCCAGCTCCGGGTAGGCCAGGTAGTTGGCGGCGATGTGGCCCCGGATGTGGTGCACTGGAATCAGGGGCACATCCAGAGCCAGGGCAGCCCCCTTGGCAAAGTTCACCCCCACCAGCACCGCGCCAATGAGCCCCGGGGCATAGGTGACGGCAATGCCGTCCACATCCTTCCGCTTCAGCCCCGCCCGGACCAGGGCCTGGTCCGCCAGGCCGTAAATGGCCTCGATGTGCTTACGGGACGCAATTTCCGGCACCACGCCCCCGTAAATCCGGTGCAAATCCACCTGGGAGGCGATGCAGTCTGTGAGAACCCGCCGTCCGTCCTCCACCAGGGCCACAGCGGTCTCGTCGCAGGAGGATTCCACGGCCATCAGTATCATAAATCCCACTCCTTTCGGAGAATCTCCCCGTCCTCCTTGGGCGACAGGTAATACCCCCGGCGGCAGCCCACCCGGACAAAGCCCAGGCTCCCATACAGCGCCTTGGCCGGCCCATTGGAGGCCCGGACCTCCAGGGTCAGGCTGTGCACGCCACCGCCGGCCAGCTCCCGGATCAGGGCCGTCACCAGCGCCCGGGCAATCCCCCGGCGGCGGGCGGCCGGCAGGACGGCCAAATTCATCATATCCGCCTCTCCCATCACCGACTGGCTGCCCACATAGCCCAGGACCTCTCCCCCGGCCTGGGCCACCAGCCACAGGCTGAGGGGGTTGTCCAGCTCCGAAGCCACGCTGCTCTCACTCCAGGGGTCCGGGAAGGCGCTTCGTTCCAGGGCGGCAATCTGGGGTACATGGGCCGCCTCCATCCTTACAATTTCATATTCCATCACTTTGCCTCATACCAGCTTCTGCCCACCTTGGCCTCTGCCACCAGGGGGACGGACAGCTGGGCCACCGACTCCATCTGGCCGGTGACAATGGCCCGGACCTGCTCCGCCTCCTCCGGGGGGCACTCCACAATGAGCTCATCGTGGACCTGGAGAATCAGCTTGGCCTGCAGGCCCGCCTCCTCCAGCGCCCGGTCCACCCGGACCATGGCCAGCTTGATGAGGTCCGCCGCCGTGCCCTGAATGGGGGTGTTGAGGGCGATTCGCTCCGCGCCCTGGCGGATGTTGTAGTTGCTGCTCTTCAGCTCCGGGATATACCGTCTCCGTCCGAACAGGGTGGTGACGTAGCCCCGGTCCTTGGCCTCCGCCACAATCTCCCTCATATAGGCCCGAACTCCGGCGTACCGGTCCAGGTAGGAGTCGATGTATGCCTTCGCCTCATACCGGCTCACGCCGATGTCCTCGGCCAGGGAGAACTCCGAAATGCCGTAGACAATCCCAAAATTCACCGCCTTGGCATGGCGGCGCTGGAGGGGCGTGACCTCCTCCGGGGGGACGCCAAAGACCTGGGCCGCAGTGGCGGTGTGAATGTCCCGGCCGGTCCGGAAGGCCTCCTGCATCAAGGGGTCTTCTGCAATGTGGGCCAGGACCCGAAGCTCAATCTGGCTGTAATCCGCATCCACAAATACCCAGCCAGGGCGGGGCACAAACATCTTCCGGATCTCGCTGCCCAGCTCCGTACGCACCGGGATGTTCTGCAAATTGGGGTCTGTGGAGGACAGGCGGCCTGTGGCCGTGACCAGGTTCTGGAAGGTGGTCCGAATGCGCCCATCGGGGCCAATCACCTTCAGAAGGCCGTCGGCATAGGTGGACTTCAGCTTGGTGAGGACCCGGTATTCCATCACCTGCCTCACCATGGGGTGCTTGTCCGCCAGCTTCTCCAGCACCTCGGCATTGGTGGAGTAGCCGGTCTTGGTCTTCTTCACCGGCGGCAGGTTCAGCCGCTCAAACAGGACCTCTCCCAGCTGCTTGGTGGAGTTGATGTTAAACTCCCCACCGGCGTAGCCGAAGATTGCCTGCTCGCAGGCGGCAATCCGTTCCGTCAGCATTTGGCCGAAGCTCACCAGGGTATTCCGGTCCACAGCCACTCCCTCCCGCTCCATGCGGTACAGGGTGGCGCACAGGGGCAGCTCGATTTCCCGATACAGGTTCTCCATCCCCTGCTCCTGCAGCTTCGGCTCCAGGCACTCCCTCAGCTGCCACAGGGCGGCAGCCCGGTCCTCCAGGCCCTCCGGCGTCCGGCCCAGGTAGGCCATGGCCACCTTGGTCAGGCTGTAATCCCCCTGGGAAGGATTCAAATCATAGGCGGCCAGGGCCGTATCAAACCGGAACCCCGCCTGAGGCAGCCCCAGGGCCTCCAAATCATGGAGGCAGGTTTTGAGGTCATGGCAGATTTTGGGGGTCTCCGGCCCCAGGAGGGCCTCCAGGCGGCCCTCCCGCTCCAGGGGCGGCACGGCGCATACCCCTTCTGCCCAAGCCACGGCCACGGCGCCGTCCTCCCCCAGGACCAGGGCGCAGGGCGTCCCCGCCTCCGGCAGCTCCTGCCGGTGGGGAAGCTGCACCGCCACCTGCTGTGGCTCCGGCTCCGGAGCCGCCTCCCGCAGCTTGTAGCGGTCTATGAGCTTCACAAACTCCAGCTTGACAAAGAGGTCGTACAGTTCCTTTTTGTTGGGCTCCTGAAGCATGGCCTCCTGGGGCGTAAAATCAATGGGGGCGTTGCACCGGATGGTGGCCAGGTCATAGGACAGCTCCGCGCTCTCCCGGCCGGCCTCCAGCTTTTCCCGAAGCTTGGGCCGGATGGAGGGATCGTCCAGGTGACGGTACACCTCCGCCATGGCGCCGAACCTCAGGAGCAGCTCCCTGGCCGTCTTGGGTCCCACACCGGGAACCCCGGGGATGTTGTCAGAGCTATCCCCCATGAGGCTTTTCAGATCCACCAAAATGGGGGGCGGGAAGCCATACTCCGCCTGGAAGGCCGCCTGGTCATAGCAGTTGGCCGTGGTCTGGCCGCCCTTGGTCAGGAGCAGCTTCACCTGCACATGGGAGTCGATGAGCTGCAGGCTGTCCCGGTCCCCGGTGACCACCACGCAGTCCCAGTCCTCCTGGCCGCACCGCTTGCCCACGGTGCCGATGACGTCGTCTGCCTCCCAGCCCTGGCACTCCAGGATGGGAATGTTCATGGCCCGGAGGACCTCCTTCAGAAGGGGCATCTGCTGGGCCAGCTCCTGGGGCATCCCATGGCGGGTGGCCTTATAGCCGTCGTACCGCAGGTGGCGGAAGGTGGGGCCCTGGAGGTCAAAGGCCACGCAGACCCCATCGGGGCGCTCCTCCTGCTCCATGCGCTGCAGGATGTTCAGGAAGCCAAAAATGGCGTTGGTGTACAGCCCCTCCCGGGTGGTCAGGGGCCGGACGCCGTAAAACGCCCGGTTGACCACGCTGTTGCCGTCTAAAATCATCAGTTTCATTGGATTACCTGCTCCATTTCGTCCCCTGGGGGGTGTCGGTGATGGTGATGCCCCGGGCCTTCAGCTCATCCCGGATTCGGTCCGCCTCTGCCCAGTTTTTGGCCTTTTTGGCCTCCGTGCGCTGCCGGACCAGAGCGTCGATCTCCGGATCCCCCTCTTCCTGGGCCTCCCGGTCCGCCTGGCGCTGCTTCTGCCCATGGGCCAGAAGGTCCAGGCTGAGGACCCGGTCGAAATCCGCCAGGGCCGCCAGCTTGGTGGCGTCGTTGGTCTTGGCCTTCAGCACGTCATACAGGGCCGTAATGGCCAGGGAGGTGTTGAGGTCGGCGTCCATGGCCTTTTCAAACCGAACCTTCAGCTCCCCAAAGGCCGCCTCGTCCACTTCCTCCGGCTTTTCCGGGTCCAGGGCGGCAATTTTGGCAATCAGCTTGCCATAGGCCGCAGCGGCATTGTCCAGGTTCTCATAGCTGAACACCAGATTCCGCCGGTAGTGGGACTGGAGGCAGAAGAACCGGTAAACCATGGGGTCATAGCCCTTTTTCTCCAGGAGGGAAACGGTCAAAAATTCCCCGCTGGACTTGGACATCTTCCCGGACTCCGTATTCAGGTGGTGCACGTGGAACCAGTAATTGCACCATTTGTGACCCAGGAAGGCCTCGCTCTGGGCAATTTCGTTGGTGTGGTGGGGGAAGGCGTTGTCAATGCCGCCGCAGTGAATGTCCAGGTCCTCCCCCAGGTGCTTGATGCTGATGCAGGAGCACTCAATGTGCCAGCCGGGATAGCCCACACCCCAGGGGGAGTCCCATTTCAGAGCCTGGTCCTCAAATTTGGACTTGGTGAACCAGAGGACGAAGTCATTTTTGTTCCGCTTATTGGCGTCCTCCTCCACGCCCTCCCGGACGCCCACCGCCAGGTCCTCCTCGTTGTGGTCGTTGAACACATAGTATTGTTTCAGCTTGGCCGTATCAAAGTACACATTTCCTCCGGCCAGGTAGGCATACCCCGTCTCCAGAAGCCGGGAGACCATAGCGATATACTCCCCAATGCAGTTGGTGGCAGGCTCCACCACATCAGGCCGCTTGATGTTCAGCTTCTTGCAATCCTGGAAGAAGGCGTCGGTGTAGAATTGGGCGATCTCCATCACGGTTTTGTGCTCCCGCTTAGCGCCCTTGAGCATTTTGTCCTCACCGGTATCCGCATCGGAGGCCAGGTGGCCCACATCCGTGATGTTCATCACCCGCTTCACCGGGTAGCCCTCATAGCGCAGGTACTTCTCCAGCACGTCCTCCATGATATAGGACCGGAGATTGCCAATGTGGGCAAAGTGGTACACCGTGGGGCCGCAGGTATACATCTTCACCTGCTCCGGGTGATTGGGGACAAATTTTTCTTTCTGATGGCTGAGGGAATTGTACAGGTACATCGTTTAAAGCTCCTTCCTTTGTAGCTGTGCTTCCAGCTGCTCCACCCGCTGCCGGAGCTCCAGAAGCTCCAGGGCAATGGGGTCCGGGGTGTGGACATGGTCCAGTTTTTCTCCGTTGACCCGGACCACCCGGCCCGGGACGCCCACCACTGTGGAATTGTCCGGCACATTTTGCAGCACCACGGCGTTGGCCGCCACACGGGCATGATCCCCAATTCGGATGGGTCCTAGTATTTTTGCGCCGCTGCCCACCATCACATCGTTGCCCAGGGTGGGGTGCCGCTTCCCGCTGGAAATGCCGGTGCCGCCCAGGGTCACGCACTGGTACAGCAGGCAGTCGTCTCCAATTTCCGCCGTAGCTCCCACCACAATGCCGGTGCCGTGGTCAATGACCAGGCGGCGGCCAATGGTGGCGGCGGGGTGGATCTCCACCCCGGTGACCCACTTGGCATGCTGGGACACCCAGCGGGCCAGAAAACGGCAGTGATGGCAGTAGAGCCAGTGGGAAATGCGGTAATAGATGGTCGCATGCAGGCCGTTGTACAGGAAAAAAATCTCCAGCGCCGACCGGGCAGCGGGGTCGTTTTTTTGATAGGCGCGAATGGTTTCGCGTAAAAAGCCCATAGGCATCCCTCCTAACGGGTCCATTCTATGAAGAAAACCCGCCCCTTGTTTCTCTCAAGAGGCGGGCCATGGCTCGCGGTTCCACTCTGATTTCTCACTTTTGGCCTTGACGCGGCCAACGGGGTCTCCCCTTCACTCCCGGACGCACTTCCCACCCGCGCACAAACACCGCCCTGGCTTCCAGCCGATGGCCAAGGCTCTCTGAGGGGCGCAGCGGGGGTACTCTTTCCGTTCCACGTGATATGAAATTTGCTCCATTTTACCATCTCCCGCCGCCCCTTGTCAAGAGCGGCGTCGGGATGATTCCAGACAGCGGCATTTCCTGATCGGTCCGCCGGATATCCCCGTTCCTCGTCCGCCTCGCTTCCTTCGGCGCCTTCCCCGGGGGAAGGCCGGGCGCTGCCGCGCCCGTGCCTTTGCAGCCGTGCGGCTGAAATAACCGGCGTGGACATCAGGCGGCCAGCTTCCGCAACGCCACTGGATGCGCAATGGCGCGGGAGCGCCCCCTGGGGTTTATTGTTTCCCTCTCCGGCAGCTCCCGGTTCCGTTTCCGGCAGCCAGGGTGTAATGGCGGCAGAGATACCGCCAGGTGTGCCGGTCCACCTCGCCGGTCACCGGCAGGCCGCAGAGGGCCTGAAAGCGGCGCACCGCCGTGACTGTGGACGCATCCAGCGTGCCGCTCACCGGCGTCTGAGGAAGGCCACGATACACGGAGCTCAGGACCCGCAGCGCCGCCTGTACCAAATAGATGTGGTAGTTGCTCTCTCCCGGTTTCATCGTCTGCTGGGGGTTCAAAATGGGCTGCATGGCCTCTGCAGGAGCCTGCTGCACCAGCTGAGCCTGGTAGGTTTGCACCAGACGCTCCCAGGTGACTCCGTTCATCACCCCGGTGGCAGGCAGACCGTAGTACCGCTGAAAGGCAGTCACTGCCGCCATGGTGTTGGGGCCGAACACGCCGTCAGGCACCACCGGCAGCAGGCGATTGTTTCCCTCCGCCGCAAACCGGAGCATGGTCTGCATACTCTCAACAGGGCGGCCGACGTAATAACTAGGCTCTGAAATCATCTTCCTGTCACCTCCCCCGGCACTCCGTCCTGCTGGCCCATGCTGAGCTCTGCACCTGGAAATTGTGTCATGCGGGTGGTCTGGGAATACCGGTCCCCTGCCCTTGCCGGCGGCTCATTTCGGCTTGTGCCGGTCCGGGGCCCCCGGCTTTGCCCCCGTGGAGTGGCCGGGGCAAAGGCAGTCTGGGCAGCGGCCCCTCCCTCCGGCGCAAAGGGGAACAGCTCCTGGTTGCGGAACAGGTTGTTATCGATGCTGCGGAACTGGCTCTCCAGTCTCAGCCAGGTCTGCTCATCCACCGCTCCGCTCTGGGGCAGGCCAAAGTAGCGCTGGGCTGCCAGCACCGAGGCCCGGGTGGCGGGGCCAAAGATGCCGTCCACCTCCACCGGCGGGATGGCAGGTATCACACTGGAGAGGACCTGCAGCATGTATTGCAGCTGCCGCACCTCCTGGCCCTGGCTTCCCTGCTGCAGCGCGCCGCCGTAGTTCCAGGATATGTTGTAGAACTGCTGGCCCTGGGAGCGGAGCTCCGCCAGGGAGGTGACCCCCACATACAGCCGCACCAGAGCATACCAGGTCGCCCTGCCCACAACTCCGTCCGGGGTCAGGCCAAAAATCTCCTGGAACCGGCGGACTGCGTTCTCCGTCTGAGAGCCGAAGATGCCGTCCACCGGGGAGATCTTGGGAATGGCCGGGTAGTTCTGCCCCACCCGGTTCAGAGAGGTCTGAACCACCACCACATTGGGACCCGTGCTGCCCCGCCGCAGCGCCGTCCCGGGATAGGACTGCACCAGACCCTGCACCGGCGCATTGGTCACGATTTCGATGTTGTCGCCGTAGTAGGTGCGGAGAATATCCACAGAGTTGTAGCCCTGCTCCGCCAGGTTCTGGGACCCCCACTGGCTGAGCCCCTCGCAGGTGACGGTCGTCCCGTTGCAGAATTTGGCAGCCAGAGGCTCCACAAAGCCTGGGCGGCGGAGGTAGTTGTTGAAGATATCGTCCACAATGGCGTCGATGTTCTCAAATGTATTCCGCCCGTTCACAAAGGCCTGGTCGTAGGCAGTGGAATTGGTGATCTCAAAGTTGTAGCCCCGGCTCCGGTAAAACTCCGTGTAAACCCGGTTCAGGGCAAAGGAAATGATGGCAAGAATGTTGGCCCGCAGGGCGCTCTCATCCCAGGTGGGATAGATCTCTGAGGAGGCCACATTCTTCACATAGTCCGTAAAGGGAAGCGTCACATTGGCCGCGTTCGAATCCGGGGGGCCAAGATGGACCGTGATTTGCTCCGGTACGTATGGAATGACAACAGGCATGGCCGCACCTCCTAAAGGTTCTGGGGCGGCACGTCAAAATACTCCACCCGGTCATACTGCTCCGGAAACGTGGGCAGGGGAATCAGCTCCAGGGGCTGCAGGGTGATGACCCCGGCAAACACCTGGGCATTGTCCACCTGAATCTGCTCATAATCCGGATGCTGCACCCGGATGGACACTGTGGTAAAGGGTTTGCCCCGGAAATTGGGGTCGCGGCTCTCCGAAGCATCCGGCACCTTGACGGCCACCGGCTGGATCTGTCCGCTCTCATTGGTGAGACGTGCAGCCAGAAGCGTCCCGTCGTCTGCCACAATGGCCACGGCCGCCCCCGGCACGGGAATCTGCGCTTCGGAAGTGGTATATACGTGAACCTGAATAAAACCTTCTGCAGGCATAGCGCCCTCCTCCTTCCAAACACTGGCGCTCCCCTTCCGGGTACCGGCGTACCGCTTAGACGGCGCCGCCTATGCCCATCCCTTTCTACCACACAGGCGGACCATCTGCGCGGTCACCCACATCCCCCTCCGGGTAAGCGCCAGGATCCGTCCATTCTATGCAGCCGGAGGCGAAGATGTCACTGAAACGTCCATCTCCAGGAAAAGCCTGCCCCTAAAAAGTGACTGCCGGGAAGAAGGGCGGTCTTGACCGCTCCCCTTCCCGGCAGCTTCCAGGAGTATCAAATCAACAAATTAGCCCTCTTCGTCCTTCTTGGCGTCGGCAATGATCTTCGCCTGGTTGGCCTGAGGCACTTCCTCATAGCGGACGAAATTCATGGAGAAGGAGCCACGGCCCTGGGTCATGGCCCGGAGGTCGATGGTGTAGGAGCTCATTTCAGCCTGAGGCACCTCAGCCTCCACAACCTGCCAGCCACGGCGCTTGGGGTCGGGATTCATACCCATGATACGGCCACGGCGCTTGTTCAGGTCGCCGATGATGTCGCCCATGTTGGCATCGGGGATGTAGACCTTCAGCTCACAGATGGGCTCCAGCAGCGTGGGGCCGGCATTGGGCAGGCCGTCTTTGTAGGCGATGCCAGCGGCGGTCTGGAAGGCCATATCGGAGGAATCCACAGGGTGGGAGGAGCCGAAATACAGGGTGGCCTTCAGGAACACCACGGGGTAACCGGCCAGGACGCCCTTGCCCACGCAGTTTCGCAGTCCCTTTTCCACAGAGGGGATGAAGTTCTTGGGCACGCAGCCACCCACCGTCTCGTCTGCGAAGATCATCTCCTCAGACTCCTGCTGGGGCTCGAAGCGGATGTATACGTCGCCAAACTGGCCGTGACCGCCGGACTGCTTCTTGTGGCGGCCATGGACCTCCACCTTTTTCTTGATGGTCTCCCGGTAGGCAATCTTAGCGGGCCGGAGCTCGGCCTCCACATTGTATTTGGACTTCAGCTTGGCGCACAGCACATCCAGGTGAATGTCGCCCACGCCGGAAATGATCATTTCCTTGGTTTCGCCACTGTTGCCGAAGGTGAAGGAGCAGTCCTCCTCGTTCAGCTTGGTGAGGCCGTTGGCAATCTTGTCTTCCTGGCCCTTGACCTTGGCGTAAACTGCCAGGGTGTAGCAGGGCTCCTCGTAGGTAATGGGGGCCAGAGCCACCACCTTACCGGCAGCGCCCAAGGTGTCGCCGGTGCGGACATTGGCCAGCTTGCTCACCACGCCGATGTCGCCGCAGCAAATCTTGGTGGCGTCCAGATACTTCTTGCCCTTGGGCAGGAAGAGACGGCCCAGCTTCTCATTGCTGCCGGTGCGGGTATCCGTCAGGGTCAGGTCGGAGGTCACATCCCCGGAGAAGACCTTGAAGAAGGAGTTCTTGCCGTACTGGTCGATGAGCGTCTTGAACACGAAGAGCATGGGAGCGCCCTTCTGGTCCAGGGCGATTTCGCCGCCCTCGGCTGTGGGCATCGGCTTGCCCTCCAGGGGGTTGGGCGCATATTTTACCAGGTTGTCCAGGAGGTTCAGGGTGCCAAGCCCGGTCATGGAGCAGCCGCAGAACACAGGGAACAGGGAGCGGCTGTTGATGGCAGCCCGGATACCGGCGTTCAGCTCCTCCGGGGTGAAGGGCTCTTCCATGAAGAATTTCTCCATGAGCTCTTCGCTGGTCTCTGCCACAGCCTCATTGAGCGCGTGCTGGTACAGCTCCAAGTGGTCGGCTGCATCCCCGGGAAGCTCCATCTTGCTGCCGTCGGGCTTTGTGGCCGTGCCACTGACCACATCCACCAGGCCCAGCACCTTCTCCCCAGAGACAATGGGGAAGGTCAGGGGAACCACGCCCTGGCCGTATGTATCGTGGAGGGCGTCGTAAACCTGGAAGAAATCGGCATGTTCCTCATCCAGCTTGGAAATATAGAACATGGCGGGAAGACCTGCCCCAGCCAGGGCGTCCCAGCCCTTTTCCGTGCCCACAGCGATGCCGCCCTTGGCGGTGAGGCAGATGAGACCGGCGTCCGCCACCCGGAGAGACTGGGCCACCTCGCCAGAGAAGGCAAAGTAACCGGGGTTATCCAGAATGTTCAGCTTGCACTTATTATATTCTACCGGCAGCACAGCGGTGGAGATGGAGTATCCGCGCTTGATTTCTTCCGGGTCGAAGTCACTGGTGGTGTTTCCGTCCGTGCGCTTGCCCAGACGGTCAATGGCCTTGGTCAGAAACAGCATGCTCTCGGCCAGGGCGGACTTTCCGTCGCCACCGTGGCCCAGCAGGCAAATATTACGAATGTCCTTAGCAGTGTACATAAGAAAATTACTCCTTTCATGGGGCCCTCCCCCATTCACTTTGCGCGCAGTGGATCGGCACCACAACGGTATCATTATACACGAAAGAAAATTCGATTTCAATGCCTTTTTTTGCAATTTTGCCAAACCCAGCAAAAAACAAAACAAGGTTTCCCCCTGTTTCCCCATCCAAATGGATGGACATCAAGGGCGGACATGGAAAAGCCGGGAAACGGCAGCGTTTCCCGGCCAAAGCCATCTGTGGTTCACCCGTTGGATTCTCCCTGAGCGCCTAAATTCCCCCGCTTATATCGGGTCAAACAGGGATCCGGGACCCGCTGCGTCCATGTCCCGGCCCTCCATACAGGCCTTAAACTGGGCGCCGGACATGGTCTCGTGAGCCAGAAGGAACTCCACCACCTGGAAGAGCTTCTCCCGGTCCTCCTGCAAAATCTTCTCACAGTGGCGATAAGCCCGGTCGATGATCTCCCGGACCTCCCCATCCAGGAGGCCCGCCACCTGCTCCGAGTAGGACTTGGTCTTTTCGTAGTCCCGGCCAATGAACACCTCTTCGTCGCTGCTGTAGGCAATGGGACCGATTTTTTCGCTCATGCCGTATTTGGCCACCATATCCCGGGCCACCTGGGTGATGTGACGGATATCCTGGGAAGCGCCTGTTGAGATGTCCTGGCAGAACAGCGCCTCCGCCACCCGTCCCCCCAGACCGGCCACAATCTCCTCATACATCTCGTTGCGGGTCATGTGGCTCGTTTCCTCCTCCGGCAGGCTCACCGTGAGGCCGTTGGCCCTGCCCCGGGGAACGATGGTGATCTGGTGTACCGGGTCGTGATTGGGCAAGCGGTACATGGCCACGGCGTGGCCGGCCTCGTGAATGGCCGTGATGCGCAGGTCCCGCTGGAGCTGCTTCCGGCTCTTCTTTTGAGGTCCGGCAATGATCTTCATCATGGCCTCATTCAGATCCTCTGTGGTAATCACCTGCCGCTTCTCCCGGACGGCCAGAATGGCAGCCTCATTCAGAAGATTCTCCAGGTCCGCACCGGTGAAACCGGCCGTGGCCAAGGCAATGGCCTTCAGGTCCACCTGTTCATCCAGCCGCTTATCCCGGGCATAAATCTTGAGGATGTCCTGCCGGCCCTGGACGTCGGGCGTACCCACATAAATCTGCCGGTCAAACCGGCCGGGGCGCATCAGGGCGGGGTCCAGAATGTCCTGCCGGTTGGTGGCTGCCAGGACAATGACGCCTTCGTTTTTCTGGAATCCATCCATCTCCACCAGGAGCTGGTTCAGGGTTTGCTCCCGTTCATCGTGACCGCCTCCCAGGCCTGCGCCTCTCCGGCGGCCCACCGCATCGATTTCATCGATGAAGACAATGGCCGGCGCGATTTTCTTCGCCTGGTCAAACAGGTCCCGGACCCGGCTGGCGCCCACGCCCACATACAGCTCCATAAAGTCGGAGCCGGAAATGGACAGGAAGCCCACGCCGGATTCCCCGGCCACAGCCCGGGCCAAAAGGGTCTTGCCTGTACCCGGAGGGCCCACCAAAAGCACGCCCTTGGGCACCTTCGCACCCATCTGGTTGAACCGGTCGGGGTCCCGGAGAAAGTCCACAATTTCCTGCAGCTCCGCCTTTTCCTCGTCGGCTCCCGCCACATCGTCAAAGGTGACGGGCTTCCCGGCAGAGCCCAGGCTGGTCCTGGCCCTGGTGAACCCAGCCAGGCCATTGCCCCCTGCATTGGACCTGGAGCTGAGGAACATCCAGACCAAAATCAGCGCCAGGCCTGCCAGGAAATAGGGAATGGACCGCTCCAGCACATTGGTCTGGGTATCCGGTTGGAAGTCATACCCGGTCAGGGTGCCCTTCTCCCTCTGTTGGCGGACCATCTCCGCCGTATCCTGGCGGAAGGCATCGGTATCATCCAGGTAGGCAATGGCGTCATACGCCCCATTCAGCGGCTCGTGAAGGGTCATCTCCAGGACGCCGTCCTTCACCGTAAAGCTACTGACGTTTTCCTCCTGGAATTGCTCCAGCACCTGAGAATAGGGCAGCCCCTGGGGCTGCAGGAAGCGGAGCAGCCAGCTTCCCAGGAAAAAAATCAGCACCAGCAAAATCAACATGGGAATGACGCTGCGGATTCGTTTCTCGTTCAATGGGGTAATCTCCTTTGGTTATTTCATATATGCTTCCGGCTTCAAAACGCCCACATAGGGCAGATTCCGGTAGCGCTCGTCAAAGTCCAGGCCATAGCCCACCACAAAGAGGTTGGGGATGGTAAAGCCTACGTAGTCCGCCTGAATTTCTGCACGCCGGCGGTCCGGCTTATCCAGGAAGGTGCAGATCTTGAGCGAAGCGGGATGCTTGGTCATTAAGTAATCCACCGTATGGCGCAGGGTGAGGCCGGAGTCCAGAATGTCCTCCAGAATCACCACATGGCGGCCCTCAATGTCCGCCGAAAGGTCCTTCTTCACCCGGACGACGCCGGAGGATTCGGTGCCGCTGCCATAGGAGGACACCGCCATAAAGTCAATCTGGCAATCAATGGGAATGGCCCGGATCATATCGGCAAAAAACACCACCACGCCCTTCAGAATCCCCACAAAAATGGGATTCTTCCCATGGTAGTCTGCCGTCAGCTGCCGGCCCAGCTCGCCAATGCGAGCCTGAATCTGGTCTTCGGATAGGAGAATGCGTTCCATAGCATTGTGCATAACAGATGACCTCTTTCTCTTCAGTTGGATTTGGACAGGCGAATTTCCACCGCCGGGCCGCCGGCAGGGGCAGCAAAATCCAGATTGACGCCGATGCCCCCTACGCCAAGAATCTGGTCCCCGGCAGCTACCACCGGCATGGCATCCCGCGCCTGCGCCGGAATCTTCCGATCCATCAGCAGGCGGCGCAGGCTCCGCCGTCCACCCGGGAGGCGAAGCGCATCCCCGGCCCGGCGAGAGCGAAGAACCCATGTACATTTTGTAATTGTATCACAGGCAATCCCAAATGTGAACGGCGTATTTTCAATTTTTTCTCCCTCCGGCAAAAAACTGCACCGGACCTGCCAACCGGCCGCCACCGTCACCCCGGGGACCGCCAGAGGAGTCTCCTCCAGGGGGAACGGCACAGTCCGGGGCGCCAGCCTTTCGTATTGCCGCCCCAGGAGAAGCCCTCCGGGAAAGGCCGCCCAGGCGCCGGGACGCCGGGAGCGGGCCAAGGCCTCCGCCTGGCGCAGATGGACTGCCTCCGGCTCAAGAAGGCCGCACCGCCGGAGAAAGCCCGCCAAAACCCGGCGGCGCAGGGCCGGATGCAGCGCCAGAAGGCCGGGGCAATCCAGCCCCCCTCCGTCCCAGAGTTCATCCAGAGCCGCCTCGGCCTCCTGGGCGAGAAAGGCCTCGTCCAGCCGCAAAGTCAGGGCGGTCTCGCTGCAGCTCCGGGCAAACCGGGGATTTTCCTGCCGCAGCAGGGGCATGATCCGGCTCCGGACCCGGTTGCGCAGGAAATCCGGCTGGCCGTTGGAGCTGTCTTCCACATGGGGAAGATTCCAGTGCTCCAAAAACGCCTCCACCTCCTGGCGGGTCACCCCCAGCATCGGCCGGATCACCCGGCCCCGGGCAGGCGCAATTCCACCCAGTCCCCGGAGCCCTGCGCCCCGAATCAGATGGAGCAGCACCGTCTCGGCGTTGTCATCCGCCGTGTGGGCCGTGGCAATTTTCGCGGCCGGGTCCAGGGACTCCAAAAATGTATACCGGGCCCGCCTTGCCGCATCCTCCAGGCCCCGTCCCTGGGCCTGGACCTGGGTTCGGCCCACAGTCAGGGGAATCTGGTACCCGGCGCAGAGCTGCCGGACAAAGTCCTCATCCCGGTCTGACTCCTCCCCCCGGAGGCCGTGGTTCAAGTGGGCGGCGGAGAGCTTCAGGTCCAGCTGCTCCCGCAAAAGATACAGGCACCACAGCAGCGCCACAGAGTCCGCCCCGCCGGAGATGGCGCAGATGACCCGGTCCCCCTGCTCCAAAAGCCGATGCTCCCGGCAAAACGATAGAATTTGAGTTTGAAATGTCATAGGCAAATATCAGCAAGGGGTATCGCAGGCTGCCTGCGATACCCCGGCGCGCGTTCTACGGCTTCATTCAGCATGCTTCCACTCCCGATCGGTGAAGGTGGTGTACTGGGGGAGCCACTGGAGTTTGACCGTACCGGTCTCGCCGTGGCGGTTTTTGGAAACAATACATTCGGCCACGTTCTTTTCCTCGGAATTTTCATTGTAGTAGTCGTCCCGGTACAGAAACAGCACCTCATCTGCATCCTGCTCAATGGCGCCGGACTCCCGAAGGTCGGAGAGGATGGGGCGCTTGTCCTGGCGGCTCTCGTTGGCGCGGGAGAGCTGGCTCAGACAAATCACCGGTACGTTCAGCTCCTTGGCCATGATTTTCAGAGCCCGGGAAATCTCCGAAACGACCGTGACCCGGTTCTCCCCGCCCTTGCCATAGCCGGAGCCAGTCATGAGCTGAAGGTAGTCCACCAGCACCAGTCCCAGGTTGTCCAGGCGGCGGCACTTGGCGTTCATCTCCGCCACGGTGATGGAGGGGTTGTCGTCCACCCGGATATCCGTCTGGCTGAGGGCGGCGGAAGCCAGAGCCAGCTTGGTCCACTCCTCCTCGGAGAGCTTACCGGTGGCCATTTTCTGGCTGTCCACAAAGCTCTCCCCGGCCAGAAGACGCATGGCCAGCTGCTCCCGGGACATTTCCAGGGAGAAAAAGGCCACAGTCTGCCCGTATTTCTTTGCCACATTCAGGGCGATGTTCAGGGCAAAGGAGGTCTTACCCATGGCAGGCCGGGCGGCAATGAGGAGCAGGTCCGACCGGTTGAGACCGTTAATTTTCCGGTCCAAATCTATGAGGCCCGTAGACAGGCCCGGGATGTCGCTGTCGGATTGGGCCAGCTCCGTGAGGCGGTCGAAGACCTTGTGGAGCACCAGGCTGATGGGCTCCAGGCTCTCCCCCCGCTCGCCTTTGCGCAGGGCGTAAATCTTCTTTTCCGCCGACTCCAAAATCTCCGCCGGCGTACCCACGCCCTCATAAACCGTCTCGGAAATTTCGGAAGCCGCCGTGGCCAGGCTCCGAAGCAGGGCCTTGTCCCGGACGATGGAGGCATACCGGACGGCGTTGGCCGAGGTGGGGGTAATCTCCATGAGCTGTTTGATGTACTCAATGGAACGATCCTGCCATACGCCTCGCTCCTGCATTTTGTCCAGGACTGTCACCGGGTCAATGACCTGGGAGAAGTTGAACATGGCGTAGATGGTCTCGTAAATCTCCCGGTTTTGCTGGAGGTAAAAATCCTCCGGCTTCAGCAGACCAATGACGTCGGCCACACACCGGCTGTCGATGAGCATGGCGCCCAGAACCGACTGCTCCGCCTCCAGGGAGTGGGGCGCCTGCCGGCCCAGCAATTCTTCCTCCCCAGCCACCACATTCGCCTCCTTTCAGGCCATCTAGAAATCAGCTTTTCTCTTGAATCTGCACGGTGAGCTGCGCCGTGATCTCGTAGCCCAGCTTGCACCGGATGGTGTAGGTGCCCACGTTTTTAATGGGCTCGTCTATGACAATCTTCCGCTTGTCCAGGGTAATGCCCTGGCTCTGGAGGGCATCGGCAATCTCCTGGCTGGTCACAGAGCCGAACAGCCGTCCGGCCCCGCCGCCCTTGGCATACACCGTCAGGGTCATGGCCTTCATTCGCTTGGCAAGCTCCATGGCCTCCGCCCGCTCCCGGGCCTGGCGTTCCTGGGTGGCTTTGTCGTTCATGCGCATGGTGTTGATGGCGTCGGCAGTCGCCTCCATGGCGATCTTCCGGGGCAGCATATAGTTCCGGGCGTAACCGTCGGAGACCTCCAGCATCTGTCCCTTCTTGCCCTTCCCGCGGACATCCTGTAGTAAAATTACTTTCATAATGTAAATCTCCCTTCATCGCCATGCAAATATTTTTCGGTCAAGTCCATTTTGGAGCTTGACTTTTTATTTGCAGGCTTTTTTGCTTCTGCAAGCGCAATCCAATTCACAGCTTCCCTGCCCCCGTCCCCGAAGGCAAGACGATACTGCCAACCCCCCTCCATGAGGGGCGCCACCGTCTAAAACGTACCGGGGTACGCCAGCCCTTAGGCATCGTAGTATTGATCAATGGAGGCCACCAGGCGGTCCAGGGCGGTTTTGACGTCGCAGTCACGCAGCTGTGCGCCGGCAGTGGCCGCGTTTCCGCCACCGCCCAGAGGCTCCAGAATCACCTGGACGTTGGCCTCTCCAATGGAACGGGCGGAGATGATCACCTGGCCTTCACAGGGATACAGGACAAAGGAGGTGAGAATTCCCTGGATGCTCAAAAGCTCATCTGCCGCTTGCGCGGCAATGGTGCGGCTGGTGCTGCCGTTCAAGGCGGCGATGGCAATCTGTTCCCGGTAAAGCCGCGCCGCTTTGATGATCTGATACCGGGCCAGGGTGGCCTGGAAATCGTTTTGGAGGAGTTTTTTCACCTCCACCGTATCTGCCCCCAGGCGGCGGAGGAAGGCAGCGGCTTCAAAGGTGCGCTCTCCGGTGCGGACATTGAAATTCTTGGTGTCCAAGACAATACCCGCCAGCAGAGCCATAGCCTCCACCTGCAGTACCTCGGAGCTCTCCACGGCATATTGCAGCAGCTCCGTCACCAGCTCCGAGGCGGAGGAAGCATAGGGCTCGTGGAGATTGACCACCACCGGATTGATATAATCCGCAGCCCGGCGGTGATGGTCCACCACACAGACCTTGGAAATGGCGTCCAAAAGGGGCTTGCACTCCACCTGGTCCGGCCGGTTGGTATCCACCACCACCAGCAGGCTCTTGGGGTCAGCCTGGAGCAGAGCGTCCTGACCGGAAACGAAGGCGTTGGCATATTCCGGCACAGCATTCAGCCGCTCCAGCAGCTTACCGGCTGCATTTCTCTCCATATCCAAAACAATCTTGGCCTGCTTCCCCTTTTTCCGGCACAGGCAGCAAATGCCCACCGCCGCACCCAGGGCGTCCAGGTCTGCATTTTTATGGCCCATCACAAATACCTGGCTGCTCTGGGCGATGAGCTCGGACAGGGAATTGGCCGTAACCCGGGAGCGGACCTTGGAGCGGTGGTCCGTTTCCTTGGTGCGGCCGCCGTAGAAGGAGAAATTATACCGGTCCTTGATGACCGCCTGATCCCCGCCCCGGGACAGGGCCATCTCAATGCTGAGCGCAGCAAAATTATAGCTCTCTTCAAAGCTGACGCCGTCCCGTCCAATTCCCAGGGAGATGGTAGCGGCAACCCCGGTGGGACTGACCACCTGGCGAATTTCCTCCAGGAGGTGGAACTTGTTCTCAATGGACACCTTCAGATCCCGGACCTCAAACACAAAGAGGAACCGGTTTCGCTCCAGCCGCCGGAGCAGGCCGTGGTATCCCTCTGTGCAGCGGGTAATCACCTCGTTGAGCTCCGCATTTAAGGTGGAGATGGCGCCCTCGGGCAGGTTTTTGGTGAGCTCATCGTAGTTATCCACCAGGATAATGGCCACCACAGGGCGGGAGCGGATGTACTCATCCCGGACCTGATACAGCTCGGTGAGGTCCGCCAGATACACCGTACCCAGCAGCATACCGCCGGAGTCCCCGGCGTGGAAGGTGGTGCCATAGACCCGGTAGCGCCGGTCCTTCACGGTCAAATCGTATGGACATTCCGACTTACCAGCCGCCAGCCAGTCCGTGGTAAAGGTGGGCAGGAGTGTGGTAATCTTTTGCTCAAAGAGGCGCTGCTTCATACCCGTCGCCTGGCCAAAGCGCTGGTTAGACCAGACAATTTCCCCGTCCACCAGGCGAATCAGGGCCATGGGTAGCGGGATTTCCCCTTTGGAAGCAATCTCCAAGGTATCCGTAGCCGACTGGATATATGCAGCCAGCTCCTTGCTGCGGTGATTTTTCCGCAGACGGTAGAAGAGAAACAGCGCCGCCGCCGCTCCCACCTCCGCCGCGGCCAGCATCGGCTGGTTCAGCAAAAAGGAGGCCGCCGCAAACACCAGAAGCACCACAAAATACAGCCCCATGGTGGGGTCCACCAGACGCCCAAGCTTTTTATTCACAAGGCTCCCTCCCCCGTCTGCCATTTTTGGCCTGCACCGGCAAAATTTGAAGATATTATACCAAATCCCGCCCTTAGAATCAAGTAATATCTGAGCTTTGCGAAAGGCAAGGCGGTTGTGGAGCCGCTTGCCACCGGCCCGTGATGCGGTCCCATGGCGCTTCGCCCTGGCCGGAGGCAGGCAAGGGGCTGCCGCTCCATTGGGTATGAAGCATCAGTCCTGTGCCCGTTGCAGGCAGGCCATGGCAGCGGCAAAGGCCGTAGACCAGGCGATTTGAAGATTAAAGCCGCCTGTGTAGGCATCGCAGTCCAAAATCTCCCCGGCAAAATACAAGCCGGGGACTTTCCTGGAGGCCATGGTTTTGGGGTCCACTTCTGAGGTTTTAACGCCCCCGGAGGTGACAATGGCCTCCTCCACCGGCCGCTTACCGGAAATCTCCAAGGTAAAATTTTTCATTTCCTGCACCAGACTGTGCCGCTGCTGCCGGGTCAGGGAGTGGGCAGGCAGGTCCTCCGGGATATGGGTCCGGCGCAAGATCACAGGAATCATGGAGCGCGGCAGCAAGTCTGTCAGCGCATTGCCCATGGAACGGTTTTTGTACTGCTCCAAATCCCGGAGCACTCTGGCCTCCAGCTTGCCCTCCTCCAATGCAGGCTTCAAGTCAATGGCCAGGCAGTAACGGCCTGGCTTTCCCATATGGGCGCTGGCGCTGAGCACCGTGGGGCCTGAGATGCCAAAATGGGTAAACAGCAGCTCCCCAAAATCCCGGTACAGGCACTTCCCCTTCTCATGGAGCAGCCGTACCGCCACATTCCGAAGGGACAGCCCCTGCATGGCCGGGCAGTCATCCCCCGGCACCTCCAGGGGAACCAGGGAGCCGGTAGGCGGCGCCACGGTGTGCCCCAGCCGGGCGGCCAGACGGTATCCGTCGCCGGTGGAGCCTGTGGCAGGGTAGGAGCAGCCGCCGGTAGCCAAAATCACCTGTCTGGCTCCGTAGGTCTGTCCCCCTGCTGTGACGCCGGAAATCTGTCCCTCTTTCGTGCAGATTTCCGTCACTCTCCCCTGGCGGACCGTCACGCCGGCCCGGTACATCGCCCGCTCCAGGGCCTCCTGCACGCTGGCGGAGCTGTCTGACACCGGAAACACCCGGTTCCCCCGCTCCGTTTTCAAAGGGCAGCCCTCCGCCTCCAGAAATTCCATCACACGGGCCGGGGGATACTGGGTCACCGCGCTGTACAGAAACCGGCCGTTCCGGGGAACATTCTGCAAAACCTCCTCCACAGCGCAGCAGTTGGTCACGTTACACCGGCCCTTGCCGGTGATCCGCAGCTTCTTTCCCAGGCGGTCATTGCGCTCCAATACCAGCACCCGCTTACCGGCCAGCCCCACATGAATGGCCGCAAACATCCCGGCGGCGCCGCCGCCCACTACAATCACATCGTAAAGCTCCTCCATACCTCTACTCCCCATCCATTTGCTCATACACGTCGTACCGCTCCCAGATGGGCTCCAGCTGGCCAAAGGTCTCCGTCAGTTCCTTCCCCCTGTGGGCCGCAATGGCCACCAGGAGGGCGTTTACCAGGCTGAGAGGGGCCACCAAAGAGTCCACCATAGAGAGCATATCGCTTTTGGCGCAGAGCACCAGGTCGGCGCACTGCCCAACGGGAGACTCCCGGTTGTCCGTAATGCCCACCACCGTGGCCCCCCGGCTCCGCCCAAAGCAGGCGCCCCGGCCTGTGGAAGCGGAGTAGCGGGGAAAGCTGAAGGCCAGAATCCAATCCTCCGGCCCGATTCCGACCAATTGCTCGCACACCTCCGCCGTGCTGGCAGTGGTAATCAACTGAACATTGCGAAACATATAGCCTAAGTAAAAGCTGAAAAAGCTTGCCAGGGGGGCCGAGGATCTGGCCCCCAGAATGTAGAGCTTCCGGGCGCGCAGCATGCCATGGACTGCTGCCTGAAAATCCTTCCGGTCCAGCTTCTCCTGGGTTTTCCGGATCTTTTCCATGTCCGCTTCCAGCACGGCGTCCACCACATCCTGGTTCTTCAGCCGGTCCTGGGCTACCTCCATGCGCTGGACGGCGGTGAGCCTTTTGAGCACCAGCTCCTGAAGCTCCTTCTGCATACTGGGATAGCCGTCGTAGCCCAGCTCCATGGCAAACCGGACCACCGTGGACTCCGACACCCCCACCGCCCGGCCCAGGCGCCCCGCCGTCAGAAAGGCGGCTTTTTCAAAGGTGTCCAAAATGTAGCCTGCAATGGCCCGCTGGCCCTTTGTAAAAGACGGCGCTCGTTCCTTCATGCGCGCCAGGATATCCTTTGCCATAGCAGCCTCCCCATTCATTTCCTTTGGCGCAGCATGGTCAGCTCCTCCGGCGTCAGATAGCGCCAAGCGCCAAGGGGCAGGCCGCCCAGCCGGAGCGGTCCCTCCCCCACCCGCTGCAGCCGGGTGACCTCCAGTCCTGCCATGCCGCACATCCGGCGGATCTGCCGGTTTCGGCCCTCGTGAATCACCACCTCCAGACACGCCGTCTCCTCTTGCCTGTGGAGAAAGCGCACCCCGGGCGGGCGGATGGTATAGCCGTCCAGGGATACAGGCCGCCTCAAGGCCTCCTCCCGCCGGCGGGTGTAGCCCCGAACCCAAACCCGGTAGCGTTTGTCCACCTGGTGGCTGGGATGGGTCAGCATTTGGCTGAAGTCGCCGTCGTTGGTGAAGAGGAGCAGCCCCTCGGAATCCATATCCAGTCTTCCCACCGGCCACACCCGGCAGCCGCAGCCGGCCACCAGAGCTGCCGCATCGGGGCGGCCCTTTTGGTCGCGGAGGGTCGTCACCACCCCTCTGGGCTTATTCAGCATGATGTACACCGGCTCCCCTGAAGCCGGCAGGGGCCGGCCGTCCACGGCAATGGTCTGAAGGGCCGGGTCGGCCTGGTCCCCCAGGCCCGCCACCCTGCCGTCCACCTGCACCCGTCCGGCCAGAATCCATTCCTCCGCCTTCCGTCGGGAGGCGACGCCCCGGGCAGATAAAATTTTCTGCAAGCGCTCTTTCATCCCTTACCTCCCCAGATACGTTCCAGCCAATTGGGCTCCTCCGGCTCTGTGGGGGCCGCTATGGTCTCTCCCCACACCACCGGGACCTTCCCCACCGGTACGCCTTCCAGGAGCACATGGGCCGTCCCTGCCTCCTGCCCTGCCGTCACCGGCGCATACACAAAGCCCGGCCCCGGAAACTGAACCTCCAGCGTCTCGCCCCGGGCCACGGGATAGTAGAAGTCCTCACCGGCAACCAGATCCACGGAGCCGCCTTCCCCGGAGAGGACCTCCACCGTACCCAGGCACTGGCCCGCCTGCACCAGGCGCTTCGTCTCAAACTGGCCGAAGCCGTAGTCCAGCAGACGGGCATGGTCGTTCCAATCGTCGGGGGCGTTGATGGTCACCGCAATGAGCTGCCGGCCGTCCCGGGTGGCGCTGGAGACCAAAATCCGGCCTGCCGCCTTGGTATAGCCGGTCTTGACGCCGTCGGCTCCCTCGTAGCGCCACAGGAGCTTATTGTGGTTGGTGAGGCTCCGGCCCCCCACTTGAATGCTTTTGGTGGATACCGTCTTGGCAAAAATTTCATTTTCCATGGCATAAGCCGTCAGCTTTGCCAGATCCCGGGCCGTGGAATAGTGGTTTTCATGGTCCAGACCATTGGGATTTTCAAAGTGCGTGCCAGTGAGGCCAATGCGCCGGGCTTCGTCGTTCATCAGCTGGGCGAAGCCTTCCACCGTGCCGCCGCAATAGATCGCCAGGGCCACAGCCGCGTCGTTGCCGGACTGGAGCATCAACCCATACAAAAGCTCTTGCACCGTCAGAACCTCACCGGCCTGCAGGTACATGGACGACCCCTCGATGCCCACAGCCTCCGGCATAATCTGCACCCGGTCCAGCACATTGCACTGCTCGCAAATCACCAGCGCCGTCATAATCTTGGTGGTGCTGGCAATGAGGCTCCGGCTATCGGCATTTTTCTCATAGAGGACCCGGCCGGAGCCTGCGTCCATTAAAATCGCATGCTCCGCCGAGAGGCCCAGGGCTCTGGCCGGAGAGAAGGAGGAGAAGAGAACAAGGGCTGCGGCCACAGCCACGGCCCGGAGCAATCGCTTTTTCATATCATCACCGGCGGTAGCTTACCCCGGTCATTGGAAATTTATTCGACATCTCCGGACTTGGGGTGGACCATGGCATAGAGCTTGTCCACCAGATCCGGCAGCTGCTCCACCACCCGGTCCGCCGTGGTGCTGGCGGGAGCCGCAATGGGCAGCATCCGCACAGACTCTCCCTTGATCACCAGAAATGCAATGGGGGTGATCTGGGCGCCCACGCCCGTACCGCCGCCGAAGGGATACTCCGGCTTGGACGGCTGCTTGGAGGCAAAGTCCGCGCCGCCGCCCCCAAACCCGTATCGAATTTTGCAAATGGGGAGAATGGTGACGCCCTCCGGCGTGGTAATGGGATCTCCCACCACAGAATTCACATCTACCATGTCCCGAATTTTCTGCAAAGTGGATTCTATCATATTGGGAAGAGGATGACTCATAGGATTACACCGCCTTTTTGATTTTTTGTTCCTCATAAATTCGAAGCAGTGCCGGGCCCTGCCGGAGCAGGAGCCCCAACAGCCGGGCCGGACACAGCACCAGGTCCACGCGCAAATCAACCTCTGTGTCCTCTGCGGTAAAGTCGCAATCCACCTGGACATCCTTTCGCCGGATGCGAAGGGCCCGGTCCAGGAGGGGCTGCAAAGCCCCCAGGCAAGCCCATGCCCGGCCGTACCGGATTGCCAGGTCACAGGGGTCGTCTCCCCCCAGCTTCACCCAAAATTCCAGCCGCCGCACCAGCAGGCGGCGGCGCAGGCCCAGCAGCAAATTGCGGAAGACCGGCAGATACGGCTTGAGGTTGGACCAGGCTCCCCCCTTGTGGGCAGGCTTCGGCTTCCCCGCCGGCTTTCCGGCAGGCCTGGCAGGGGGGGCCGGTTTGTCTTTGGTCCGTCTTTTGAACCACCATTTGGATTTTGCAGGCAGCAGCTGCCAGCGGATGGGACCTGCCAGGAGGCAAATCCGGAGGCCGGAAACGTCGTAGCAGACCCGAACCCCCACCGGCAGGACCAGCAGCGCCAAAAGCACCGCCAAAATGCCCGCCAGAATCCAAAGAAGCACCGATCCCACACTCATGGAGCCGTTTCCTGTTGGGCCGGAGCAGCCTCCTCCAGGGTCAGCTGATCCGGGGTCCCCAGCTCCGCCAGCTCCAGCTCCGGCAGCTCCTCCAGGCTGGCGAGGCCAAAGGTCCTGAGAAAGTCCGGCGTGGTGCGGTATTGCAGGGGCCTGCCGGGCACATTCAACCGCCCGCACTCCTCAATCAGCTTTTTATTGAGCAGCGCCGTCACGGAATAGGAGCTGTCCACTCCCCGGATCTGCTCCACCATAGCCTTGGTGGCAGGCTGATAATAGGCAATCACCGTCAGAGTCTCCAGCTGGGAGGCGGAAAGCTTGGGGGGCTTCCGGGTCTCCAGGGCCCTGGCCACAAAATCCCCCATTTCTCCGGCAGAGCACATCTGGTAGGCGCCGTCCAGCCGCACCACCCGGACGCCCCGTCGTTCAAAGCCCAGGCGGTCCATGAGGCGGTTCGCCGCCTCCTGCACCTCCCCGGTTTCACAGCCCAGGGCCTGGCTCAGGCGCTTCAATTCCACCGGCTCCCCGGCGGCAAACAGAACCGCTTCCACAGCTCTCTCCAGTTCTTCCGGCTCCATCAGACATCCGTCTCCTTTCTCATGGCTTCCTCCGGGGTTTTGATCAGCTTCAGCTCCGGGTTGTCACCTGTGCCGTCGTCTGTCAACCACACGGAGCTGGTGCGGCACAGCTCCAGCACAGCCAAAAAGGTGGCCACAATCTCCGAACGGCTGCGGCAGCCCCGAAACAGCTGCCGCAGGCGCATGATCCCATGGAGGACCAGGCGTTTGATGACCTCCTTCGCCTTCCGGGTCACAGGGAAGGGTTCCTTCCCCACAATGCCCTGAAAGCTGGATGCAGGGGGCGGCAGACGGCGGCGGGTGCGCTCGGCAGCGGCCGCCAAGGCCCGGGCCAGGTCCGCCGGCTCATGCTGATACCGGTAGCCGCTCTCCCTGGGCCGGGACTCCGGCCCTTTGGTAAAAAGTCCCCGCCCGATTTCGTTGCGGCCCTCCAGAAACTGGACGGCCTGGCGGATCTGCTCCAGGATTTCCTTCCGCTGCCGCTCCACCAGAGACTGGCGCAGCAGCTCCATTTCACTCTCCGCCTCTGCCTGCTCGCTGGCGGACAGGAGCATCTTGGTCTTAATCACCATGAGATGGGAGGCCATGGTGATAAACTCGCTGGCAATCTCCATATCCAGCCGCTTCATTTCATCCAGGTACGCCAGATATTGCTCCAAAATGGCGGTAATGCTCACGTCTTCGATTTCAATTTTATTCTTGCTCAGCAGCAGCAAAATCACATCCAGAGGGCCGTTGAAGTCCTCCATCTCTTCCGAGCGGGTGCGGACAATGCCCTCCAGATGGTAACTTGGTTCGTTCATTCCAAACTCCTAGTGGAAAAAATGAAGCAGCTGCTCCACCGGCCAGCTGCAAATGGGCCAAAGCAGACGAATGAGTCCCTCCCTCAGGAAGGTCAACGGCCGGTCCAATACGCCAATCCATAAAAGGACCGCCAGCAGAAGAAAGCCATAGCGCTCATACTGCAGCAGCTTGCCGTAGTATTTCTGGGGCAGGAAGGAAAATAAAACCTTAGACCCATCCAGGGGCGGAATGGGCAGTAGGTTGAACACGGCCAGATTGGCGCTGAGAAGGGCGGTATACGCCAAAAACAGATCCACATACTCCACCCACTGGGGCAAGCTCCGGAACGCAGACAACCCTATGATCACACTGTACAGCATCAGGGCAAGCATGGTAATTGCCACATTTGCCACAGGCCCGGCCAAAGCCGTGATGGCAGTATCCCGGCGAATGTGCTTGAAATAGCCCGGCTGAATGGGGACCGGCTTGGCCCAACCGAAGTGGGCCACGGCCATGACCAAAAGCCCTACCGGGTCGATGTGGCGCAGGGGGTTCATGGTGAGCCGGCCGGCGTTTTTCGCCGTGGGGTCCCCCAGGCGGTACGCGGCATAGCCGTGGCTCACCTCATGGGGAATGATACAGACCATGGCGGCAACCAGGGTGATCGCCAGCTCCAACAATTTCTCATAATTCAGCTGATTCAGCCAGCTCTGGAAGCTGCCCATGGAATTTCCCCCTTCCCTTTGTACCCCGGATGCCGGTCCGGCGGCATATACGGGAGAAATTATACCACCCTTTTCCCCCTTCTGCAAGGAAAATCCCATATTTTCCTCTGTCTGTCCGATGAAATTCTGCACCATAACAGGGGCCAGTATACGTGGCTCCCTCATCCGGCCCGCAGGTATGCATCCCGGGCCCATACAGGCCAGGTAAATGCCGCCTCCCTGATTGGAAAAGATTCTAGTGGCAAAACACACAAAGATCTGTTATACTATCTCCATCTGAATTGGAGCATTTGTAGAAAACTTCAAAATCAGGAAAACAGAGCGGCCGGAGACATACCGGTCAGCGGGAGGACTTATGGAACAGACTGTATACCAGCAGTACCTTTCCCTGCTACGGCAGGAGCTGATTCCCGCCATGGGCTGCACCGAACCCATTGCCCTGGCTTATTGCGCCGCTGCAACCTGGGACGCCGCCGGAGGCGGCGGGCCGGAGCTGGCGGACCGAGTGGAAGTCACCGTCAGCGGCAATATCATTAAAAACGTCAAAAGCGTCATTGTACCCAACACCGGTGGGCTGCGGGGCATTGAGACCGCCGTGGCAGCCGGTCTTGTCTCGGGCCGGCGGGAAAAGCGGCTGGAGGTCCTGGCCGCCCTGGAGCCGGAGCACCATGACCAGATCCGCGCCCTTTTGGACCGGCGGATCATCCGGGTTCTGCCGGCGCAAAACGATGAGCTTCTGTACATCGAAATTCGCCTGTGGCGGGCAGACGGCGTCACCGCCCGGGGCATTTTGCAGGGGAACCACACCAACCTCACCCTGCTGGAGCGGGACGGCGTCCCCCTGCTTCAGGCAGGCCGCCAGGAGGGACAGACAAAACGCACCCTGCAATTGTCCGTCCAGGAGATCTTTGAGTTTGCCCAGGAGGCCGACCCCCGGGATTTGGAGCCTCTCACAGGCCGTCAGATCGACTGCAACATGGCCATTGCCCAAGAGGGGATGGAGGGCTCCTGGGGAGCCAGCGTAGGCAAAACCCTTCGCCAGGTCTACGGGGAGGACGTCCATTTCCTGGCCCGGGCCTATGCAGCCGCCGGGTCCGACGCCAGAATGAGCGGCTGTGAAATGCCGGTGATCATCGTCTCCGGCAGCGGCAACCAGGGCATCACCGCCTCGGTGCCTGTGGCCATCTACGCCCGGGCATTTGGCATCGGGCGGGAGAGGCTGCTGCGGGCCGTAGCCCTGGCGGATCTGGTGACCATCCACCAGAAGGCCGGGATTGGCTGCCTGTCCGCCTTCTGCGGCGCAACCTGCGCCGGCTGCGGGGCGGGGGCAGGCATTGCCTACCTCCTGGGCGGAGACTATCAAGCCGTGGCCCACACCATCGTTAACGCCCTGGCCGTGGTCTCCGGCATGGTTTGCGACGGGGCCAAGCCCTCCTGCGCCGCCAAAATTGCCGCCGCCATTGACGCCGGCATTCTGGGCTACGAGCTTTACTGCCGGGGCCAGGAATTCCTGGACGGCGACGGCATCGTCCGCAAGGGCGTGGACAATACCATCGGCAACGTCGGCCGCATGGCCAGAAGCGGCATGCGGGAAACCGATCGGGTGATTCTGGACATCATGTGCGGCTGTTAAGCCGGCCGCTTCTCTCCCCCATCCCATCCGTCAAAAAAACTGCCCATTCGACCAAATGCAGCGTTCCCGTCTTCGGGCCTTCGACAAAATTCCCCTAAAAATGCAGCTTTCTCATGGGAAACCAAGTTTTTAGTCGAACCTTAGGGAACGATTGTTAGAAAAATGACCTTGCAAAACTTGCGGCTTTATGATAATTTAGAACCGTCGCAGCGACGGCCTTTGCGGATTGGCCAGAGCCGTGTCTAAACTGATTGGAGGAGAGGAAATATATGGAGAATCGGATCAAGGTTTTGATCGCGGACGGAAGCGAGGCGTTCTGCGGTCACTTGAAAAACGAGCTGCAGCAGCTGGATGGCTACGACCTGGTGGGCACCGCCGCGGATGGAGAGGAAGCGGTGCGCCTGCTGGAGGCAACCAAGCCGGACATTCTGGTCCTGGATCTTATGCTGGCCAAGCGGGACGGCATCAGCGTCCTGCGCTACGCCAACGCCATGGACAAGCCGCCCGTAGGCCTGGTGACCTCCGGGTTTATTACAGATTACGTAGCCATGACCGTGTCCAACCTGGGTGTGCAATATTTGATGATGAAGCCCTGCGACATGGCGGCCCTGGTGGAGCGGTTGGAGGAGATCCGCGCCAGCCAGACTGCCAAGCGCCCCGCCCTGATGCGCCGTCCGGCCCAGCCGGAGCCCAACATCGAGTCTATGGTCACCGGCATCATTCATGAGATTGGCGTTCCGGCCCATATCAAGGGCTACCAGTATCTGCGGGAGGCCATTGTCATTGCCGTAAACGATATGGATGTGATCAACGCCATTACCAAGGTGCTCTATCCCCAGGTAGCCAAAACCTTCGGCACCACCCCCTCCCGGGTGGAGCGGGCCATCCGCCACGCCATCGAAGTGGCCTGGGACCGGGGCGATCTGGACACCCTGCAGCGTTTTTTCGGCTACACCGTCAGCAACACCAAGGGCAAGCCCACCAATTCCGAATTCATTGCCCTCATAGCCGACAAGCTCCAGCTGCAGCTCAAATCCATGGATGCCGCCCAATGAATCCCATCCAAATTGCCGCCCCGCCAGGAGCTGACGCTCCGGCGCGAGGCGGCAAATTTTTATGTACCGTGGTTCCTGTCTGCCCCACCAGGCCCAGGGGCTGCCGCCTGGACGCAACCGGGTCTGTTGCAAAATGTGTTTTTTTGCAACAGACTCCGTTCTAAAAGTGAAAGATAGCGGGAGAAAACACAGAAATTCGTGCCTTCTCCCGCTAAAATATTAGGGATCATTTTAGAACACGCTATTTCGCAACGCGCCCTGCAGCGCGTATTCCAGCCGGCAGGCGAAGCCCAACTGATGAAAAGCGGTGAACTCTAGCCGGTTTATATGCAGTTTATGAATCAGGAAGCTGCATACAGGCTAACCACATCTCATTGTTCCTCATCCGACCCGCCTCCGGCAGGGGAAGCGCCTTCCCCGGCGTCCCCCCAGCAGTTTTGTCCTTTCCGTTTCTACTTCCCATTCAAAAATGCCTGGAGCTCCGGCCAGAGGGCCGCCATCCGGGTGTAGCCGTGGCGGTAATAGCTGGCGGCCAGCTCCGGGTTTTTCTCCAGGTGGGGCAGCTCCGGCTCCAGGGGGCGGATCAGAAAGGCCCGGCCCTGGGCCTCCAGCCGGTTCAGAAGGGTCACCTGGGCCCGATACCGGTCCGGCCGGGACAGAAGGGCGTCCCGGAACTGGGGATAGTGCCGGAAGAACACCCGGTAAGCAGCCTGGGCTTTGGTTCCCACTCTGGGATAGACCCCGGCGCGCCGGGTGAGGACCACCACCACCTTCCCGTAGCCCTTGGCCAGAGCCCTGCCAACCGGAATAGAATCCCCCACCCCGCCGTCGTAATCATGCCGTCCGTCCAGCTCCACCGGGGCATTGAGCACCGGGATGGAGCAGGAGGCCATGGCCGCCAGGCTCAGGCGGTAGGCATCCGACGACTCCTTCAAATACCGGGGCAAGCCGTCGGCCCGGTCCGTCACCACAATTTCGTGCTCCGTCCCGGAGGCAAAATAAGCGGAAAAATCGAAGGGGAACCGCCCATAGGGGTACTCAAAAAAAATCTTCCGCAAATCCATCAATTTGCCCGACTCCCGCAGCTGCTGCAGACCGTAGTACCGGGTCTCTGGGTCCGGCATCATGCAGGCCCGGGTTCTGCCCAGCTGACCGGACAAGTAGCTCATGGCGCAGCAGGTTCCGGCAGAAACACTGACCACATAGGGAAACTGCACCTTCCGCTCCATCAGGAAGTCCAGCACACCTGCGGAAAAAATCCCCCGTATGGCGCCGCCCTCCAGCACCAGGGCCGCGTTTTCCATCACCGCTACACCTCCCGGTACATGGCCGCCGCATCGTCCTTACGCACGGTCTCGGCCACCTGGAGCACTTCTACCGCCAGGGTCCGTCCACCCAGAGCAATTTCCAGCCGGTCGCCTACCTTCACATCGTAGGAGGCCTTCACCACCCGGCCATTGACGCTGATGCGGCCATTGTCGCAGGCTTCATTGGCCACGGTACGCCGCTTGATGAGGCGGGATACCTTCAAAAATTTATCTAATCTCACAATCGTTTCTCCTTTTTTCTGCGGAGCCCAGGCTCCACCAGTCCCAGTCAAAAAAGCCGGCGGACGCATACGCCGCCGGCTTTGAGTCACAGAGCTACCGCATCCTTCAGCGCCTTGCCAGCCTTAAACGCAGGCAGGCGGGCGGCAGGAATGTCCATCGGCTCTCCGGTAGAGGGGTTGCGGCCGGTGCGGGCCTCCCGGTCCTTGGTTTCAAAGGTGCCGAAGCCCACCAGCTGGACCCGGTCTCCGGCAGCCAGCGCAGCGGCTATGGTCTCCAGGGCGGCGGTCAGAGCCTTCTCCGTATCCTTCTTGGAGAGGCCGGACCTCTCGGCCATGGCGGAAATCAGTTCGGTTTTGTTCATGGTACATTGCCTCTTTCCTGGGTAATTGCAGCGACAAAAGCGCGCCTTAAAAATCTACCATATTTTATCCCGGTTTACAAGAGAAAATTTACATGTCCCGGAAAAATCAGCGAATTCGCAGGAGCTTTGCAATTTTCTCCCCCTTGGGCAGCAGCATACAGTCGTCGTACGTGACAACCCGCAGCACAATGACCAAAATCACATAGGCCGCAGCAGCCAGCGCAATGGGCAACGCACACTGCACAAGCCTGCTGGCAGTCACCGCCGCCGTCAGCCGCCAAGCGCCATAGGCCACGCCGCCCATGATCAGGGAGGCAAGGAGGGGCTTCAGCAGGTGCTTGGGTACATTGGGCGACTTTCGGATCACCTTGCGCATGGTAAAGAGGTTCAGAACCGTAATGCACAGGTAGCAGCACAGCGTGCCCACCGGCGCGCCCTGGATATTGATGTTGGGATTGCCCACCAAAATGTAGTTCACAATCACCTTCACAATGCCGCCAATGAACATGTTCATCACCGGCAGATATACAAAGCCATGGGCCTGCATCATGGTGTTGGTGAGCATCACCACGCTGGTAAATACCAGGCTCACCCCCAGCACCGCCAGGAGATTTCCGGCTGTGGTCAGAGTATCCCCGGTGTATCCCCGGAGCAAAGCCATAATGGGCTGCGCCAGGACGATGAGGCCCACCGCGCAGGGCATGGTGATGAGACCCATAATGCGGATGGCAGACTCCTCCGTCCTGCGGGCCCCCCGGGCGTTGCGCAGGGTGAGCTGGGCGGTAATCGCAGGCAAAATGCTGATGGAAATGGGGGACACAAAGGCATACGGCAGGTTAAAAATGGTCTGTGCAAAGTTGTACACACCCTTGAGCGTATCCGCCTGCCCCTGGGTAAACCCGGCTGCCCCAATGAGCCGGGACATGACCACCTTGGCATCCACCAGGGTGATGATCTGCAGTCCGGCCGAGCCGATGGTGATGGGAATCGCAATGGCCAGAAGTCGCTTGGCCGTCTGACCAAAAGAGGAAACGCCTCCCTGACTTTTCGGCATTTCCCGCCGGGCCCGGCTATAAGCGCCGTACATATACAACGTCGCGATGAGGCAGCCGGAGGTCACGCCCAGAATGGCGCCGCCGGCGGCCAGCGCCGTGTCGTTCTTCTGCTTCATAATGAACCAGGCAAGACCCAGGCCCACCACCAGCTTACACACGGCCTCCAGCACCTGGCTCACTGACGTAGGCCGCATGTTCCCCTGCCCCTGGAAGAACCCACGGAAGGCAGAAGTCAGGCACATCAGAAGGGCAGAAGGACCCAGGGCCGCAATGGCTGCCCAGGAATTGGGAGAATTCATCCAATTGGCCAAGGGGCGGCAGAAGCCAGTCATCAGTACGGTACCAGCCACGCCCAGGCCCAGGAAAATGCACAGAGCTGTCTGGTAAATCCTCCGGATCTGCCCGTAGCGCCCCAGGCTCCCAGCCTCGGCAATCATCCGGCTCATGGCCACCGGCAGGCCCGCCGTGGAAACCATCAGAAGCACGGAGTAAATGTCGTAGGCTGTGTTAAAGTAGCCAAAACCGGCATCATCAATGATGTTCCCCAGGGGAATTTTGTATAAAGCGCCCAGCACCTTGACAATGGCCGTGGCTCCTGCCAGCAGCGCAGCGCCGTGGAGAAAGGACTGTTTCTTATCGGAAGCCAAAGAAAGACCCTCTTTCTGAATGGAAATGACTCGACCGGCATCTGCCGGAGCATGGGTGGAATCGGAGCGTCATGACTCGCCGCTCCCAAAGGCGCTGTCTGCGCTGGTGACGGTCCCCTCCGGCTGGGGAGAGAACACCCGGTCCATGGCATAGTCCCGCATCTCCCGCACCACGCCGTCCAGGTCTATGGTGGTGAATTTTCCCCCGGCATAGAGGATCTTGCCCCGGACCATGGTGAGCGCCACATCCGAGCCCCGGACCCCATAGACCAAGCTGCTCCACACGTCATGGCAAGGCATCAAATGGGGTGCGGTAAAGTCCACCAGGATCAGGTCGGCGTCCATGCCAACCTTCAGCATACCGCATTCGGCCTCCCGCCCCTGGGCCCGGGCGCCGCACACTGTGGCCATCATCACCAGAGCCTGGGGAGGCAGGGCAGCAGGGTTCTCCGCCTTCAGCTTGGCAAGCAGGGCAGCCGTCTTCATCTCCTCAAAGAGGTCCAGGTTGTTGTTGGAAGCGGCGGAGTCGGTGCCCAGCGCCACATTCATCCCCGCCTTCACCATATCCGCCACGGGAGCCACACCGGAAACCAGCTTCAGGTTGGAGACGGGACAGTGTACCGCGCTGATCCCCTGCCGGGCCAGCAGGCCCATGTCCTCCCGGCTCAGGTGGTTGCAATGGGCAGCAGCAGCCGGGACGTCAAACACCCGGTGGCAATCCAGCAGCTGGGTAGACGTCAAGCCACACCGCTCCTGGCACTCCCGTTCCTCTCCCACAGTTTCTGACAGATGGACCTGCATCCGCAAGCCCATTTCCTTTGCATAGGCGGACAAAGGCTCCCAGAGTTTATAATGGCTGGTATATGGGGCATGAATTCCAGCGTCTATACGAATTCGCCCGGCGTCATGGCCATGCCACTGCTCCACCAGCTCCTGTAGGCGATGGCAGGCCGGATCCTTTTCAAAATCAAAATCCTCAGATTCATCGGCAAACAGGGTGAGCGCCGGGGCAATGTTCGCCTTCATTCCCACCTCTGCCACAGCCTGAGCCGTCACCTCCGGGAAGGAATAAAGATCCGACACCGAAGTAACGCCGAACCGAAGGCACTCTGCCAGAGACAGCATCACCCCCGCCCGGGCCGCCCGGGCGTCCAGCCGGTCCTCCCTGGGAAGGACATAGTCGCTGAGCCAGCGGCTCAGGCAGCAATCCTCTGCACAGCCCCGGAGCAGACTCATGGCCAAGTGGGTGTGGCAGTTGATGAGGCCGGGCATGAGCACCATACCGGTGGCATCCATAATTTTCTCAGGCGCCTGGGGGGGCGGGTCCTTGCTGATGTAAGAAATCTTGGTACCTGTGACACCCAGGTAGCCTCCAAAAAGCACATGCATGGCTTCGTCCATGGTGACGATGGTCACGCCGGAAAACAGGAGATCCATAGCTTATTCCTTTCCTTGCCGCAGCAGCTGCACCAGCCGCTGCTTTTCCGCAATTACATGGTCCAGCCGCTCCAAATACTGCTGGGGAAACTTGGGATTGGCAAACCGCTCCAGGCGGCCCCCTGGAAGATTCGCCTTGCTGGTGGCTCCGGCGCCCAGGGCAACAATGGAGTGGAGCTCCTCCATCATGTAGATGTTATACAGGCAAGCCTTTCCCGGCTTGCACCAGCCCACATTTTCAAAGCTCCCGGACATGTACTTCTGCCGGTAGAGATAGTAAGGCTCATAGCCCTGCTGCCGCAGGTAATCCTGGGAAAACCCCACCATCTCCCCTACCGCCTCCGTACCAGGCAGGCGCTCCGGGTGCTGGTACAGGTCCGCCCCCTTTTTTAGGGCCAGGGTGTGCACCGTGATGTTTTCCGGTTCCAAAGCGGCTACAGCCTCCAAAGAGGCGCGGAAGCCGGCAGGTGTGTCCCCGGGCAGGCCGGCAATGAGGTCCATATTAATGGCGGAAAACCCCACCTGGCGGGCCATTCGGTAGCTCTCCGGAATCTGGATGGCCTTATGCCGGCGGCCGCACAGGGCCAGGACCCGGTCATCCATGGACTGGGGATTAATGCTGACCCGCCCGACCCCATGGCGGGCCAAAACCTGGAGCTTCTCCTGGGTGATGGTATCCGGCCGTCCGGCCTCCACCGTGTATTCCAGGCAGCCGGAAAGATCCAAGCTCCGGCCAAGGACATCCAGGAGCCGGTTCAGCTGGCTTGCCGTGAGGGTGGTGGGGGTGCCGCCGCCTATATAGAGTGTACGAGCCCGGAGCCCGGAACTTGCCAGCATTCGGCCCACCCCTTGAATTTCCCGGATCAAAGCCTGGAGGTAGGGCTCCACCATTCCACCGGAGCGGGAGGTGGCAGAGCTGACAAAGCTGCAGTAGGCGCAGCGGGTGGGGCAAAAGGGAATTCCCACATAGAGGGAAATATCCCGGGGCCCCAGCAGCTTAGCCGCCTGGACTGTAGCCTGGGAGGCCTCCAGGCACAGCTGCCGCCGGGTGGGCGTGACGTAGTAAATTTGCTTCAGCATAGTCCCGGCAGCCCGGAGGGACCCTCCCTCCATCAGGAACTTGGTGGTAATCTTCGTAGGGCGCACGCCGGCCAGGGCCCCCCAGGGGGGCGGCTCCGGCAGCAGCGGACAGGCGGCTCCGTAATAGCTTCTTTGCAGCAAGCGCCGCCGCAGCTGCACCGTCTCCGCCTCCAGATGCATCCGGCGGACACACTGGGATTTCCGGCCCCGGTACCAAATGACCGTGGTGGCTGTTAAATAAACCTCCCCCCGGGAGAGAATGGACTCTGCCCCATCGCCTTGGAAGGGGCCATACACTGGCTCCATCTGCTCCCCGGGAAACAGGGACAGCTGGAGCTGCTCTATGGCATAGCGTTCTTCATGTCCGGTCAGAAGCAGCTTCATAGCGGCGCATCCCCCCTGAGATATGGATTCCACCTCCGCTCCTCTGGAAGCGTCGTTTCGCCGCCATGGCCAGGGTACACCGCCCCCTCAAAGGGCAAGCCCCGCAGCAGCTCCATGGACCTGCGCATCTGGGCCACGCTGCCACCGGGCAGGTCCACCCGGCCGCAAGAGCGGGCAAAGAGCGTGTCCCCGGAGAACAGCGCATCCTCCATCCGCAGGCACACGGAGCCTGGCGTATGGCCCGGCGTATGGTAAACCTCCACGGAAATTCCGGCAAGCTCCACCGTATCTCCACCGGAATAGAAGTCCGTGGGCTCCAGGGGGCCGGCAGTGAGGGATTCCGGCAGAGCCAGATCCCCTCGATGGAGCCAAACGGAGCACCCTGTGGCCCTTTGCAGCTCCTTCACGCCGCCCACGTGGTCAAAATGACCATGGGTCAGGGCAATGGCTGCCAGATGCAGATTGGCCCGGCGGAGCTTCTCTGCAATGCCCGCTCCCTCTGCGCCGGGATCGATGGCCAGGCATTGGTTGCTCCCTTCCCGGTATACCAGATAGCAGTTGGTCTCCAAGGGCCCCAAGGGCAGTGTTTCCACGTGTATCATGACGATCTCCTCGCTTCCATCAGCTGGTCTGTGTCCAGCAGCAGTGTGACGGGCCCGTCATTGACGGAGGCCACCTCCATATGCGCGCCAAAAATTCCATGCTGGGGCGGGAATCCCGCCTCCCGGCACAGCTCCAGGAAGCCCTCGTACATGGCCTCCCCCAGCTCCGGCGGCGCAGCCTCCATGAAGCTGGGACGGCGGCCCTTCCGGCAGTTGCCATACAAGGTGAACTGGCTCACCACCAGCACCTGCCCGCCTACCTGCTCCAGGCCCAGGTTCATCTTCCCCTTCTCATCTTCAAAAACCCGCAGGCCCAAAATCTTATCGGCCAGCGCCTTACACTGGGCCTCCCCATCCCGGGGGCCCACCCCCAGAAGGATGAGAAAGCCTCTTTCAATTGCTCCTACGGTGACTCCGTCCACCTGTACCGAGGCGGAGGCCACCCTGGTCACCACAGCCCGCATGGCTGCACTTCCTTTCCTTGGCCTCTTGTCTTCTTTTTTTGCGAAACTGCATCCGAATTTGCTGGATTTTGCCGCTTCTCGTGGCAAATTTCAAGCGAATTGCTTCCGTCAATTCTGTCCCCGCCGGGCGCCTATCACATCCCGGATGTTCAAGAGCTTGGTTTGAATGGTATTGAGCTCCGCCACATCTTTGACTTCAAAGGACACCGTAAAGGTGCTGTGGCCGCCGGGCAGGTCCCGGCCTGTGAGCTCCTTGACCCGGACCCGGGCAGAGGTCATTACCGTGGCCACATCCAGAAGCAAACCGTCCCGGGTGGTGCAGTCTAGCTCCAACGTGGTGGTGAAGGGCTGGTTCTCCTCCTGTGCCCAGCGAACCCGAACCCAACGGGCGGCCTGGCGGGGGTCCGTCCGGTTCTGGGCGTTTGGGCAATCCGCCCGATGAATGGAAACGCCAAAGCCTTTGGTAATAAAGCCCACAATGGGATCTCCCGGCACAGGGGTGCAGCATTTGGCAAACTTGATCATGCAGGAGTCGATGTCCTCCACAATCACCCCATTGACGCTGTGCCGGTTCAGGTTGGGGGCATCGGGATTGGTGCGTAAGGGGTTCACATTGCCATCTCGGGTGGGGTTCTGAATCCCGCGGGTGTATTTCAGAAGATCGTCCCGGATCCGGCCCACAGCCTTGGCCGCCGTCAGGCCGCCGTAGCCAATGGCAGCATACAGGTCATCCAAGCAATCAAAGCTCAGCTTCTTCAGCACCTGGGCCAGGAGCTCCTCATCCTGCAAATCCGCAGGGTTGAAGTTCATCCGCCGCATTTCGCCCTCAAAGCTGGCCCGGCCATGGACGATGTTCTCCTCCCGCTTCTCCCGCTTGTACCACTGCTTGATCTTCGATCGGGCCTGATTGCTTTTGCAGATATTCAGCCAATCCCTGCTGGGGCCCTTGGCGGTTTTGGAGGTGAGGATCTCCACAATGTCACCGTTGTGGAGCACGGCGTCAAACCCCGCAATTCGGTTGTTGATTTTTGCCCCCACCATGGAATTTCCAACCCCGGAGTGAATGGCATAGGCAAAATCAATGGGCGTAGAGCCGGCGGGGAGGTTGATCACATTGCCCCGAGGGGTAAACACAAACACCTCGTCGTTGAACATGTCCACCTTCAGAGAGTGGACATAGTCCTCCGCGTCCGTATCCTGCTGGCTCTCCAGCAGGCGGCGGACCCATTCAAAGCTTTTTTCGTCTCCACTGCCGGCGCCGCCCTGTTTGTATTTCCAGTGAGCCGCAATGCCGTATTCCGCCGTTTGGTGCATCTCCCAGGTGCGGATTTGCACCTCGAAGGGAATGCCCTGGGAGCCGATGACCGTGGTATGGAGGCTCTGGTACATATTGGGCTTGGGGGTGGAGATATAGTCTTTAAACCGGCCAGGAACCAGGTTAAACAGATCATGGATGTGACCCAAAACGTTGTAGCAATCGGGAATGGTATCCACAATCACCCGGAAGGCGTACAGGTCGTACAGCTCCTCCATGGTTTTGTTCTGGTCTTTCATCTTCCGGTAAATGGAGTACACGTGCTTGATCCGGCCATAAATGCTCCCGTGAATGCCCACCGCAGACAGGCGGGTGGTGATGCGGGACTGAATGCTCTTCATAAAGGCCGTAGCCTCTTCCTCATGGGCGTGCAGGTAGTCCACAATCCCGTTGTAGCCATCGGGATCCAAGTACTTGAGGCTGGTGTCCTCCAGTTCCCATTTGATCTTCTGCATGCCAAGCCGGTGGGCCAGAGGGGCGTAGATATCCATGGTCTCCATGGACTTGGAAATCTGCTTCGCCGGAGACTGGAACTGCATGGTGCGGGTGTTGTGCAGACGGTCCGCAATTTTGATGAGGATGACCCGGATGTCCTTGCTCATGGCCATGAACATCTTCCGCAGATTCTCCATTTGCTGCTCTTCCAGGGTGGAATACTCCACGCGGGTCAGCTTGGTTACCCCCTCCACCAGCTCCGCCACCACCGGACCAAAGCGCTTTGCTATCTCATCGTGGGTGCTGGGGGTGTCTTCAATGCAATCATGGAGCAGCGCTCCCAGAATGGCGTCGGTGTCCAGGCCCATTTCCGCCACAATCTCCGCCACCGCCAGGGGATGAATGATATAGGGCGAGCCGTCCTTCCGCTTTTGCCCCTCGTGCTGCTCCTTGGCATAGCACACCGCCTGGTCAATGAGCTCCATATCCGCGCCCGGCATACATTTCAGGATCGTACGCCGCATGGACTCATAATGTTCGGCAAAGGTTTCCATGATATCAGCTCTCTTTCAGCTGCTGCAGATACCGCATGGTGCCGCTCTGGGTGAGATCGGCCTTGGGCGCCCCCGCAGTCAATGTGATGGTAATGTATTTATGCTGCCGCTCCAGGGTTAGGAGCCCTCCCTCCTGGAAAATGTCCAGGCAGGTCAGGAGCTGAGACAGGCTCAGGGGTCTGCCGGTGTGGCGGACAATCTTCCGGCACAGGCACACCGGATCCGCCTGAAGCCGGGGGCCACAGGCGGCCAAATACCGCCAGATATCCCCCAAAACCGGACGCCCGGGCAGCAGCTCTGCCGCTTCCTCCGCCCTCAGGGCGCGGTCCGCCAGGCGGCGGTACGGGGCCATATCATCCGGACATGGGCAGGGGCAACTGGGCCGGACATCCAGAAGATTCACCTGGACAGACCGGACGCCCCGGAACTCGTTGATTTGCAAGGTGCAGGCCAAATCCACCAGCTCCCCCTGGGAAATATCCAGGCTTTCCGCTGTGGCGGAGAAACAAATGGCATTGACGCCGAAGCGCCCCTGGCGCAGGCGCAAACGCAAATGGCGGCCGCCGCCCACCGGCGTCAATCGTTCAATTTGCAGCCGCTCCAGCAAAAACACCGGCCGGGGACAGCCCGCTCCGCAGGGCTCCAGAGCAGACAGGCCCTCCACGTTAGCCAGGGACAAAAGCTCCGGCGATACCGCGCAGTCCACCTGCAGGACGGTCCGCAGGTCCGCCTGGTGGTAAAAGCTCCGGGCCAGCTGGCAAACCTCCTCACGGAATGCCGGGATTTTTTCCTTGGAAATGGTAAAACCTGCCGCCAGCTCGTGTCCCCCGTAGCTCTCCAGAAGGTCCGACAATTGGGTCAGGGAGGCAAACAGGTTGAAGCCGCCGTAGGAACGGGAGCTGGCCTTTCCCCTATCCCCCTCCAGACAGATGAGGAAGGTGGGACAGCAGAACTCCTCTGCAATGCGGGAGGCCACAATGCCCACAACCCCCTGGTGCCAGTTGGGGTCGGACAGGACAATGGCCTCCGGAGCGTCCTGACCAGCCAGCATCTCCTCGACCTGCTGATGGATTTCCAGTTCAATGTCCTGCCGCTGCTTGTTGAGGCTGCACAGGCGGCTGGCCACCGCCTCGCCCCGCTGGGGGTCTTCGGTGAAAAACAGGTCCATAGCCAGTTCGATTTCCCCCATCCGCCCGGCGGCATTGATGCGGGGCGCCAAAACAAAGCCGATGGAACCGGCGCTCAGACTCTCCGGTGTGCACCCGGATTGGGCCATGAGACTTTTCAAACCTGGCCGGCGGGTCTGCCGCAGGGACGCCAGGCCCCGGGTCACAAACGTACGGTTCTCCCCCCGAAGGGGCATCACATCTGCCACCGTCCCCAGGCATACCAAGTCGGCATATTCCCGCAGAACCGTCTCCTGGTCGCCTGCCAAAGCTGCAGCCAGCTTAAAAGCCACCCCAACGCCAGAGAGGTCCCGGTGGGGATAGCCGTCACCCTTGCGATGGGGGTCCACCACAGCCACTGCCTGAGGCAGCCGGTCTTTGCACTCATGGTGATCGGTGACGATGAGATCCACGCCCAGCTCCCGGCACAGCGCCGCCTCCTCCACGGCGGTAATGCCGCAGTCCACCGTCACAATCAAGGTCACGCCCTGACCGGCCAGGAGCCGGACCGCCGCCGGGTTCAGACCGTAGCCCTCCCCCATCCGTCCGGGGATGTAGGTCCGGCAGTCCGCTCCCCGCTTCCGGAGGAAATCCGTGAGCAGGCATGTGGCAGTCACACCGTCTACATCATAGTCCCCAAAGACTGCCATTGCCTCTCCCCGCTCCAGGGCAAGGGCAATTCGAGCCTTGGCTGCGGCCATATCCGTCATCAAAAACGGGTCTGGCAGAGGGCCGTCACAATCTAAATATTTCTTTGCTTTCTCTGGGCTGTCCAGCCCCCGTCCCGCCAACACCATGGCAGTCAGGGGGGAATAACCGGCCTGGAGCAACACATGTACCGCCCCAGATGCCGGTTGGGCCACATTCCAAGTTCCGTACTTCACCGCAATCCACATCCACATTTTTTCATTTCTGCTTATTATAACAAAAGTTACTCCTAAGTACAATAGAAATCTGCACGCTTCCGGCTCTTCCTCCGGAAAAAAACTTGAAAACCAGGAACTTCCGGCCCAGCCGCCGGTGGTTTCCATACCACTTCTCTTCTGCAGGGCCAGAAATCCCAGTCAAGTAACCATAAAATGTGGTTGCAATTTTTTGCAGCACCTTGTGAAATTACACTTGCACTTTTCTCTGCGCTGTTGTATAATTTTCAAGGTATTTCCCCAAAAAAGAAATTTAAGGAGAGCAGAACATGAAAACAGGAAAGCAGTTTCTCGCACTGACTCTGGGATTGCTCCTGGTGCTGGGGCTGTTCGCCGGCTGCCAGCAGGAAAAAGCCCCGGCAACAGAACCGTCCACAGAGCCCGTCACAGAAGCACCCACCGAGGCTCCCACAGAAGAGCCCACCGAGGCCCCTACGGAGGCCACAGAGCCTGCCACGGAGCCTGAAGACGCCGTAACCAATGTTTTTCTCCAGGAGCCCGAGGGTTTCTTTGTTGACACCACCACCGGCTTCCTCCGTGCCCCCGGCTTCCCCGACGACATGTCCTACATCAGCGTCATTCCCACCCCGCAAAACACCGCTGTTCTGGACATGAGCGCTGAGCAGTATGAGGCAGCCATGAAGCTGAGCCTTGCCGCCATGGGGCAGGACGCCGAAGCCACCGTGGAGTCTGTGGAAAAGACCGAAGTAGACGGCTACCCCACCGTGAAGTCTGTGTCCCAGCTCACAATGTCCGGCGCCACCTTCTACATCACCGATTACCAGATTGTCGCTAGCCAAAACTACTCCATTACCTTCGCAGATGCAACTGCCGACGGCGCCTGGGCCGATGCGTTTGACCAGGCCGCTGCCAGCATCGACCTTTTGAAGGAGGGCGAGACTGCAACCGCCGACTTCAGTGACCTCGCAAAATACGACCTGTCCTGTGGACTGAGCCTCTCTGCCATGGATGGCCTGGCGGAAGTGGAAACAGAAGAGGAAAGTGGCTATGATGGTTACATGGAAAGCAATGACGTCCTGTTCTTCGCCGTCCATGACACCAAAGAGGAATTGCTGGAAGCCGGCTACAGCAAGCTGAGCCTGGAACAATATGGCAAGCTGGTTTCCGAGGCCTACGAGCTGGATGCTTTCTCGACCGACAACCTGGGTAATCTGTATGTTACCGATACCGACACAACCGACAGCGGGGAAATCTTCTACTACTTCACAGTCGTGCAGGGTACGGATGGTTTCTGGACCTGTTATTTTGCCTGCTACAACGACCTCATGCCCTATTATGTCAGCGCCTTTTCCATCTGGGCCAGCAGCATCACCGCGCCATAATCTCCCCGGCGCAGAGCCCTTCCAGCGGCCCTGCGCCTTCTTGCCCCCCGTCCCTCGCACAAAAAGAAAAAAATAGAAATTGGGGCTTGATTTTTTCGAAAACCCTGGTATAATAAGTCTCGTTCCGTGAGGAGGCTTAGCTCAGCTGGTTAGAGCGCTTGCTTCACACGCAAGAGGTCACTGGTTCGAGTCCAGTAGTCTCCACCATTAGAAATCTGGCGCAAAAGCGATTTTTGCGCCAGATTTTTTTGTAGAAGCACCATGCGCCTCTGATTCATATTTCCGCACATTCGCCATGCCTACTCCTACAGCGTAACTCCAAAAAGTATATATTTTCTTCCAAACTGTCCGGGCAGTCAGGTCCAATCCCCGGTGGTCCCTACGGGCCTCTGGCAGATCCGTCAGCCAGAAATTGACAGGAGAGCCTCTTGCAAAAGCGAAACTTTGCAAGAGGCTCTCCTATCTTTGGTCAGATCTCGACCTCGATCCCAGCCTTTTCCAAAATGGTGGGGACGTTGCGCTCCGCGCCGATTGCCATAATGTGTACGCCGGGGCAGAGAGCTTCTTCTTTGATTTGGCGAATCAGATCAGCCGCCATTTCTATACCCAGCTTCCCGGGCAGGCCCTTGACGCCCTTGGCCTTGCCCTCTTCAGCGGCCTCGGCCAGGCGGTCAATCATCGTCTGAGGCACCGCAATGCCTGGGACATTCTCATTCATAAACCGGGCCATACCGGCGGCCTTCAGGGGAATGATTCCCGCCATAATGGGGACATGGATCTCCGCCCGGTCCACAGCCTCCAAAAACCGCTTCAGGCTGTCCAGGTCAAAAACGCCCTGGGTCTGGATGTATTTGGCGCCAGCCTCCACCTTCTGGCGGAGCTTATTGATCTGCAGCGCCATAGGCTCGTACACCGGGGTCACGGCAGCACCCTTAAAGAAGACGGGTGCGCCACCAGAAATGGGATTCCCCCCGCAGTCTGTGCCGGTTTCCTCCATTTGGGAGAGCATCTTGAGAATGCCTACAGAGTCCAGATCATATACCGGCTTGCTCTCTTTGCAATCGCCCACCACAGGGTGATCGCCGGTGAGAGCCAGCATGGTATCGATGCCGAAGGATGCGGCGGAGAGAATGTCCGCCATGAGCGCCATCCGGCTGCGGTCCCGTCCTGTCATTTGCAAAATCGGCTCGATCCCCACCTGCTTTAAATGAATGCACAGGCCCAGAGAAGAAGCCTTGAGACAGGCGGATTGCATATCTGTCACATTGACGCCGTGTACCTTACCCTTTAACAGGGCGGCTGTTTCCAGCGCCTCGGAAAAATCGTACCCCTTAGGCGGCGCCATTTCCGCCGTAACGGCAAAGCTGCCCCGGTCCAGGGCTTTTTGCAGCAAACTCATACTTTCTTCCCCCTTAAATTGACATGCTTCGGATAAACAGCGTTGGCGTAGCCCTTGTCTGTTCGGGCGTTCAGCAGCTTATCCTCCTGGCCAATGGCCACCAAACGGTTGTAGATCTGAATCCACGCGCAGTCATTTTCAGGGTTGGCCTCACATTTGCCGTTTTTCTGGCCGCCGCAGGGACCATTCACCAGGCTTTTGGCACATTTGGTAATGGGGCAAATGCCGCCGGTGGAGCCCAAAACGCAGTCGCCGCACATCCGGCAGTATTCGTGGAAAATGCCCACCCGTTCCACCTGGCCCAGGAACATGGTGTTGTTGGATGGATAAACGGGAAGGGTCAGGTTGTCTGCCACGGTCTGCACACCGTCGCCGCAGGCCATACACACCACGGCCTCTGCGCCACTGTCCCGGATGACCTTGGTGTCCTTCCTGACCAGCATCTTGTGGCAACATTCGTCGGGCAGAACCGTGGCCACCACTTCGATCCCCTGCGCCTCCAAGGTGGCCTTCAATTCCTGGATTTCCTTTTCGCCGCCAGTCTGGCAGGCGGTAGCGCAATTGGCGCAGCCCACGATGGCCGCCTTTTTTACGCCCTCCAGCATGGCCAGCAGCTCTTCCATGGGCTTTTTCTGGGTGATAATCATGTAAAGACTCCTTTCAGACATATGAAAAAAGCACAAGGCGTCCATGCTGGACACTTTGTGCCTCCGTTAACATACCTGAGAGATTCCCCGCCGGGGCCTGGAAACGGCACTGGGGCAGGTTGCACCTTCGGCGTGCGGTCGCCGCCACACTTTACAGAGCATCGTCCTGGTCCGGTCCTTTTGCCTGAGAGTTTTTGCATGCCCCTTCGGCGCCATTCTTGGTTTCAGTCTCTCCCGAGCCAATCATCCGATTTATGAAGTTGACGGTGAATAGAGATTGCCAAATTCCGTTTGCAGCATAACATAAGGTGGGGGCTTTGTCAACCCCTTTGTGGGAGACCGCAAATTTTTTGTATGCGTCAAGTAGCCGTTGGACCTGTCAGTCTCACTGAGAAAAAT
>UQZA01000012.1 GCA_900545515.1 uncultured Eubacteriales bacterium | reverse complement strand
TCCTTCACCACAGGCGCGGCGATGTCATCCCGCTCCATGGCAGGCTGCTGGCCGTCATAGACAAAGCCCTTGGGAGCAATCAGGAAGCCATTCACAGTGATATCGACGTATGCACTGGTATCTTCCGGAACAGTAATTTTAACGAACGCTGCACGGGTACCTTCCGGCAGCTGAACGGTGGTAACTGTTTCTGTCAGGTCCGTATATTCTGCCACCTGCGTATAGGTAGTTCCGTCGGTAGAAATTTCAACGGTGAAGGCAGACAGCGTGCCATACCATTCAGGATAGTAGCTCTCCACCACAATGGTATCCAGGGCGGATACACTGCCCAAATTGAGGGTTTTGCTGTTACCACTCCAGGAACCCAGAGTACCTTCTGCCAGCTGGCTGGGCTCCTTGGTCAGTTCATCTGGAATTTCCGCAGTTGCAAAGTAATTTTGCATGCCGGCCATAAGCTGGCCTTCGGAGGTGCCTTCGGTGAGATCCAGCTTGGCGGACTGCCAAGACCAGTAGTATCCATTGGTATAGCGGTCTGCCTTTGCAGCCTTCAGCTCAGCAATCTGGCTATTCGAAAGATCCAAGTTATGCAGCTTGGTCAAAGGCTGGATGTTCAAAGCAGTCATCTGCGTGCCGGCAAGATTCAGATTCAGCAAATTCACGCAGTCAGACAGATCCAAAGCATGATCGCCATAATTTTCCAGGGACAGATCCGTCAGAGCATCGCAACCCTTCAGAATAACCGCCAGTTCCGGGCGGTCGTCCAGCTTGACTTCGACCAGGTTGGCACATCCGGTGAGATCCAGGATGGTCAGTGCGTTGGGCAGCACATCTGCTGTGACTTTCGTGAGAGCAGAGCCAGACAGATTCACACCTGTGAGGCCGGTGAGAAGGTTCAGGCCGGTAAGATCCTCGATGGCGCAGCCAGACAAATCCAGTTCACCAGCAAAGCCGATGAGATCTGCAACGGTGGGGCCCACCTTTTCCTGGAGGGTAGCCCGGAGCACAGGATCGGGAATCATCTCTTCCCCGTATGCCATATCTGCCGCCGCAGGCTGACCATTCAGGAACATGAGCGTCACAGGTTGGGATTGATTGCCGTCCATGTCTTCCAGTGTGATGACCATCAGGGTCAAGCCATCCTTCTTAACAGACAGATTGACCATTGAGGAACCGCCAAGCCGCCGATAGGTTGTGGTATTTCCGCCCACTTCCACGTAAGCCAGATTCCAGTCATCAACAGCCGGAGTGGTGAGATCGATTCTTCCGGAGGGATTCACGCGGCCCTCGCCGTCATAAGGGGCGCAATACTTGTCGGCCAGGTCGCCGAAATAGCTGACGGCCTCGTTCTTGGAACCATCAGCGTTCACAGTGGCCAGGGTCAGGATGTACTGAGCGCCATCTTCCAGCTCAATGGGGAAGGAGGCCTTCTGGTCGCCCTGAGTTACCGTAATGGTCTGGTTTTTATTTGTAGTTTCGCTGTACCAGTAGGTGAGGGTGGCCTCCACCTTTGCAAAGCTCTCGGTGGGATCGGTCCAGGTGACGTTCAGCATGTTGTTTTCGCTGACGGTGCGGACGTTGGAGACCCGGCCGGTGGACGCCAGAGGCAGCTCGGCCGCATCGCTTTCAGAGCCGTCTGCGCCAACCGCGTAGACCCGCAGAGCCGTCACTTTGCTGGCATTTTCCAGAGTTTGGATATAATAGTTGCTGGCGTAAGCGCCGCCCACAAACCGCTGCGTGCCATCGGCATACACAGCGTATACGTGGTAATTCTTTACGGTGCTGTAGTCGCCTAGATCCCATGCCAGCTGGATTTCGCCGGTGGAATCAAACCGGTTCACCAGGGTCAACCCAGTGGGAGCTGCGGGGGTATAGGACTTGCCATCGGAGACAACCAAGCGGCCCAGGTTCAGCTGGTAGCCCTCCACCTTTTCGGTGGCGGACAGCTCCAGGGCGATGGCGGCGATGGTCTGACCGGCATAGGCGCTTAAATCCAGGGTGGCCGTGGTCCAGCCGTCAGTCTTCTTGCCGGAGTTCTCAATGGGCAGGTAAACCGTCTTGACGCCGGTCTCCCCGTCCTTCAGGACAATGGCAGCCTGGAGCCTGGAGGTGTCGTCGGCGCTGGGCTTGTTGTAGGTAAGCTGCAGCTTGCTGGAGGCGGTGACATCCAGCTCGGTTTTGTACAGGTTCACCGTCTGGCTGCCCAGCAGGTCGCCGTACATCACCAGGGAGGAGCCGCCGTTGTAAGCGCCGATCTGGGTGTAGGGGAAGGCGTAGGTCTCGCCGTTGCTGTCGTAGCGGTAGAACTTGGAGCCATAGTCCCAGTCCAGCTCCAGCCGGTTGTCATCGGTAGAGGTGATCCACCACTGCCAGGTGGGCAGGATGTCCTGAAGGTTCAGGTTGGTCCACTCCATGTCCCGGGAGACCTGGCCATTCACAAAATACTGCATGCCGTGGCCGTTGTTGAAGTCGGAGGCAAAGGAGGTGCCATGGATCACGGATTTCTCCACCACGTACTTGGAGAAGCCCTGGAAGTTGATGGTGCTGTCGTAGCTGATATCGTCCCGCTGGACGGTACCGGTGCTGTATTCGCCAGCGTTCTCGGTAGCGGAGGTATAATACATACGCTCCCGTTCCTCGGCTTCCCACTGATAGCCCACCTGATAGCGGCCGTTGGGCTTGTGGAACTGCTCGTGGTACCAGTCGGAGCCCCAGATGGCAAAGCTGGTATAGGGCTTGCCATTCTCGTCTACCGCGTTGTACCGGGTCTCAATGTTAGTGCCAAACTGCCACTGGCCGCCCTCAACGCCCATGTAGACCACTTCGTAAGGGTCCAGATTCAGTTCCTCGGCCAAGGCCTTGGAGTCCTTCAGGGCAGTGTCGCGGTACCAGTAGTTCAGGAAGATGGAGTTGGCCACACGACCGTTGGTCTCATTCCAGATCCAGCCGGCGTTGCTGCTGTTGAAGGCGTTCTGGTAAGATACACTACCGCCTTCGGTGATGGAATCGTACCACTGAATGTAAATGCCCTGCTCCCGCATGTACTGCAGCATTTCCCGGAAGAGGGGTACATAAGAGCTGTCAATGGAGGCCTCTTGGTTGATGAAATAGCCGTCAAATCCGTAGTACTTGGCCAGCTCCACCAGCTTTTTGGCGTAAGGGAACTCACCGTTTTCATCCTGGTACAGCCACTCCTCGGTATACTGGGGCGTTCTGGGGATGAAGTACTCGGCCAGGGTGATGACGCCGTTTTTGTGGGCGGCGTTGGTGGCAGCCGCCATGGGGATGGCGATGATGCCATACTCCTTTTCGGAAGAGCCGATGGCGATGTTCTGGGTGGGCCGTCCGCCGGCACCCACCATGTCAGCATACTGCCAGAACTTAAAGAGATTGTAAGAAAACTCGTCATAGGACATGCCCGCATTCCAGGGGGCTTCGTTGACGTCCGTAGAACGATAGTTGCCAGAGGAGATCACGTACAGCTTCGAATCGTCGCTCAGGTCCGGATTGGCCTGGGTGGCGGCGAAGGTAGCGTTGCGCTCCTGCAGGGGGACACTGGCCACCAACTCCTGAGAGTAAGGGTCAGACGCAGGGTCAAAGTTCAGAATGTCTACAAAGCGATAGCCATGGCCCCAGGGCTCAAAGCTGGCGCTGGCCTCCCCTGCCGCTTCCTCGCTGTCGGTCTCTCCGGCGGCATGGACATGGGCCGCAGGAACCAGTCCCAGGCATATCGCCAGAGCCAGAAGAAGAGCCAGGGATTTTCTCCAGCACTGTTTCATTTTCATGTATTTTTCCTCCATCATGCGTTTTACGTTTGTGACCACGGAATCTGCCGCAGAGCAGGACAGTCCGTTTCGCCCCCTTCCTCTCACCGCTCACAAATCCCGGCAAAATCAACAAATTTTCTCCGTCTTTTCACAAGCATTCACACAAAATATACCATATTTCCCCCGCTTAAAATAGTACAGCGTTCTACGCAGATTAGCACAAAATTGTACTTTCCCTCTGGCCGGCTCTTGACGGCAGCCTCACGCCGTGCGAAAATAAATCCAGAAATCTGATGGGAGGCTACCATCCATGGCGAAAAAGCAAATTTATTATTGGCAGGTCCCCATGCCGGAGTGGGATTTCCCCGTGCGGATCACCGAGCGGACCAATCAAAAAATCGACATCACAACCAGCGACTGGTCCCTGCACTGGCATGAGAGCCTGGAATTTCAGTTGATCCTCCAGGGGGCCATCAGCCTCTCCTGCAATGGTCAAACCGAGACCCTGCACCCCGGCGACGTCTTTTTCGCCAATTGGTGCATTCCCCACCATGCCGTTGGTTTTGCCGATGGCACACACTACTATGTGCTGCAGGTAGACCCCACTTGGTTGCTGGTAGAAGAAGACGACCTACGCCTATCCCGCTACCGAGATATTCTGATGGTTCACTGCACAGCATTTGAATGCTTTGTCCGCCAGGATACGCATATGAGCAGCACCCTCCTTCAGATCATCTCCGCCTATAAAGCTCGGCAATTTGGCTGGGAAATCCAAATCAAGGGGCTTTGCCTGTCTCTACTCAGTCTCCTCTTTAGGAGCCATTGCCATCTGGCTGACGCTTCCGGCACCATCTTCCAATATGACAATTCCCTGCGATATACCAGAAAGGTCCTGAACTACATCGCCCATCACTACGCCGACGCCATCTCCCTGGACCACATCGCCGCAGAGATCGGCCTGACCAAAAGCTACCTCTGCCGCCTGTTTCGGCAGCATACCGGCAGCTCCATTATGAGCTATGTAAACAGGCTGCGCTGTTATCAGGCCATCTACCTCATGGAAACCGGTTCCTCCGTCACCCAGGCTGCCTTGAGCGTTGGATTTAACGACTACAATTACTTTTCCCGGATATTCAAGCGGGTCATCGGATGCCGCCCCTCCGACTCCATGAAACGGGTCAGTGAGGATCTGAAATTTTAAAAAATTCACAGAGGAAGCCGAAGCTTCCCGTAAAAACAGCTCCGGCTCCTTTTTAACGAAGCTGCTTCAGCGCTGCCACTTTCCACTGGCGCGGCAGCGCCCTACCTGGCCCTAAGAGTGACAGGTCACAGAGCATTCTGCCGCTGGTGCGTCATGGATGCCGCACCCTACCGCCCCGGGGGCAGAAACTAAAGTAAATGCTGCTGCCCTGGAAATTTCCTCTTCACATCTTGACATTTGCCTTCAATTCGGATAAGATAGACTGGACAATCCAATAGTTCCTGTGGCCACCTGGTGCGCTTTGCGGCTGGGGGGCTGTAACAAGACAATGGGGTGCAAATCCCCGCGCGACCGGCGCTGTAAGTGTCGAGACATCTCCCTCGTTGGCGCAAGCCAGTCATTGGGGCAACCTGAGAAGGCAGAGGGTCCTGTCGCCTGAGACACAAGTCAGAAGACCTACAGGAATGAATTGTTGGCACACCCGCCCCGGGTTCCGGGCAGGTATGCCTTAGTAACGCGCAGGAAAACGGCTGCGGCGAAGTTTCGCCGCAGCTTTTTTTGTGAGAAATCCGGGGCTTTCCCCCTGTCCCGGATTTCCCGGCAGGCCGGTGCGTGTGCGGCGTCCCGGCCCAGGCGCTGTGCGAGCCATGAAAAACCGAAGCGACAACTCACGCGGTGCGGCGCGTGGGAAATCGCTTCGGTTTTTCTTTGGCAAAACAGTGGAAAAATTCCCTCCGATGGGGTATGATGATGCCAAAAGGAGGCTGCTATGGAACGACTTACACGAGAATTTTACACCCGGGACGCCCTGACTGTGGCGCAGGAGCTTCTGGGGAAGGTGCTGGTCCACCGTCTGGAGGGGCAGACCCTGGCGGGTCGGATTGTGGAAGCGGAGGCCTACCAGGGGCCGGAGGACCGGGCGGCCCACTCCTACGCTGGGCGGCGCACGGCCCGGACCGAGGTGATGTTCGGCCCCGGGGGCTTTGCCTATGTATACCTCATCTATGGCATGCACTGCTGTATGAACGTGGTTGCCTCCACCACCGGAAAGCCCCAGGCGGTGCTCCTTCGGGCCGTGGAGCCGGCTCCCTCATGGGGCGGCCTCCTCCGGGAGGCTGCGGGGCCGGGGAAGCTGTGCCAGGCCCTTTCCATTACCCGGGGTTGCTATGGATTGGACCTGTGCGGGGACACGCTGTACCTGCTGGACGACGGCTTCCGACCGGCCTCTGTGGCCCAGTCCCGCCGCATCGGCATCGATTACGCCGGGGAGGCCCGGGACTACCCCTGGCGCTTTTACCTCCCAGGCAATCCCCACGTCTCCGGTGGGAAGAGATTCCGCTCACATTTCTGAAAGCAGGGAACACCATGGAATTTGAAATTCGAAAAAACGTCATGCCGGACCCTGCCGCCCGGCAGAGCTTTGACGCTTTGGCCCGGCAGGTTTTCGGCCTCTCCTTCGAGGGCTGGTACCAAAGCGGCTACTGGACCGAGTCCAACCTGCCCTATACGCTCCTGTCCCAGGAAACCGCCCTGGCCAATGTCTCCGTCAACCGGCTGGAGGTGCTCCTGGACGGCAAGCGCCGCCGGTACATCCAGCTGGGCACCGTCATGACCCGGCCCGACTGCCGGAGGCAGGGCTTGGCAAAGCGTCTCATGGAGGAGGTGCTCCGGGACTGGGCAGACCGGTGTGACGGCATGTTTCTTTTTGCCAATGAGACTGTTCTAGACTTTTATCCCCAGTTCGGCTTCCGGCGGGAAATCCAGTACCAATACACCCTGCCCGTCCCCACTGCCCGGGGCGGCGCACGGAAGCTGTCTGTGGACAGCCCACAAGACCTGGCCCTGCTGCGAGCCTGCTACAAACGGGGGAACCCCTTTTCTGCCTTGCAGGTGGTGGAAAACTTCGGGCTGCTCATGTTCTACTGCGGCTCTTTTCTGAAAGACTGCGTCTATTACATCCCGCAGCAGAACGCCGTGGCCGTGGCCCGTCAGGAGGGGCCTGTCCTGCAGTGCATGGACATATTCGGCGGAAGCGACCTGGAGGAGATTCTCTCTCAGACCGCCGCCCCGGGCACGGAGCGGGCCACCCTGGGCTTCGCCCCTGCCGGTTCCTCCGCCTGTTGCGCAGAGCCCATTTCCGACGACAGCGATGCCCTCTTTGTTTTGGCAGGAAAAGAGAATCCCTTCTCCCGCCGGCAGCTCCACTTCCCCGACCTGTTCCACACTTGAGCTGATCTCCGGGATCACTGCCTGGAGCGAGTAAAATCTAATTCATTGATGTTTAATATCTACAAATTATGTCCCTTCACAATGTGTAAACCATGTTGCTCTTGACACACTGTGCGCCCCGGCGGTAGCATGTTCTGGGACCTGCCACGTTTCGGCAAATCCGGACCGGCTTTCAGGCTGGTACGCATTCTCCCGAGTCTCCAGCGCCCTTGGCAGGATTTGCAGCCCGAGGCCGCAGGAAATTGGCTGTACAAGGGATCAAATTTGTGTATAATAAGTTATAGCTCCCGCAGCGCCTCTACCAAAGCGGTCTTCCCGGCAGCCTTCTCATCCTTGGCCTTGATGACCCGGGCGGGGACCCCGGCCACCACCGTCTCCGGGGGGACGTCGGCAATGACCACCGCTCCGGCGGCCACCACAGCCCCGCGGCCCACCCGGACCCCCTCCAGGATGACAGCGTTGGCCCCAATGAGCACATCATCTTCGATGACTACCGGCGTTGCGCTGGCGGGCTCAATGACCCCGGCCAGAACCGCGCCGGCCCCCACGTGGCAGTTTTTGCCCACGGTGGCCCGGCCACCCAGGACCGCGCCCATGTCGATCATGGTGCCCTGTCCCACAACGGCCCCGATGTTTAAAATGGCCCCCATCATAATGACAGCCCCGTCACCCAGCTCCACCTGATCCCGGATAATGGCCCCGGGCTCAATGCGGGCGTTGATATTTTTCGTGTCCAGGAGGGGCACAGCGGAATTCCGGGCCTGGTTCTCCACCACCATGTCCAAAATGGCCTCCTTTTGGGCCTCCAGGGCTGGGGCAACCACCTTCCAGTCTCCGAAGACAATCTTGGCATGGGGTCCAGCGGGAAATTCCTTGGCTCCGGGGAAGCTGGTGGGCTCCTTCTCCCAGAGGTAAACCTTCACCGGGGTTTTCTTCTCGGCGCTGCGGATTAGTTCTATGATTTGCTCTGCATTCATCGCGGCATACTCCTTTCAGGGACAAGATTCGTCCCTAGGATACCACGTTTTTTCCAAAAACACAACGGAGGAATGGATATGGATCTCATTTCAGACCGCCGGGCCCTCCACCGGATTCCCGAGCTGGACCGGAATCTGCCGGAAACCCTGGACTACCTGCGGTCTGCCCTGGAGCCCCTGCCCTGTAAGGTGTTCTCCCCGGCGGAAAGCGCCCTGTGCGCCTTTTTTGACTTTGGCCGGGACCACAGCCTGGCCTTCCGGGCAGATATGGACGCCCTGCCGGTTTCCGAAGCCACAGGCCTGCCCTTCGCCTCCTGCCATCCTGGCAAAATGCACGCCTGCGGCCACGACGGCCACATGGCTATCGCCCTGGAGCTGGCCCGGCGGCTGGCCCGGCGGGAAGTCCTCCCCCACAACATGCTTCTGGTTTTCCAGCCTGCGGAGGAAACCACTGGCGGCGCCCAGGCCATTTGCCACAGCGGCGTTTTTGATCAATATCGCACAAAGGCCATCTTTGGCCTACACCTATGGCCGGACCTTCCGGCAGGCGTGCTCGCCTCCATCCCCGGCGGGATGATGTGCCGTTCCTCCGAGGTCACCCTCACAGTTACAGGCCGGAGCGCTCACGTAGCCCGGGCCGGCCTGGGCCGGGACGCCCTGGAGGCCGCCGCCCGGTGGTACCTGGAGGCCCTTTCTCTCGAGCGGCAGCTCCCGCCGGAGGAGCCCCGGCTTTTGAAATTCGGCCGTCTTCAGGCGGGGACGGTGCGCAACGCCCTGGCGGGCTCCGCCCGGCTGGAGGGGACCCTGCGGGCCTTCCGGGACCCGGTGTTTGACCGGCTCCGGGGGGAGCTGGAGGCCCTGGCCCGGGACGTCGCCGCCGGCAGCGGCTGCCGCCTGGACCTGTCCTTTTCCGACGGCTACCCGGCTGTGTGGAATCCGCCGGAGCTCTTGGAGCGGGTGGAGGGCATCTGGCCCCTGGCCCGGCTGGACAAGCCCGTCCTCATCACCGAGGATTTCTCCTGGTACCAGCGGTATTTGCCGGGGCTTTTCTTCTTCCTGGGCTGTGGCCCGGCTCCCGCCCTCCACAGTCCGGACTTTCAGTTTGACGAAGGGGTGCTGGCCCGGGGGGCGGACCTCTTTACCCGAATTGGGGAGGAATTGGTATGACCGAGCTCAACCACAATCTGCGCGGCCTGGCCCTGGGGGGCATTCGCCGCTTCACCACCCTGGCAAAGGAACGGGGAGACTGCATCCTCCTCACCCTGGGGGAGCCGGAATTCGACACTCCCGTTCCCATCCGACAGGCCTGCAAGGACGCCCTGGACCAGGGGCGCACCCACTACACGGAAAACCGGGGAGACCTGGCCCTGCGCCAGGCCATTTCCCAATTTGAACGCCGGAGCCGGGGCCTGGATTACGCTCCGGAGGAGATCCTCATCACTCTGGGGGCCACGGAGGCCATTTACACCGCCCTCACCGGGGTCCTGAACCCAGGCGATGAGGTGGTCATTCCCACCCCGGCCTTCAGCCTGTACGACACCGTGACCCGCCTGGCCGGGGCCGTTCCGGTGCCGGTGGACACCTCCAAAGACGGCTTCCAGCTTACGGCCTCTTCCCTGGAAGCGGCCCTCACGCCCAAAACCAAGGTCCTGATTCTCAACTCCCCCAATAACCCCACTGGCGTCGTCTACACCCCGGAGCATCTGGCGGCCATCGACCGGATCACCCGGGAGCGGGAGCTGTTTGTACTCTGTGACGACGTGTACTGGGGCCTCAGCCCCTGCCCCACCTTCCCCCAGCTGGCCCATGGGAGGGACCGGATTCTGGCGGTCCAGAGCTTCTCCAAGCCCTACGCCATGACCGGCTGGCGGGTTGGCTACCTCATGGCCCCCCGGGCCGTTCTGGACCGGCTGGCGGTGCTCCACAGCCACGCCGTCACCTGCGCCCCGGCCATGATTCAGGCGGCGTGCCTGGCGGCCCTGGACTGGGACCCGAAGGAAATGGCCCGGGCCTATGAGACCCGCCGGGGTTACATCTGCCGCCGCCTGGAGGCCATGGGCCTGCCCTGCGCCCGGCCGGAAGGGGCCTTCTACGTCTTTCCCTCCATTGGCAGCCGGTCCTCGGAGGACTTTTGCCTCCGCCTCATTCAGGATGCCGGTGTCGCCGCCGTCCCCGGAACCGTCTTCGGCGCAGAGGGGTACGTGCGCATGTCCTACTGCTGCTCCATGGAACATCTGCAGGAGGCCATGGACCGGCTGGAGCGATTTTTGCAGCTGAGCCAATGAGCATTTCCATCATGTGCACCCCCACTTCGGGGCCTCTGCACGCCATAGAGAAAGGAGAATCCCCATGAAACAAGAGATCTTCAGAGGCATCGCCACCGCCCTGGCCACCCCCATGGAACTGGACGGAGCCATCGATTATGAGGCCTACGGCCGTCTCATTGACTGGCAAATCGACGCCGGCGTGGCAGGTCTCGTGGCCTGCGGCACCACCGGCGAGAGCGCCACCATGACCGAGGCGGAGCACAAGGAGGTCATCCGCTTCACCGTGGAGCGGGCGGCAGGCCGGGTGCCGGTCATCGCCGGTACCGGCAGCAACTGCACCGCCAAGGCCGTTGCCATGACCCAATACGCCTGCTCCGTGGGCGCAGACGCCTGTCTTTTGGTAACCCCCTATTACAACAAGGCCACCCAGGCCGGCCTCATTGCCCACTACACCGCCATTGCAGACGCCTCGGACAAGCCCCTCATCCTCTACAATGTCCCCTCCCGCACCGGCTGCAACCTGCTGCCGGCCACCTGTGCCGCTCTGGCCGATCATCCCCGAATTGCCGCCGTAAAGGAGGCCTCGGGCAACATCGGCCAGATTGTGGAGGTGGCCGCCCTGGCCGGAGACCGGCTCGCCATTTATTCCGGCAACGACGACCATATTGTGCCTGTCCTCTCCATGGGCGGCTCCGGCTGCATCTCCGTGCTGTCCAACGTAGTTCCCCGGGAGGCCCAGGCCCTTTGCCGCCGGTTCTTCGCCGGGGATGTGGCAGGGGCTGCCGCCCTGCAGTGCAAGCTTCTGCCTCTGGTGAACGCCCTGTTTTCCGAGGTCAACCCAATCCCCGTGAATGCCGCTCTGGCCGCCATGGGCTTTGGAAAGGGCGGCGTCCGCCTGCCCCTCACCCCCATGGAGGAGAGCCGCCGGGCGGCGCTCCTGGCAGAAATGAAACGTCTGGGGGTCCTGGCATGAAGATCATCATCAATGGCGCCGCAGGAGCCATGGGGTTGGAGCTCCGGCGTCTCCTGGAGGTGCGCTATGCAGATGGAGAGGTGGCCGCTCTGGTAGACTCCAGAGGCGGAGAAAACGTTTACACCGGCTTTTCCCAAGTGCCAGAGGTCCAGGGAACCGTCTTGGATTTCTCCTTCCACACGGCCACCAGAGCCGCCGTGGACTATGCCGTGTCCCACAAGCTTCCCCTGGTGGTGGGGACCACCGGCCACACCGAGGAGGAGCGGGCCCACATTCTGGCCGCCGCCCAGCAGGTTCCCCTCTTTTACTCCGGTAACATGAGCCTGGGGATTGCCGTTCTGTGCCGCCTGGTAAAGGACGCCGTTCGCTTTTTCCCCCAGGCTGACGTGGAAATTCTGGAGGTGCACCACAACCGGAAGGTTGACGCACCCAGCGGCACCGCCCTCATGCTGGCCGAGGCCGTCCGGTCCCAGCGCACGGAGGCCGCCGTTCACTGCGGCCGGTCCGGCGCCTGCAAGCGGGTTCCCGGGGAGATCGGCATCTCCTCCGTGCGTCTGGGCAACACCGTGGGCATTCACGAGGTGATGATCTCCACCGGCACCCAGACCCTCACCCTGAAGCACGAGGCCCACGACCGTGTCCTCCTGGCCCAGGGTGCACTGGACGCCGCCGCCTTCCTTCAGGATAAGGCCCCGGGGCTGTACACCATGGAGGATCTGGTAAAATAGCTTTGAGACAGCCAGAGGCAGGGAGCAGCGCATATGCGGGGCACGCTGTGGGAGGCGCCGCAGGGTGCGGCCTTCCGGACGCACCGGCGGCAGGATACGCCGTGATCCCCAGCGCTTCGGCGAATCCGGACCTTCTTCTACTCTTCCCGACAGATTGTGATTTTTTGATTTGGCATTGCCGCCCCCACCGGGCCAGGCAAGAGGATAGGTAAATATGATAACAGCAAAATTCGGCGGCACCTCTCTGTGTGACGCCGCACACTTTCAGATGGTCCGAGACATTCTCGCTCTGAAGGAGGAGCGCCGGTTTGTGGTGGTCTCCGCCCCGGGCAAGCGGTTCCCGGAGGATATCAAAATCACAGACCAGCTGTACCGCTGCCACGAGGAGGCCCGGCAGGGTGGGAACGTGGCGGAGGCCTTCACCCCGGTGGCCAGCCGCTTCCAGGAAATCGCGGCGCAGCTGGGCCTCAGCCTGGACCTGGAGGAGGAGTTCCGGGCCACTCTCTGGGCCATGGAGCGGGGAGCCGGGCAGGACTTCTGCGCCAGCCGGGGAGAATACTTCAGCGCCAGGATCATGGCGGCCCTTCTGAACCTCCCCTTTCTGGATCCGGCTCAATGTATCTTTTTTGATGAGAAGGGGCAATTTGACGGAGAGGCCGCCCAAAAAACCCTGGCTGCCAAGCTCCAGGATCTGCCTGGGGCGGTGATGCCCGGCTTTTACGGCGGCATGCCGGATGGGGCCGTGGCCACCTTCTCCCGGGGCGGCTCTGACATCTCCGGGGCAGTTTTGGCACGGGCCTCTGGATCCAGAGTGTACGAAAACTGGACCGATGTGTCCGGCGTTCTGGCTGCAGACCCCCGGGTCATCGCCGCGCCTCCCCCCATCGCAACCATGACCTACGCTGAGGTCCGGGAGCTGGCCTACCTGGGGGCCACCGTCCTCCACGAGGACGCCATTTACCCGGCTAAGGCCGCCGGGATTCCCATTCACATCTGCAACACCATGGACCCCCAGGCTCCCGGCACCTGGATCGTGGCCCAGGCCACGGAGCCTGCCGGGGCCATCACCGGCCTGGCAGGCCGGCGGGGCTACTCCGCCCTTCAGGTGGAAAAGGAGCGGTCCAACAGCGAGGTGGGTTATTGCCGGAAAATTCTGTCCTGCCTGGAGAAAAACGGCGTGCCATTTGAACACCTGGCCACAGGCATTGGCAGCGTCTGCCTGGTCGCCCAAACGGAGCTCCTGGAGCCCCACCGGCAGCAGCTCCTTTCTGATGTGGAGGCCGCCGTCCACCCGGACAGCCTGCAAATTTGCGACGGTCTTTCCATGATTGCCGTGGTGGGCCGGGGCATGGCGGGGCGGCCTCAGGTGGCCTCCCGGCTCTTTACCGCCGTCAGCCAGGCTGGGGTCAACATCCGCCTCATCGACCAGGGCACCAAGGAGCTGAACATTGTCCTGGGCGTGGACGACGGGGACTATGAACAAGCTATGCAAGCTATTTTTGACAGCTTTTTCCCAAAAAATTAAGGAGGAACAGAACATATGGAATACAAAAAGTTTGGAAACACCCTGATCGTCCGGCTGGACCGGGGAGAGGAAGTGGTGGACCGGCTCCTGGAGCTGGCCCGCCGGGAGCACATCACCCTGGCGTCAGTGAACGGCCTGGGCGCTGCGGATGATGTGACGGTGGGCGTTTACTTCCCGGCCACCCAGGAGTACAAATCCAACCAGTTCCAGGGAGAATATGAGATCATCTCTCTCCACGGCACCCTCACCACCCAGGAGGACCAGCCCTATGGTCATTTCCATATGAGCATCGGCGACCAGGAGGGCCGGGTCTTCGGCGGGCACCTGAACCGGGCCGTCATCAGCGCCACCTGCGAGCTGGTGGTCACCCTTCTGGAGGGCCGGGTGGAGCGGAGGATGGACCCGGAAATCGGCCTCAACCTCATGGCGTTTGAGGCATAAGCCGCCCATATGCATAGCCTTCTGTCTTCTGGGAAATACTACAGCCATCCACGAAGAAAGGGAGGTTTTCACATGGATACCCTTGCATTAATTCTTTCCATCATCGGCGCTGTCAACTGGGGGCTGGTGGGGATCTGCCAGTTTGACCTGGTGGCCTGGCTGTTTGGCGGCCAGACAGGTCTGGTCAGCCGCATCATCTACACTCTGGTGGGCCTGGCCGGTCTCTGGTGCGTCAGTCTCTTATTCCGCCGGCACAACCGTGTAGGTGTAGAAGATTGATTCTGTGCAATTTTACGCAGCGGCGGCGTAAAATACACACAAAAACCAACCTGGGGGTGTCTCATTCGTTTTGAGACACCCCCAGGCAATTTTAGAAAAAGCCTTCACTCATGTTGTCATTTCACCCGCACCACACAGGTATAGGTCACGCCCTCGTAGACGCCAGTGACCTCCGTATCACCGGAGCCCACAGCCGTGACGGTGTTGCCGTCTACGGTGCAGACGCTGACGTCCCCAGGGGACCAGGCCACGTCCAGGGCCTGGCCATTGGCCTGCCGCAACAGCAGGGTAAAGCTCTCGCCCACTTCCAATGTCACATCGGTATGGCTGATGGCGGCTTCGCCCTCTTCCGTGTCCTCAAATCTGCAGCGTACCACACAGGTGAGGGTCTGGTCCTCATAGACAGCCTGAATCTCCGTGGTGCCAGGACCCACAGCTGTGACCACACCGTTTTCCACTGTGGCCACCGTCTCGTCTTCGCTGGACCACTGGAGCCGGCTTCCCGGCAGGCTCCCGGCAGTCAGGCGGGCGGTCTCTCCCTTCTGGAAGAGAGTGATGTCGGTAGAGCTGAGGCTCAGCTGGCCCACTGGTCCGGTGGATTCCTCCGGTTCGCCGGTGGATTCCTCCGGCCCATCTGTGGAAGGCTCTGGCGCGGTGCTCTCCCCAGGGGTAAAGGCGCAGGTGACAGTACATACGGCACTGGCCTGACCGCAGGTCACGGTGATGACCGCTTGGCCGGGCCCCACCGCCTCCACCATCCCCTCTGGGGACACCGTGGCAACGGCAGGCTTGTCAGAGACAAACCGGAGCGCCTCCGTGGCGTCCGACGGAGTCTTGGTCACATGGAGGGCCTGGCTCTGCCCCTGGGCCGTGAGGGTCAGAGATGTCTCCATGGCAAGGCCCGTGCAGGACACAGCGCTACTGGAGGGGGGGACCGACACAGCCGGCTCCTTGGAGCTTCCCAGGTAGGGGCTCAAAATCCGGTAACCGCCGTACAGCAGCGCACCGGCAGCCAGTAAGCCCAGCACAATGCAGATGGTCTTATCCTTCCGGGAGACAGTCCCGGCAAAGTGGCCCTTAGAAGACCCGCTCCGGGAGTCGGAGGACGCTTTCTTAGGTGGATTCGCCTGTTCCGGCGGCTGGGCTTTGGCCTTTTTCAGGGGAATTTCCGGGACCGGAATGGTGGGTTCCTTGGAAGCCTCCGGCCGCTTTGGCGCATCCTGCTTCTCCTGCGGTTCTTCACATGGCTTGGTATTTTCCGGCGAATAAGGATTGCCGCAGATGGGGCATGCGCCCTTTTCCGCAGCGTAAATGGTGCCGCAATATTCGCATATAACTTTACTCAAACGTGATCCCTCCGTTACGCTGTGCACTGTTTTCAGAATCGGCTCGACCATATCATACCATTTTCCCGTCCATAAAACAACTACAATCCTGTTGCTTTTTTCGGTTTTTTCGCTTATGATATCAGGTAGTCAAAGGAGGCGATGAATTTGGCGGATGCAAAAACCGTATCTCCCCTGCTGGACGATTTCTCCTTAGGGAGCCCCTTCAGCAGCCACAATGGCATCATTTGCTGCCCTGCGATTCATGCCGTCACGAAAGAAAAATTCATTCTAAAGCAGGTCTCTGTTCCAGAGTCTCAGACCCAGGTGAACGCCATGCTACTCACCGGCGCCTGTGCCGACCAGACTGCCGCCCAGAGCTATTACGAAGATGTGACCCACGGTCTGGAGGAGGAAATCCGCCTGTTGGAGCGGCTGGCTCAGACCCGGGGCTTTGCCCCCTTCTACAGCCACCAGGCCACCCCCAAAGCCAATGGGGAGGTAGGCATGGACCTGTGGGTCCTCAGTCCATACCGGACTACCCTGTCTGCCTACGCCCGGCGCAACGCCATGACCCATCTGAACGCCGTGAACCTGGGCATCGATCTGTGCGCCGCTCTGACCCTCAGCCGGAAGGCCGGGTATCTTTATCAAAATTTGAAACCGGACAACATCTTTGTCACTTCCCAGCGTCAATTCCAGCTGGGTGACTTCGGCTTCCTCCCTTTGGAGGACCTACCGTACGCCACCTTCCCCGCCAAATACCGGGGGCCCTTTGCCGCGCCGGAGCTGTTTGACGATTTTGGAGAGATGAATGCCACCATTGATCTCTACGCCCTGGGCATGGTCCTTTATCTGGTATACAATGGTGGGCAAGGTCCCTTTGCGGAGTCGCAGGAAGGGGCGGAGGCTCGCCGCCTGAAGGGGGAAGCCCTGCCGCCCCCCGCCTATGCAGACTACGAAATGGCGGCCATCATTTTGAAGGCAGCCGCTTTCCGCCCCGAGGACCGGTGGCAGAGCCCGGAGGCCATGGGGCAGGCGCTGGTGAGCTACATGCAGCGCAATCCGGTGAACGATTCCGTCATTGCCGCGCCCATTGTGACCGCCCCCACCCTGGACGCAGAGGCCGCCGCCCTGGACGCCCGGGCAGAGGCGGCCCAGCCGGAGCCTGAACCGGAGCCGTCGGTCGAAGCGCCGGGTTCGGAGCCTGAACCCCAGCCTGCTCCCTCCCCCGTCCCGGAGCCCCAGCCGGAGCCCATGGAGCCGGCAGATGCGCCGCCTTCCCCAGAAGTCCAGGAAGCTCCAGAGGCGCCAGTGCAGGAGGAGCCGCCTGCCCAAGAAGAGGCGCCGGATGAAACCCTGCCCCAGGAGAAGGATCAGGACCCCGAAGCAGAGGTTGAGGTTACAGATCCGGAGCTTGCGGAGATTCTCTCCCGGGCCCAGGTGCTCCTGGATTCGTCTGCCGGGGAAGCTCCTGCCTCTACACCGGCCGTACCGGCCCAGCCGGAGCAGACACCGGCCCCAACGGAGCAGGTGTCACCTCCCCAGGAAGCACCGGAAGCGCCAGCTGAGCAGACGCAGGAAGCCGGGGAGCCCGCTCCTCGCCGGTCCGTAAAGGGTCTCATCATCTTCCTGTCCGTTCTTCTGGTCCTGGCCGCCCTGGCCGTAGGCGCCTATTACTATTACATTCGCTACTACTGCGTCCCAATCCAGCAGCTGGAGGTGGTAAACGGTACGCTGGATAGCTTCCAGATTCGACTCGCCACCGATGCAGATCCCAGCCTCCTGCACCTCACCTGCCAGGATACTTATGGCAACACCTACGAAGCGCCCCTGTCCGACGGGGCCGCCACCTTTACGGGGCTGAGTCCCAACACCCAATACACCGTAACCCTATCCATCGACGGCTTTCACAAGCTCACCGGTCCGGTCCGGGCCACCTACGCCACCGGAGCCGAAACCAAGATTGTAAATTTCACCGGTGTCACCGGTCCGGAGGACGGCTCGGTCATCCTGAGCTTCACCGCCGACGGGCCCAAGCCGGACAGCTGGACCCTCCACTACAGCGCCGAGGGCGAGGAGCCTCAGACTCGCACCTTCTCCGGCCAGAATGTCACCGTCACCGGTCTCACCATGGGCAAAACCTATACCTTCCAGCTCACGGCAGAGCAGGATTTCTATCTCACCGGCAACAGCCTCACCTACACCGTTGGTCCGGCCGTGGTCGCCCAGAACCTCCGGGTCAGCAGCCACACCGGCAGCGCCCTCACCTTAACCTGGGATCAGCCGGAGACGCCTGTAGCCAGCTGGACCGTCCGATGCTACGACTCCGGCAGCTTTGATGAAACCACCACCGTCACCGGCTGCACCGCTACCATAGAGGGCGTGAATCCGGACACCGCCTACACCGTAGAGGTCACGGCGGCGGGAATGAGCCAAAACGCCTGGATTGCCATTACGGCAAATCCGGTTTCCATTACAGACTGCGCCATCCAGGCAGATGATCTCAGTCAAATTCTCCTCTCCTGGACCTTTGCAGGCGATGCGCCGGAGGGCGGATGGGTTCTCCTGTACTCCTACGGCAACAGCGAGGAGACCACAGAGGCCATTCAAACGGAAGAGCCTGCTGCCGTGATCTCCACGGTACTCCCCAACACGACCTACACCTTCTCCATCCAGGCAGCCGGAGGCGTCACGGTGCTGAATGGCGCCTATACTGTCACCACGCCGGAAGCCACCTCTTTCTCCCAGTATGGCCTGACCCCGGACCAGGTGTTTATGGCCACCTTCCCCACTCCAGAGGACCCGGATTGGGCCACCAAGGACCTGGTGCCGGAGGAGCAGACCACCCAATTTACCACCGGCAGCTCCATCGCCTTTGTCCTGGAGGCCACGCAGGGCGTGACCTCCAGCGATGAGGAGGTGGAAGCCCTCATCGTTGTGCGGGATGCCCAAGGAGTCCCGGTGGACTACTACACCGGCTCAGCCCAATGGCACACCATGTGGACCGGCAGCAAATACCTGGGCCAGCTGGAGCGGACGCCTCAGACCCCCGGGGATTACCAGCTGGAAGTCTATTTCAACCGGCAGCTGGTTCGGTCCATGACCTTTACCATCACCCAGTAAGGCGTCCGCGCTTGCCCCAGTGGTACCATGTGCATGCACAGAAGGTAAGCGCATAGGGGCGCTGCAGGGGGTGGGCCGTAGGTTTCGTCTGCCCTCAAGGCGATGGGGCGAGTCTGCGTCATATTTTCTGGAAATTTTTCAAAATTCGCTTCTTTTCCCCCACTTCTGCGCATACTAAGGGCGGAAGGAGGCGTATGGAAATGAAAGGCTATTCGTTTGCGATTACCATGGGTCTGGGCGCTGCGGTAGGCGCAGTGGCAGTCCTTATGATGCCCCGGCAGAATCCCGCCCGGCGGCTGGCTGACAAGGCAGCTGCCAATGTGGAAGACGCCGTCTGTCAGGCTGCATCCAAAATCGCTCAGTAAGAACCCATCGGGGGAGCCCTCCACACGAGAGGGCTCCCCCGGTATTTTGGATTGTCTGCCCAGGCGCCAGATTGCCGCTTCCTCAGTCGCCCTCACCCTGTCGGTAAAAATCCAGCATATGCTGGAACACTGCCTCAATGAATGTGAAATTGGCCCGGTAGAAATACCGGTCGCCCCGGAGCTCCTTGACCAGGAGGCCTGCATTGGTCAGGCTGTTCAAGTTGCGAAAGATCGTGCCCGGATTCAGCCCCAGCTGGGCCGTTAGATCCCGCATGGACATGGCCCGGTTTGTCACAGCCCGGATCATATCCGACCGGCTTTTATCGCCCAGGAGGTGGAACGCAGCAAACTCCCGCTCATTGAGGCGGCCCTGTTCAAAGCCAGGCTGCAGGGTGGGCAACAGCGCAACGCCCAAATGCATCCAAAAGCTGTCCTGCTCGGAATACCCATGGCCCACCGCACAGTGGACATCCAGGTACCTGAGGACAAATCCCGCACGGTCAACGGGATGCTCCGGCACCATCCCGGTCCGTTTGTCCAAAAAATCCTCCACCGTATTCTCCTGAAAAAACGTCTGCCACATCTGCTGCAGGCCCTGGGCGTTGGAGACATAAGGCTCCAGCAGAGGCCGCAACTCCCGGGCCACTGGCTCCACCATCCCGCGAAGCTGCTCCATTCGGTACGTGTAGTCGGAAAAGGTCTCCAACAGGGCCAGGCAAAAGTCCTCCTCAATGGGGAGCTTTTTCAGCTCCTCCGCCAAAAAAGCAGACTTTCCCTCCGGGTGTTTGGACACATCGATGGTGAAGCGGTTGATCGCCCGGATGACAAAGGGACCCCGGCGCATACGCTCCCATCTGGCGCACATGGCCTCTATCTGGCTGGGAATATCCAGGGCATGCATGTCAACGAGGGCATACACCATGCAAAACGCCAGGCAGGTATACTGGTTCGGCTCGTCTAAAATGGGTCGCCGGGCAAAGTACCGGTGCAAATCCGGATCTTGGGGGTCCAAATTTGCACATACAGCCCCCATAATCCCAGCAAGCTCCCCCTCCGGGATACAATAAGTCCCTTCTGCCGTCAACCGTTCCGCCGGGATGTCATTGACAAACGCATAGAGCAGCTCCACCGTTTCATACAGCATACAGGGTTCTCTCTCAATTCTCAGCTCCATATGGGACTCCTTCGTTTATTTGGCGTTCGCCTGGCACCGTGCCCATTTAGGCGTTGTTTTCATTATACCAGCTTTTTCCCCACAATCAAGACGGCAAAACCACAAACGCGGGGCTACAGCATTTCCTTTTTCTGTCCTGTTTTCCCACCAGGAGAGTCTTGACTTTTACACACAGGTGTGTTATAGGTAAAAGAAAACCTGCGAGGAAAGGAACTTAAAATTTTAGGAGGGAACGACGTGCAAACGGATCGGAACGCCCTGACCGAGGGCGTCATTTGGAAAAAATTACTGTTTTTTGCGCTGCCCATTCTGTTGGGCAACATTTTCCAGCAGATGTACAACACGGCCGACGCCCTGATTGTGGGCAGATTTCTGGACGAGGCGGCTCTGGCCGCTGTGACCTCGTCCGGCAGTCTGATTTTCATGATGGTGGGCTTTTTTAATGGCATCGCCATGGGCGCCGGCGTGGTCATTGCCAAATACTTTGGGGCCAAGGACGAGCGGGGCGTATCCCTGGCGGTACATACCGACGTGGCCTTTGGCCTGGTGGCAGGCGTGGTCCTCACGGTACTGGGCGTGGCCTTTACCCCCACCATTCTACGCTGGATGAAAACGCCGGAAAATGTGCTGCCCAACTCCATCATTTACTTCCGGATCTACTTCTGCGGCGCCATTTTTGTGGTTATGTACAACATTTTCGTGGGCATCCTTCAGGCTGTGGGAGACAGCAAGCACCCCCTGTTCTACCTGATTTGCTCCTCCCTTCTGAACGTGGTCCTGGACCTGCTGTTTGTGGGCGGATTCCACTGGGGCGTCTGGTCGGCAGCTCTGGCCACCACCATCTCTCAGGGCGCCAGCGTGGCCCTGTGCCTGATCCGGCTGACCAAGTACGAAACCCCTTACCAGCTTCATCCCCGGCTCATCCGGTTCCATTTGCCCACCCTGAAAAATGTGATTCGCTTCGGCCTGCCCTCCGGCGTGCAGAACTCCATCATCGCCTTTGCCAACTTGGTGGTGCAGTCCAACATCAACACCTTTGGAGCCGCCGCTATGGCAGGCTGCGGCTCCTACTCCAAGGTGGAGGGCTTTGCCTTCCTGCCCATTACCTGCTTTGCCATGGCCCTGTCCACCTTTGTGGGACAAAACCTGGGAGCGCGGCAGTACGACCGGGTAAAGAAGGGCGTCCGGTTCGGCATTCTCTGCTCCGTGGTGCTGGCGGAGTTGATGGGCGTCGCCATCTTCTTCCTGGGGCCCCACCTCATTGCGCTCTTTAACAGCACCCCCGATGTGGTGGACTTCGGCACCCGTCAGGCCAAGCTGGAGGCCTTCGCCTACTTCCTGCTGGCCTTCTCCCACTGCATCGCCGGCATCATGCGGGGCGCAGGCAAGGCCATGGTGCCTATGTTCACCATGCTGGTCTCCTGGTGTTTGGTGCGCATTGCCTACATCACCATCGTCATCCGTTACATTCCGAAAATTGAGGTGGTGTTCTCCGCCTATCCCCTGACCTGGTTCATCAGCTCCGTGATTTTCCTGGTTTACTTCCTGAAAGCCGACTGGCTCCACAATTTTGACCGGCTGGAGGCCAAGCAGCAGGCCAAGGCCGCCTGACAATCCATGCTGTGAAGTGAGCGGACATCCAACTGATGTTCAAATTAATTCCTCAAAAAGAGCCTGAAACTGTGGTATGCCGCCACAGCTTCAGGCTCTTTTGTACATAATATCCGGAACCTTTTATTCCTTTCCGGAAAGATACCGCTGAATATGCTCTGTCACCTGCTGGACCATCCCGTAATTCGTCCGGTAGCAATTCCTGCCGTTGCGGTTTTCGATGTACAGCAGCCGGGCATCGTACATGCTGTTCAGATCCCGAAACACCGTGCCGGAGTTCAGGTTCAGGGCCTGGGCCAGCTCCTGGGCGCTCATATACCGATCCGTCATTGCATGGAGCATCTCCATACGGGCGGGGCTGGACAGCAGATGCATGGCCGTCAGCTCCCACTCCTCCCATTCCTGGGCCTTGGCAACCGGGGTAAGATCCGGCTTCACCGCAATGCCCATGTGGATATGCCAACCATGTTCGTCTTTTAAAATGATGGCCGGAGAGAGATTGGGAGTCACGTAGCGAAAAGCCATATCCAGGAACTGGCAGTCCTCCACCTGCACCCGCGCCCGCCGGTACAGAAACTCCTGGGGGGTATGTGCAGCAAAAAATTCCTCCCACTGCTTCACCAGCGGGGCCGCCCGCTCCACCCATGGCCGGAGCAACGCCGGCAAGGCCTCCGCCACTGGACGAAGCAACGCCACAACCCGGTCCAGGTGGACGTCATAGGCGGAAAAAACCTCCAGAATCTGCATCCGAAGCTTCACCGGCACCGGCAGGTCTCCAATTTCCTCTGCCAGGGTCTGGAAGCTGGGCTCTTTCGCCCGCTCCAGGCCCAGAGAAAACATGTTGATCCCACTGATCCGGTACTGCTCTCTGCGGAGCTTGTACCAGGTTTCCTTCAGGCACCTGGTCATCTCCTCCGGCTCCGGGTGAGCCAAGTCAAAGGAGACATAGAGCAACGCACAGCCCAGGCAGAACTTGCGTCCGCTCACTCCCTCCAGGGCCGTCCCCCGGAAGTAAAGCCGCAGCAGCTCATCCTCCAAATCCAGCCCGGCACAGGCCTCCTCCTGAATTTTCCGGAGCTCATCCGGCGGGATGCAATACTGTCCGGGAACCGTCAGTTTCCCGGCTGGGATACGGTTTACCAGACCGTATACCAATTCCGCCGCTTCCAGCAGCCAACAGGGTTCCCGATATATCTGAACCTCCAAGGTCTCACCTTCCGGGAAGAACAGGCCATATTGAGCCAAATCACTCTGGGAATAGGCTGCCTCGGCGCCGAACCCTTCCTCTGTCTCGTAGACCCACAGGCTCCACACAAAGCCCTTGTCATCCAGCAGCAGGAATCGCTCGGTGTCCCGCAGCTCTCCGCTCTGGTCTTTATACGGCTCATAGCCCGCACTGGTCACGCCGACGAAGGTCTCGGAGCCCAAATAATCCATCAGCTGTTCCAGATTGAAGACGCTGGTCTTCTGTGACATTAGGCCTGCCTTACATGCTTTCTGGAAACAGCCCTGTCGTTATGGGCTGTTTCCAAGCAAATGCCATTGCCCTGAGGCATTCATGTGTAAAAGAGAGGGATAATAGATAGAGGTGACACTTCTCCCCGGAAGCCGGGAGCATTCATTCAGGAGGTTTTTATGTGTACTGCCATCACCTATCAGACGAAGGACCACTATTTTGGCCGGAACCTGGATCTCGATTATGTCTATCAGGAAACCGTCACCATCACGCCCAGGCGCTACCCCCTCCGGTTCCGGCAGATGGGGACTCTGGACCGGCACTATGCCATGATCGGCATGGCCTATGTACTGGGAGACTACCCGCTGTATTACGATGCCACCAATGAGGCCGGGCTCAGCATGGCGGGGCTCAACTTCCCCGGCAACGCCGTGTACCGGCCGGAGGAGCCAGGTCGGGACAACGTCACTCCCTTTGAATTCATCCCCTGGGTCCTGGGCCGGTGCGCCACCGTTGCCGAGGCCCGGGTTCTGCTGGACCGCCTCAACCTCTGGGGCGTTCCCTTTCGTCCGGAGCTTCCCCTGGCGCCTTTGCACTGGATGATCTCAGACCGGAGCGGCTCCATCACTGTGGAGTCCGTCAAAGAGGGCCTGCAGGTCTATGACAATCCGGCAGAGGTTCTGACCAACAACCCGCCCTTTGACTATCAGATGACCAATCTGTCCAATTACTTGAATCTCACCCCCTGGGAGCCGGAAAACCACTTTTCCTCCCAGCTGGACCTCACCACCTACTGTAAGGGCATGGGGGCTCTGGGCCTGCCAGGGGACCTCTCCTCCGTGTCCCGGTTCGTGCGGGCGGCCTTCACCCGGCTCAACGCCGTCTCCGGACCTTCAGAGGCCGAAAGCGTCAGCCAGTTTTTCCACATTCTTGGCTCCGTGGCCCAGTCCCGGGGCTGCGTGCGTCTGGGCGAAGACCAGTACGAAATCACCGTCTACTCCTCCTGCTGCAACACGGATCGTGGCATTTACTACTACACCACCTACGGCAACCATCAGATTACCGCCGTGGACCTCCACGGGGAAAGCCTGGAGGGAACCCGTCTTGTGTCCTATCCCCTCGTCACAGGACAGCAAATCCGAGTGCAAAACGGGAGCAAAACCTGGAAAAGTTTATAACCCCCAGGGGGGCTTGCGCGGTGCAGCACCGTCAGATATACTAGCAGAGACGACAAAAGGCAGCAAAATAGGAGGAAAAAACAAATATGAAAAAAGCTGTACTTTCTCTTGCGCTGGCCCTGCTCACCGGCGCGTCCCTGCTCGCCGGCTGCGCCCCCCAGGCCACAGAGCCGGACAGCGGAGCAAAGCAGGACGAGGTGGTCATCTCCATCTCCAGCGAGCCGGACAGCCTGGACCCCTGCCAGGGCTGGGGCCACGGCACCACGCCCCTGGTTCAAAGTACCCTGGTGGCGTATGACTATGATATGGCATTTGTCAACGACCTGGCTACCAACTATACCCTGTCCGACAACGGCCTCACCTGGACCTTTACCCTCCGGGATAACGCCAAGTTCACCGACGGCCAGCCGGTCACTGCCCAGGACGTGGCCTTTACCTTTAATACGGCTAAGGAGAGTCAGTCCTCCCTGGACCTGACCTTTATGGACAAGGCGGAGGCTGTGGACAGCACCACGGTGGTGTTTAACCTCAGCAAGCCCACCTCTTCCTTCCTCAATACCATTGCCACCGTGGGCATTGTGCCGGAGCACGCCTATGGCCCGGACTACGGGGTAAACCCTGTGGGCTCCGGTCCCTACAAGTTCGTCCAATGGAACAAGCAGGAGCAACTGATTCTGGAGGCCAACGAGGATTACTACGGCAAGGTTCCCGCCATCCGGAAGGTGACCATCGTGTTCCAGGATGAGGACGCCGCCCTGGCTGCTGTCCGGGCAGGGCAAGCAGACATTGCCCTCACCGCCGCCACCCTGGCCACCGCCCAGGTAGCCGGTTACACCGTGAAGGCCGTCACCTCTGTGGACAACCGGGGCCTCACCCTGCCTGTGGAGCCGGACACCGGGAAAACCACAGAATCCGGCTATCCCATTGGCAATAACGTCACCTGCAGCCTGGAGCTCCGCCAGGCCATAGCCTATGCCATCGACCGGCAGCAGGTGGCTAAGGCCGCCCTCAACGGTTTTGGCTCCCCCTGCTACTCGGAAAATGACGGTATGCCCTGGAACAACCCGGAGGTAGCGTTGGAAACCGACGTGGAATACGCCAAAAAGCTCCTGGCAGACGGGGGCTGGGCCGACACCGACGGGGACGGCATCGTGGAAAAAGATGGAATCAAGGCAGAGTTCACCTGCCTGTACGGCAGCGGCGATTCCGTCCGTCAGGCTGTGGCTATGGCGGCGGCGGAGCAGCTTCGGGGCGTGGGCATTCAGATGAATGTGGAGGGCACCAGCTGGGACGACATTTCCAAGCGTATGTTCTCCAACGCGGTACTCATGGGCTGGGGCGCCGCCAATCCCTACGAAAGCTACTGCCTGTACCACAGCAGCTATGCGCTGCGGGACGACTACTACAACCCCGAGGGCTACAGCTCCCCGGTCACTGACAGCTACCTGGAGGCCGCCATGGAAGCTCTGGACACCGAGACAGCTTACCAAAACTGGAAGCTGGCCCAGTGGGACGGCTCCACCGGTACCTCCATGAAGGGACAATGCCCCTGGGTCTGGATTGTCAATGTACAGCATGTGTACTACGTCCGCGATGGCCTGGACATCGGCCCCCAGCAGCTCCATCCCCACGGCGCCTCCATGCCCCTGCTCAAGAATCTCAAGGACTGGACTTGGACCGCCTGAGTCCCCAGCCTTAAGGCGCACACTGTGCGCCCGGCAGTGAAACCTTCCGGTTCCTCCAGATTTCCGGCAAATTCGTACACATTTCCCGGCGGGCGCACGGTGTGCGCCCCTACGGGGGTGGACCGTAGCTCCCGCCTACCCCCAGGGAAGGCAGGGCGCTGCCGCGTCAGTGCAGGTGCAAAGCATTCTGCCAGCCTTAATTGGTGACATTGATAACGTGCGTACTCCCTGAAAGAGGGAACGTCTCTATTGATTACAAAGGAAGTGGATTATGACCGGAATGGTTGGCCGTTTTGGCCGGATTTTTTTGCGGTATGGCTGCAAAACGCTTTTGCTGCTGCTGGCAGTCAGCATCATTGCCTTTGCCCTTGTGAGCCTGTCCCCCGTGGACCCGGTGCAACAATATGTACTGGGCGCCGGGGGCGTTTCTGCGGAGCAGCGGCAGCAGCTGGAGGAATACTGGGGGGTGAACGCCCCGCCGGTGGAGCGATACATCACCTGGCTGAAGGCTCTGGTACGGGGGGATTTCGGGCAGTCTCTCCTATACCGCCGCCCTGTTTTGGACATCATTGGGGAGCGGTTTGTCAATTCTCTGGCGCTGATGCTCTGCGCCTGGCTGTTTTCCGGCCTCATAGGCTTTGGTCTGGGCTGCGCCATGGGCATGACCCGGGACCGGCTTCCGGACCGGATTTTGAAAAAGCTTTGCTACATCCTCAGCAGCGTCCCCACCTTCTGGCTGGGACTGGTGTTCCTGCTGGTGTTCTCCGTGGGGCTGGGCTGGTTTCCCCTGGGCTTTTCCACCCCCATTGGCGTCCTCAACAGCGAGGTAACCCTCTGGCAGCGGCTCCACCACCTGATCTTGCCCGCCCTCACCCTGAGCCTCATGTCCTTTGCGAACATTGCCCTCCACACCCGGCAGAAGCTGGTAGATGTGCTGGAGAGCGAATACGTCCTCTTTGCCCGGGCCAGAGGCGAGAGCGCCGGGACCATCCTGAGGCGGCACGGTCTTCGGAACATCCTCCTGCCTGCCCTCACCTTGCAGTTTGCCTCCTTTGCCGAGCTCTTTGGCGGTTCCGTGCTGGCCGAGACGGTGTTTTCCTACCCAGGCCTGGGCTCTGCTGTGGCGGCAGCGGGGCTGAACTCCGACGTGCCTCTGCTTTTGGGCATCACCCTCTTCTCCACCCTGTTCGTCTGCACAGGCAATCTGATTGCCAACCTGCTGTACGGTGTGGTGGACCCCCAAATCAAGGAGGTGAATTCATGAGCTTGCATTGCAACCGCAGAACTCAGCTGCTTCTCCTCACAGGGCTCATTCTCCTGGTCCTGCTGGTGGCCTTCCTGGCCGGCCGCCTGATTCCGGACAGCGCCGTAGCTGCGGATTTTGCCCAGGCCAAGGAGCCCCCCTCCTGGTCCCATCCCTTCGGCACGGACCACCTGGGGCGGGACCTGTTTTTGCGAACTCTGAAAGGCCTGTCTACCAGCCTCACTGTGGGGATCTGCGCCTCTGCCATCAGCGCCGTGGCGGCGGTCCTCATCGGCATTGCGGCGGCCACAGGCTCCCGGGCCATGGACAGCTTCATCAACTGGCTCATTGACCTGGTGATGGGTGTGCCCCACACGGTCCTGGTGATTCTCATCTCCTTTGCCTGCGGACGGGGACTGAAGGGGCTGCTCATCGGCGTGGCCGCCACCCACTGGACCGGCCTGGCCCGGCTCATTCGGGGCGAGGTGCTCCAGCTCCGGAGCCAACAGTATGTGGCAGTGTCCCGGCGGCTGGGAAAGTCCAGCGGCTGGATTCTCCTGCATCATCTGCTGCCCCATTTGGTACCCCAGTTTCTGGTGGGCCTCATTCTCATGCTCCCCCACGCCATTTTGCATGAGGCCTCCATCTCCTTTTTGGGCTATGGACTGCCCCCGGAGCAGCCGGCCATTGGCATCATCCTGGCCGAGAGTATGAAATATCTGTCCGCCGGTATGTGGTGGTCAGCGGTGTTCCCCGGTCTGCTGCTGGTTGCCATGGTGCTGCTCACCGACCGGCTGGGAGAAAATTTGCGGGTCATTCTGGACCCCTACAGCGCCCAGGAATAGGAGGAACACTTGGATGGAACGTATACAAAAGCCCCTTCTGGAGGTTTCGGACCTGTCCGTTTCCTTCCGAATGTATGACAGCGGTCTGGAGCAAAAGCAACTTCCGGTCATTTCCAGCCTCAGCCTCAAGGTCCTGCCCGGGGAAATTCTGGCCGTGGCAGGCTCCTCCGGCTCGGGAAAAAGTCTGCTGGCCTCAGCCATTTTGGGCATCCTGCCGGGCAACGCCACCGTGTCCGGCTCCCTACGGTTTGACGGAGAACCTCTGACCCCGGAACGGCAGGCCAAGCTCCGGGGGACCGAAATCGCCCTGGTTCCCCAGTCCGTGGCCTTTCTGGACCCCCTGATGAAGGTGGGAGCCCAGGTGGATGGCCACCGGAAGCCCCGGCCCACAGAGCGCCGCCGGAAGCTCTTCCGCCGGTTTGGTCTGCCGGAGCAGACGGAACGGCTGTACCCCTTCCAGCTCTCCGGCGGCATGGCCCGGCGGGTTCTGGTGTCCACAGCTCTGCTCACCAGCGCCAGGCTGATCATCGCCGACGAGCCCACCCCGGGCATGAGCCTGGAGCAGGCGGAGGAAGCCCTGGCCATGTTCCGGGCCATGGCGGACGAGGGCAAGGGCGTGGTGCTCATCACCCACGACATTGACCTGGCCTTCCACATTGCCGACCGCATTGCCGTCTTTTACGCGGGGACCACAGTGGAAACCGCTCCGGCGGCAGACTTTCGCCAGGGGCCGGAGGCCCTGCGGCATCCCTACAGCAAGGCCCTCTGGCGGGCTCTGCCCCAGCATGAGTTCCGGCCCATCCCGGGCTTCCAACCCTATGCGGGAAATCTGCCCAGTGGCTGCCTCTTCGCCCCCCGCTGCCCCTGCCGGACGGCGGAATGTGAGAAGTCGGTCCCACCTATGCAGACGGTGCGGAAGGGAGAGGTGAGGTGTTTCCATGCGACTTGAGGCAGCCCATGTGAGCTTCCGTTACGGAAGGAAGGGTCCCTGGATTCTGGAGGACCTGAGCCTTGCCGTGGAAAGCGGCCAGCGTCTGGGGCTGTTTGCCCCCAGCGGCTACGGAAAAAGCACCCTGGCCCGGCTTCTGGCAGGGTATTTGGCACCCCAGAAGGGGAAAATTCTCCTGGATGGAGCAGCCCTTCCCAAAAAAGGCGTCTGCCCGGTTCAGCTGATTTGCCAGCATCCGGAGAAGGCCATCAATCCCCGGTGGCGTCTGAAGCAGGTCCTGGAGGAGAGCGGAAAGCTTCGCCCGGACGTCCTGGCCTCCTTTGGCATTGAAACTGCCTGGCTGGACCGGTTCCCCCGGGAGCTGTCCGGCGGGGAGCTCCAGCGCTTTTGCGTGGCAAGGGCCCTGATGAGCGGGGCAAATTTTCTGATCTGCGATGAAATCAGCACCATGCTGGACGTGATCACCCAGGCCCAGATTTGGAACAAAATTTTGGAGGAGGCCGCCGCCCAAAACATGGGCCTCATTGCCGTCACCCACAACCGCGCCCTGGCCAACCGGGTCTGCACCCGGGTGTACGACCTCTCCACCGGCGAAAGCTGGATCCCGGAAACCCAGAAGCTCCCGGGAGCGTCATCATAGAGGTATGCCTCGCGCCGCTGGAACGGCCTGGTGAAGAAATGCTCCATCCAGAATGAAAGACCCGGACAAATCCCACGTTTCGGATTGTGGGGATTTGTCCGGGCTCACTTTTTGGATTGATTTCGCCTGGAATTCGTAGTAAAATGTATGACATTCCACTTGATGTACCGGCGGGCGAATTCTCGCCCGCCTCCGGCTCCATGGTCGCCGGTTCGCATCTGCCGCGCGCAATTGCCGTGGGATACACTTGACAGTCGATGTACGGTGGAGTCCAGCTCTTCGGAACACCTTGCGCGGGGCGTTTCCGTGGCGGTCTTCCTTCTGTTCATCTTCTGTCCAAGCCTATTTTGTCCAGGCCGTCCGAAAATATACCGGCATGTTCGTTTCTTGAATGGAGGAATTTTATGCAGGAAATCCTTGCGTTGGCCGTCCCGGTTCTGTTCATTTTTTTATTCATCAAAATCCTTCTGACCCCTATGAAGCTGATCTTCAAGCTCCTGCTCAACACGGGCTGCGGATTTATTTGCCTGTTCCTGTTAAACCTGCTGTCCGGCATCACCGGCATTGTCTTTGAGTTGAATTTCATCACCGCTGCCATTGTGGGCTTTCTGGGCCTGCCGGGCATTGTTCTGCTCCTGGTGGTGCAGTACTTGCTCTGAGATTTCCGCCTGTTATGCGGCAGCGTCTCCGGACTGTTTTTCCGCGGGGACGCTGCCGCATGTGATTGGAAGCCGCCAAGGCCCGATGGATCAAGAACGCAGCATTGGGTAGAATGGAGCTAAAAGGAGGCACATGCCATGGAAAATTTTGTATGTAAAGGGCAGCTTTTCTTCAGTACTGGTCCCAATGGCCACCGGTGTATTCCCAATGGATTTTTGGTCTGCACAGAGGGGCTTTGCCAGGGCGCCTTTCCGGTCCTCCCGGAAGCCTACCGGGACCTGCCCCTTCTGGACTTCGGGGACCGGCTCATCCTCCCCGGATTGGTGGATCTCCACCTCCACGGGCCCCAGTTTGCCTATCGGGGTCTGGGGATGGACTTGGAGCTGCTGGACTGGCTGAACACCCACACCTTCCCGGAGGAAGCCAAGTTCCGGGACCTGGCCTACGCCGGGCCTGCCTACCGGCAGTTTGTGGCGGCCTTGCAGGGCAGCTTCACCACCCGGGCCGCCATCTTTGCCACCGCCCACACAGAGGCCACCTTGCTTCTCATGGACCTGCTGGAGGAAAGCGGACTCATCACCCGGGTGGGCCGGGTCAGCATGGACCGGGACTGCCCTGAACATCTGCGGGAGCCGGGGCCGGAGGCGGCGCTGGAGGAAACCCGGCGCTGGCTGGAGGCTGTCCAGGGACGTTACCGCCGGACCGGTCCCATTCTCACCCCCCGCTTTGTCCCCACCTGCTCCGCTCCCCTCCTGGAGGGTCTGGGAAGATTGGCCCGGGAGACGGGCCTGCCGGTGCAGAGCCATTTGTCGGAAAATCAAAAGGAAATCGCTGTGGTGCAGGAACGCTTTCCAGAGGCCAGCTGCTATGCCCAGGTTTACGACCGGTTTGGGCTCCTGGACACCGACTGCATCATGGCCCACTGCGTCCACTCCCGGGAGGCAGAGCTGGCGCTTCTCAAGGAGCGAGGCGTGTTCATCGCCCACAGTCCAGAATCCAACTCAAACCTTGCCTCCGGCGTGGCTCCGGTCCGCCGCTTCTTGGAGCAGGGGCTTCGGGTCGGCCTGGCCTCCGATGTGGCAGGGGGCAGCAGCCTGAATCTTTTCCGGGCCATGGCCCATGCCATTCAGGCCAGCAAGCTTCGCTGGCAGCTCCTGGACCAAAGCCTCCCGCCTCTTACCTTCGACCAGGTCTTCTGGATGGCCACCCTGGGTGGCGGCAGCTTCTTCGGCCCTGTGGGAACCTTCGCCCAGGGCTACGCCTTTGACGCCCTGGTCCTGGACGACCGCCGCTATCCCACCGTCCTGCCCCTTAGCATCCAGCAGCGGGTGGAGCGGCTGGCCTATCTGGCAGAGGAGAGCTGCCTTACGGCAAAGTTCGTATCCGGGAACAGCATACAAATAAAACACTGGAATCCGGAGGGTAGTCATGAAAAAATGGTACCATGAGGAATATGAATTTCAGATTGAAGTCATCGGATTTCTCCGTGGCGACCACACGGAGCAGTACTGCCGAAACGGCGAAGAAATTGGAGATACGTATACCTGCACCTACGGCTGCCCTGTCAACGCAGCTGGGCAGGGCATTTGCTCCAAAGTCATGATGATCCTGTTCTCCATCATGGAGGCCGTCAGAAGCGGCGGAGATTTAGAAAACATTGGCGGAAACGGCAAATACTGCAAGGATGTCGTATGCCCCGACGGTTGTGTCATATTCCGGCTTACGGCAAAGAAAACTGGAAATGAGAATTTTTACAGGGGAAAATTCCTGGATGAAGGGGGTCAAACCCGCCTTTCCGGCCCCGTGCCGGGCCATGGCAATGCCCAATCAGGAATGAAATTCCCCCGGTAAAAGGAGCGACAATGAACTTACTGAAAATTGCCCTGCTGCAAATAGCCCCATGTGGTGCCTTGGACGGAAATTTAGAAAAAGGCTTGGAATCCTGCAAACAAGCCAAAGAAATGGGGGCCGATATCGCCCTATTCCCGGAAATGTGGAGCAATGGGTACGATATATACCATCAACCCCTAGACTGCGTGAAGTCCGCTGCCATTTCGGCAAACGGCGACTTCGTCCATTCCTTTGAAAATGCGGCAAAAGAGCTTCACATGGCAATCGGCATCACCTTTTTGGAGCGGTATGGGGACGGTATCCGCAATTCCCTGGTCCTTTTTGACCGATTCGGCGTCAAACAGCTTACGTATGCGAAGGTGCACACCTGTGACTTTGACGTGGAGCGGCATCTCACTCCCGGTGAGGACTTTTACGTGACCGCCCTGGATACGGCCTGCGGCATGGTGCAAGTGGGCGCCATGATCTGCTTTGACCGGGAATTTCCTGAAAGCGCCAGAATTCTCATGCTGAAGGGCGCGGAACTGATTCTGGTCCCCAATGCCTGCCCCATGGAAATCAACCGTCTTTCCCAGCTTCGCGGCCGGGCATACGAAAACATGCTGGCAATCGCCACCTGCAACTATCCCGAAACTGTGCCGGATTGCAACGGCGGCTCCAGCGTGTTTGACGGCGTCGCGTACCTTCCCGAAGAGGAGCATTCCCGGGATACCTGCATTCTGCAGGCGGGCGGGCAGGAAGGGATCTATCTCGCCAGCCTGAACCTGGATCAGCTTCGCAGCTACCGTCAGCAGGAAGTCCACGGCAATGCATACCGACATCCCAAAAAATACGGACTCCTGGTGGATAGGAAAATTGACCAGCCCTTTGTCCGGGATGACTATCGGGAATAGGACGCCATCATCAAAGTGCAGAGCCCAGGAAAATAGCGGGAGAATTCACAAAAAGGAATTCTCCCGCCTCTCTATATCATGGGAAATGGACAGTCCAAACACCAGATCATCCCCATCCAATTCGTCCAGCTTCATAAACCCAATATCCGTATACAGCCTTTGCGCCTTCACATTTCCGGCCTCAGTAGAAAGCCGCAGGTGCTGAATTCCCGCCGTCTTCAGAATGTGAACTGCAAGCATGGCGGCTTTTTTTCCAAAACCCTGACCCTGGCAAGCTGCATCCAGATAGTAGCTCCAGGAAGCGGCATCCACACTCCCGCCAATCCATGTTCGGAGGACCAGATAGCCGATTCTTTCGCCGTCTGCCTTACAGATCACGCAGGGGACATGCTCCTCTGGATTGAGGTACGCCCTGCCAATGGAAAAGCCGGCGGGATTGACAAACTCCTCCTGCCCCGGCTTCAGGCGGCATTCCACCGTCGCATACCATAGATCCTCCTCATCCTGGATGGGACGAAGGAAAATCTCCTGGGTTTTCCACGCCTCCCCTGGGAGTGCATGGAGCAGCTGCCTGAGCGAGCGGCCTCCATTGCCGTATTCCATGGTGCACCTTCTTCCGCCAAGGGTAGTGGAGTCAATCCTTTCAGATACTATTCCTGCTCCCAGTTGTGCCAGACGTTCTGCACATCGTCATCGTCATCGAAGAGGTCCAGCATCTTTTCCATGTTGGCGATGTCCTCTTCCTTCTCCAGCTTCTGGTAATTCTGGGGGACCATCTCGATCTGGGCGGAGGCGAAATGGTAGCCCTTGGCGGTGAGGGCGTCGGCCACGGCGTTGAAGTCGTCGGGGGAGGTGTAGATGGTGAAGCAGTCCTCCTCGGCCTCGAAGTCATCGGCGCCGGAATCCATAGCGTCCATCATGACCGCGTCTTCCTCATAATCCCCGTCCTCGTTGTCAATGACCAGGACGCCCTTCCGGTCAAAGGACCAGGAGACGCAGCCGGTGGCGCCCATGTTGCCGCCGTACTTGTCGAAGTGGTGGCGCATGGAGCCTGCGGTACGGTTGCGGTTATCGGTCATGGTCTCCACAATCACGGCCACGCCGCCGGGGCCGTAACCCTCGTAGGTGATGGTCTCGTAATTGTCGCCGGAGCCGGCGCCGCCGGCCTTCTCCAGCACCCGCTTGATGTTGTCGTTGGGCATATTGGCGGCCTTGGCCTTGGTGATGACCGTGGCCAACCGGGAGTTGTTGGCAGGGTCGGTGATGCCGCCCCCCTCCTTCACCGCCACAATGATCTCCTTGGCGATTTTGGTGAAGGCCGCAGCCCGCTTGGCGTCCTGGGCGCCCTTGGTTTTCTGAATGTTATGCCACTTGGAATGTCCGGACATGAAAATCTTCCCTTCTATCGATATGGCGCTGCCTCCAGCAGCCCCGCATAAGCTCTGAACATTGTAGCACAGGCAGCGGGACAAAATCAACAGGTTTCAGCAGAATTTTATGCAGTCTGTGTGATGTTCGGATACTTTCACGAGAATTTGGGGAAATTGCCCCTGGAGCTTCTCCGCCAGGGTAGCGCACACCGGGTTCTCCGTCCAGAAATGTCCGGCATCGATGAGGTTCATCCCCAGGTCCCGGGCATCCCAGAACTGGTTATATTTCACATCCGCCGTCACAAAGGTGTCGCAGCCGGCGTCAAAGGCCTCCCGAACCCCGTCGCCGCAGGCGCCGCCGCCCACCGCCACCCGGCACACCGGACGGCCGCCGGAGACATACCGCAGGCCTGGGCAACCCAAGCGCTGCTTTACCTGCTCCAGGAAGGCCTCCAGGGAAACCGGCTCCCGCCGTCCGGCACGGAGCAGGCCCCAGGGCCGCCCCTGGCCGTCTGTGCCGGAGGGATTCAGCACCACCGTCTCCTCCAGGCCCAAGGCCCCGGCCAGGCAGTCGTTAACCCCGCCGGGAGCACAGTCCAGATTGGTGTGGGCGTTGATGGCGGCCATGTCCCGGGCCGCCAGGAAGAGGATGCACCGGCCCACGGAGGTGTCGTCCGTAATGGACTGAGGAGGCTGGAAGATAAGGGGATGGTGGGTCACCAGAAGCTCGGCTCCCCAATCCGCCGCCTCCTGGCACACATCCTGAAAAGGGTCCAGGGCCACCAGAATCCGCCGGACCTCCCGGCCCGACCGGCCGCACAGGAGACCCACATGGTCCCAGTCCATTTTCATATACCGGGGAGCCAGCGTCTCCAGGAATTCCAAAACATCCCCCACTGTATTCATCGCATTGCCTCCATCTCCCGCAGTTCCTTCAGAGCCGCGCTGTAATATTCATATTTAGGTCCTCCCAGGCCTGTCAGTCCCAAAACCACCTTTTCCACCGCCTGGCGGCAGAAGGCCAGATACTCCCCCACCAGGGGGCTTCCGCTGGCCAGCAGGGCGGGGCTGGCAAAGTGCTGCCCCGGGGTAAGGCTTTGGCAGCCCGGCTTGGCCTCCAGGACGGTATATAGAAATTTCCCATCCCGCACCGGCTCCTCCCGGGTGATTTCCCAGCCGTGTTCCGACAGGTACTGCCGCAGCTCATTTTGGGAGGACTGACACTGGAGCACCAGACGGTACCTTCCCCCCCGAAGCCAGGGGCCGCTCCGGAGAATGCCAACCATGGTTTCCGCCCCCAAACCGGCCATAAGGAGCACGTCAAAGTCCCGGGGCAGCCCCCGGACACCGTCACACAGATGGAAAGACAGTCCCTCCCGGACGCCGAACCGCCTGGCATTCTCCATGGCCCGGGCCAGAGGCTGCTCCGCCACATCCGCCGCCAGTACTCGACTGGCCCGGCGGGATTGCAGCAGGTAAATGGCCAGATATCCGTGGTCCGTCCCCACATCGGCCACCCGCTGCCCCGGCTCCACAAAGGCAGCGCAGGCCAAAAGCCGTTTGGAAATGGGAAGCTTCATAACTACCCTCCTTACGTGTGCCGCACTGATAAAAAAGAAAGAAGGAGACGCCGCAGGGACCCACCCCGCAACGCCTCCTTCCCCAAAGCTTACTGTTTCTCCGCCTCGGCAGCCTCGCTGGCCTCCAGGAACCGGTTCAGCTGGGCCAGGAAGGCGTCGCAGTCGATGCCGTGGACCATGCAAGCCTCCTCCACAGTCTCACCCCGGGAAGAGGGACAGCCCAGGCAGTGCATGCCAATGGCCAGGAACAGGGGGGCGGACTGAGGCGCAATGTCCAGCACTTCGCCGATGATGGTATCTTTTTCAATGGTAACAGCCACGTAACGGACCTCCTACTATCGTTTGCTTTATTATACCCGGCACTCCCCCAAAAAACAAGAGGAATTGTCAAAAAAACCAGAGCGGCTGGATTCGCCGAAATAATTCTTGATTTTCCCACCCGCCCCGTGTACAATGAACCCAACAACTACATAGCTGGGGAGTTTGTATGACAGGCTGAGAGGAAGGTGCGACCTTCGACCCATAAACCTGATTTGGATCATGCCAACGTAGGGAGACGAAAGACGTAAGAAACGGGAAATTGCCAAATCTGGTCATTTCCCGTTTTTCTATCTTGCTCCTGCCACCTGCTCCCACAAATTTTTGCCGAAAGGAATCACCACCATGAGAACTTACAAAACCCAGATGGAAGCCGCAAAGAGGGGCATTGTGACGCCGGAAATGGAGCTGGTCGCCAAAAAGGAGTACATGGAGCCGGAAACGCTTCGCCAGCTGGTCGCCAAGGGTGAAGTGGCCATTCCCTGTAACATCCACCACACCTCCATTTCCCCGGAGGGCATCGGCGGAGGACTCCGCACCAAGATCAACGTCAACCTGGGCATCTCCGGCGACTGCAACCGCTACGACATGGAGATGCAGAAGGTGGACCTGGCCCTGCAATTTGGCGCAGAGGCCATTATGGACCTGAGCAATTATGGTAAAACCAACACCTTCCGCCGAGAGCTGATTGCAAAGTCCCCCGCCATGATCGGCACCGTACCCATGTACGACGCCATTGGCTACCTGGAGAAGGATCTGCTGGAAATCACCCCAGAGGATTTCCTGCGGGTGGTCCGGGCTCACGCTGAAGAGGGTGTGGATTTTATGACCATTCACGCCGGTATCAACCGCCGCGCCGTGGAATCGTTTATGCGGGACAAGCGGAGGATGAACATCGTATCCCGGGGTGGCTCCCTGCTGTTTGCATGGATGATGATGACCGGGAAGGAGAACCCGTTTTACGAACACTACGACGAAGTCCTGGAGATTTTGCGGGAATACGACGTCACCATCAGCCTTGGAGACGCCCTACGCCCCGGCTGCATCGACGACAGCACCGACGCAGGGCAGGTTGCCGAGCTGATTGAGCTTGGCAGCCTCACGGAGCGCGCCTGGGCAAAGGACGTGCAGGTCATGGTGGAAGGGCCGGGTCACATGGCCATGAATGAGATTGCGGCCAACATGCAGCTGCAAAAGCGGCTTTGCCACAACGCCCCGTTCTATGTGCTGGGTCCCATTGTCACCGACATTGCCCCCGGCTATGATCACATCACCGCCGCCATCGGCGGAGCCATTGCAGCGGCAAACGGTGCGGACTTCCTGTGCTATGTGACGCCGGCAGAGCATCTTCGCCTGCCGGACCTGGACGACGTGAAGGAGGGAATCATCGCCAGCCGCATCGCCGCCCATGCCGCCGACATCGCCAAGGGCGTCCCCCACGCCAGGCAGCAGGACAACGCCATGTCCGAAGCCCGTCACAAGGTGGACTGGGAGGCCATGTTTGACCTTGCTCTGGACCAGGACAAGGCCAGACGCTACTTTGAAAGCACCCCTCCTGCAGACCGGCACACCTGCTCCATGTGTGGCAAAATGTGCGCGGTACGAACCACCAACCTGATCCTGGAAGGTAAGCAGGTGGAATTCTGCACCGAAAAATAAGGAGCGCTCCGGGACCGGCTACGGCGCATCCGCTTCCACCAGCCGCTCCAGCCGGGCCTCCTGGAGGCGGAAGCGGCGAGCAATGGGCGCAGCCAGAAGACCGGCCCGGGCCATCTCCCGGACCTCATCCAGGGTGACCCATTTGGCGTCGCTGGTCTCCCCCGGCTGGAGCACAATGTCCGGCTGCGGCGGTGGGCAGCGGAGGAAGTAGAAGTCAAAAAAAGCCTCTTCCCCCCGGTCAGACTCCAGCAGCAGGAAGGCTTCCTCCCGGGCGCGGATTCCGGTTTCCTCATACAGTTCCCGGGCAATGGCCTGGCGGCTGGACTCACCGGCCCAGGCGGAGCCGCCGGAGTTTTCCCAGGTGTTGGGAAAGGATTTTTTCTCCGTCGCCCGCTTGGTCAGAAGCAGATGTCCGGCTCCATCGCATACCCAGACGCAGACCACCAGCCCATACTCTCCAGGCTTCATTGCCTCTCCTCGCCGCCGCACCCGACCGGTGCGGCGGCGACTGGCGTCATATACATCCACACGCTCCTCCATACGTCCACTCCCTCCCTATATGTTGGATCATATGGTACCATATCTTCGCCCAATTGACAACCGGTTCCCAATTGAGCGCATTGAAATGACAAAACACATCGGACAGGGTCCGCCCCTGCGGTCACACATGATAGCGCTAAAGACATAAACGGGATATACAAACAAGTAAGCAGGAGGCCACCCGGGCTGGGAATGGGTGGCCTCCTGCTTTCAGAAAGGAAAGGATGGCAAGATTACAAGCAAAACAAATTGGTTCCTCGTTGCAACGGTCCGGAGGCAGCAAAGCGGAGAACCCTCTCTGCTGGTTCCGGAAGAGACAGAGCTTACAGCTGCTCCAGGTACCGGACCAGGATGGTGGCTGCTTGCGCCCGGGTGGTGGTTCCACGGGGGCTGAGGATTGTCTCAGAGATGCCCTGGATCAAGCCCTCTGCCACGGCCCAGGCCATGGGGATCTGGGCATAGGCGCTGACGCCGGCGGCGTCTGCAAAGGATGTCAGGTCCGCCTGGGCTGTCACATCCTGCTCCTTCCAATTGGCGTAGCGGTACAAGATGGCGGCAAACTGCTCTCGGGTGATCGAATCGGCAGGCCGGAAGAGGGTGTCTGTTACACCGTTGACCATGCCGTTTTCCTTGGCCCAGGCGACGGCCTGGGTGTAATACTGATTGGGGGCCACATCCTGGAAACCGCTGCTGCCGGTGATCTCGGGGCTACCCTCCATGCGGTAGAGCACGGTAACCAGCTGGCCTCTGCTCAGGGGCATCTGGGGGCAGAAGGTGCTGTCGGTCATACCGCGGAACAGGCCCATGCCGGTTGCCATCAGGATATCATCCTTGGCCCAATGGTTGGAGACGTCGGTAAAGGTCCCTTCCAGGCTGGGATCCACCACCCGGAAGGTGAGGACTTTTTCATTGCTGCCGAAGCTGCTCCGGACCTTCAGGAAGCCGCAGGCGTTGGCCTGCACCGTGCAGGAGCTGCCGTCGGACTGGGTCACTTCGCCCACTTCCGGCGTCAGGGACTTCCAGTTCAGGTTCAACTCATAATCATTCTCGGCTACGTTTTCAATGGTGATGGTGTCACCCACGGCCAGAGTCGTGGCACTGGCCTGTAGATCCATATCTTCATCCACCATGTGACTGCCACCCTGGATTTCAGCAACCGATACGTTGCCGGCATAGTCACAGGCCAGGAAAATGGATCGATTGTCCTCCGTACAGTGGCCAGCCATGGCACCTGTACCCATGATGTTCCCTGGGATTGGGGTAGTAGACACCACAGAAAAGGCAGATCCATTCCATTTACCGGTCTCAGGATCCTTCTGAATTTGACATATGATAGTATAATCAATGAACCAGGTCTCACGGGGTTGGAAGAGATACAAATATTCCGTGTAGGTCGGGCTGAGTTCATTGGCGATGGCTCTGATACTGGACGGATCGTCCATGGGGGCGCCCGTATCAATGTAAAAGTAGAATTCCACTGCATCATTGGCATTGGGCGTATCCGTCTCCAGCTCTGTGGTAGCCTCCACCCGAACCTTCACTTCTGTATTATTTTCCAGCAAGCATCTGCTGGTGTCATAGTAATAAAAGCCATCTTCCTCATTGTATGCAACTGGGTACAGCCAATCCATCCCCAGCTCAGAGGCAGTAAACGGACTTCCTAAAAATGCATTTTTATTGAACGTCTTGCAGATGCCCTCCAGCTCCTGCTTCCAAAGGACCCTGCCAGTGGCGGCATCGGTCACCGTGTATGTAACCGTTTTCGCATTGCGGTTCAAGCCGAAAGCAAAACTTAACCAATCCAAATCCTCATCCCCATTGGGCGACAGACCTGCGGCTTCGGGATTGAACGTCAGGTACTGCGGCTGCAGACCGCCCAACTCGATTTTGGTTGCTTCTGGCACCATGTAATGGTTTCTGGAGGATCCCAAATAGACGCTTTTAAATTCCGCCGGCAGCTCATAGCTGCCCAGGCTCTCCCAGAAGGGTGCATAGCGGCCGCTTGCCATGGTGTTATGGACTTGATCTGCCGTGTTGTAAGCATAGGGGCCGCCCATGAGGGATTCATAGGTCTCAGCATCAAACAGCGGCGCTTCACCGAAGTCCCCATAGAAGGCCAGGAAGGGAGCGGAAAGGCTGACACTATCTTCGCTTATCAGCTGTACAAACCCTTCTACATAGGCGCCATAGGGGAACCTCTCGTCCATGTAAGCTCTGTCTGCGTCCGACAGTGTGACCGTAACCGAGACCTGGGCAGTGGCATGGGCAGGGACGGTAATTCTCCCGTCTGCGGCGCTGGAGGTAACAGCAGCACTCAGTTTCCGGGCATAGTCATAGACCAGATAGGTGACCTTACCGCCCCGAATCTGGCCGCCTTCTGCCTTTTGTCCCAGAACTGCGGTATCCAGGGTGTATGTTTTCTCCCCGTCAGAGAAATTCACCACTTCAAAGTCCATGGTATAGACGCCCGTGCGCTCCGGGTCGTCGCCCAGCTCAAATTTGGACTTGTTGGTGCCCTCCACCTGAATGTAAGCTTGAGAGGCCATGGCCGCCGCAGGATTGGCCAGACCCGCGCCCTGGCGGCGGACGAAGTAGAAGGTGTCGTGGGCTTCATCTACAATGGGAGTCGCCGTGCTCATGAGCAGGCGGTTGACCAGATCGGCCAGCCCTTCCTCTGCCACACCCTGTTCCTTCAAATACTGCCGCACCAGGGCTGCTGACGCCGCCACGGCAGGAGAGGCCATGGAGGTGCCGGACATGCTCGCAAAATAGTCTTCGTAATATGCGGAAAACACATTGCCGCCAATGCCGGTGATTTCCGGCTTCAAGGTCAGCCCATCGGTGGGGCCCCAGGCAGAGAAGTCCGACATCTGCCCCGCCTGTTGGTTCACACACCAGAACGTGTCCACGCGGATTTTCTCATCGTGGGGTGGGAAGTTGCAGAACGTTTCAAAGTCTTGATAGGAGATGGAAACCACCGGGAGAGAGAAATCGGTCTGCTCAAACTGCACCGGTACACTTTTGGACTGGCCGCTCTCTGGGCCTTGGCACAGCACCAGCGCTGCCGCCTGCGCCTGGACCGCCTGGGCAACCAGCGTGTCTACGCAGGTCTCGTTCAATTTCAAAAACACCAATTTTCCGTCCGCATCCTGCAAGCTGTCTGTGTAGGGCATCATCGTTCCACCCAGGACAGCCTCCAGGTCCTTGCCCTCTGGGACATCTGGATACTCCCAATAGCGGAACTCTGTGCGGTATAGACTCAGGGGCGGCAGATAGGAAAGTACCTTATTGCCGGAAACAACAGTCTGGTTTTCCGCACTGGCCACAGTCAGAACCGGATCATAGGTGCCGGGAGAGCCCACCGTACCGGTGGCAACGGTGGAAGATTTCACCATGTTGTTTCCCCAGAGGCTCTTGTCGCCGCTGAACGACGCATTGCCGGCGGCGATCACGACGTTGATGCCAGCATCGCAGGCTGCTTCGTAATATTCCGTAATTCCCTCATCATAGTATGCACCGGCATCGGAGCCCAGGGACAGATTGGCGCAGTCCACACCCAATAAAATGGCATCTTCCAGCGCCCGGGCAATGGAGCTGAATCGCGCCCCACCGCCGGCGTCAAACACCTTCAGCCCCACCAGCTGGGCCTCCGGGGCGATGCCCATGGTCTCCATCTCGAACTGCTCCTTTGCCCACTCCGGCACGTTACCGGCTACGATGCCGGCCACATGGGACCCATGGGCGTCGTAATGGCACTCGCCATAGTCCGCTGCGCCGTCTGCATAGTTAAAGGCAAAGGGGATCTTGCTACTGTAATAAACCTGGTCTGCGGTCAAGCCCTCCACCAGTTCTTTGGCGTGGAAGTTGTAGCCAGCCAGAAGGCCCTGGATTTTTTCTTTGGTATACGCCACCCGGCTCTGGTCCTGGGGCTGCTGCTCAAAGGCGGGGTTGATCAGGCTGATGCCTGTGTCGATGACGGCGACGCTCATGCCCTCGCCTTTGTACCCCAGATCCCACGCGCTGTTCGCACCCATGGCGGGACCGGCGGATTTCATATAAGGCTTCAACATTTCAGCGTTCTGAATCAAGGCAACCTCTTCCTCTGGCATGGAGTAGGTGGGCATCAGAATGGCCCGCTTGATCCCCGGCATCTGCCGGATGGCAGCCAGGTCCTTGTACTGCACGGTGGCCGACACCGCGTTGGTCAGAAGGGTCAGCTGGGTCTCAGCCTGGACCTCGTAGCCCAGGGTCCGGCTGATCCGGGCCATGGCAGAGGTCTGGGCACGCTCGATGGATTGTCGGGCGCTTTGCTCCGCCTGCCCCAGGGACTGGCCCAGGACCACGGACATGCCGTCCCGCTTCGCCACCGGCGCATCGTCGAAGATGATCAGCGCTTCGACCTGCTCGTCTCTGGGATGGGCCTCATAGAAGACGCTGACTGTTTCCTCCTGGGGCACGGTGGTCCCGTTCAGGATGGCCTCTATCTCTCGGGCGTACTGGGCGGCTTCTTTTGGGTTGATCTCCATTTGCCGCAGCACAGAGCCGTCGTCTGCAACCACAGTCTTGGGCTCGCCATGCTGCAAAGAAGCCAAAGCTTCCGCCTCCTCCGCGGTCAGGACTCTGGGAGTGACCAGAAGATCACTTTCCGCCGTCTGGGTATAGGTCTCACCATTTTTACCAGTATACACGTATGTATAACCGGCTGGGACAAGGGTCGTCTCTTCCGAGGTGGCGTAGATCGTCTTCGCCGGATCGCTGGCCACTCCAGCCAGGTCTCCTGAGGCGGCGCGCTCCGTCGGTTTGCCAGCCGCCGCAGCCGGGCAGAAGACGCCCAGCAGCAGCGCCGCGCAAAGCAGGACCGTGAGGTACTTTCGCATGGCATGTTTCATAGTTGTTACCCCCTTCAAGATACAGGCCGCAAGCGAACAAATTTTGCGGCCCCCCGATTGAACGCACTGTTGCGCACAATCATTCCAAGACTAGTCTAGCATATTGTACGCAATATTGCAACTTCTTTTTTTGAAAAAAATAGAAAAAAGTGGGAGTTCCATACAGCCGAGTCCTCTCTGACAACAGGTCTCATCGCGGCAGCGCACATGGAATGGCCGGGCCATTGGAAAAAAAGACTGGAAAAATGATACAATCTGTGTTATAATCGTTTTCAAAATGTGCGCATATCTGCAACACGATTTTGACCTTGGAGGGACTCCCATGGAGCTGCAATTCAATCGCAAGCCCTGTCTCATTCTGGAGGCCACAGAGCTTCTGTATGTATTCGTCAACCAGCTTTCTCCCCGTATGCTGACAGCGGACGGCCCCTACTGCATCCCACCGGCAGAGGTAAGCGCAATCATGGAGGAGGTCTGCGGCAGCTTGTCTCCGGAGGAGCCTACCCTGCACTATTACTTCCAGAAATACCAGCTGCTGGAGCAATCCGGCGCCACCTGTCTGGCCCGCCTGATGGTTTTCTCTTTTGTAAACCTAAACGAATCCGATCCAGGCCTCAGTTTCCAGGCCCTGTGTGATGCCTGGGACCGGCTACGCCAGGGGGGATACTATTTCACCAGCTGCAGTGAGTACGGCCTCAGCATGTATGCTCCCAGGGACTCCAGTACTGTCCCCTTTGCCCACGGACTCTGGAAGCTGCCCCTGCCCCTGCCCTGTAAAGAGCAGCTGATGGAGGTATTTTCAGACTTCCCCCGCCACACAAAACGGCTGGCAGCCCTGATGAAGCCGGTGATGGAACGGCTCGGCTCTGCCCTGGCCCCCTGGGTGGACCGGGCGGAACCTCTGATCCGTCAATGGGAAGCCACACTACAGGATCAAGACCTGGCGCAGTTCTTGCAGACTCATATGCTGATTCAAACCGACTACCCCCTGGACAGCGCCACCGCTTCCCTCCTCTTTTTCATGCCAAATCTCACCCCTGGCTTGGTGGATGAAAAAAGAAGACTGACCCGCTTCTGCATTGGCGTCAACATCCAGCCCCAGAAGGGCATTGCCATGTCCAAGCTGGAGGAGTGGGAATACACCGCTATGCGTCTGCTGGGGAGCCCTGCCCGGATGGAAATGATGAACGCCATGCGGCAACGGCCTATGACCTCTCGGGAGCTTTCCCAAGAGCTGGGGCTGCACCTGGGCACGGTGACTCGGGACATCCGGAACATGCACAACGCCCGGCTCTTGAATATGAAGCTGGGCGGCTCCCGCCCCCATTACAGCGTGAATTTCGACACCATCCGCGCCCTGGCCCAGCGACTACTGGACATGTGCCCCGCCCCCAAGACGACAGAATCCGAAGAAGCGCCAGTGAAGCATACCGCCCCGCAGTAACCATCCCACGTATTTTGCCATTTTAACGCCCCCTGTCAGGCAGAAAAAAGGTATTTACGGCAACGCCAAAAAGTCCGTTCATCCACCACATGGGTATCTCTCCATAGAGGCGGACCCATGTGTCCGCTCGTTGTAGGCATTGCGAATTCACTGCAAATGGGCAAAAACGCGCAACGTTTCCTCCAGGCGGATACACGAATCCGCCCCTGCAGCGGTTTGGCATAGTGCTCCAGAACGTTCACGCCTCTTTCACCTTTTGTTTTCTTTTTATTCACATCCCGTTCAAAAGTCTCCATTATCCTAAATGCGTAAGGTGATACGGAAGCCGTGAGCCGAATCCCTTATGTTCTCTGTTTGTCCTTCTAGTTTTGGACTACTTCCTACCTCTCTCTTTTTATTTGTACTACGCTGAGAAAAAGCGCCCCGCCTCTGCGGAGCGCTTTTTCTCATATCCAAAGAGGACACGCTGCTGCGTCATGCACCCTCTCCCGGGCTCAGGAGAGTGTCGTCCTGAAAGACCCAATCCTGCACCCGGAGCACCTGATACCGGCCGCCGGAATCCCGGATCACCATTTGGCTGAGGCCAGCGTTGATGATCATCCGGCGGCATACAGAGCATGGCCCCTGATGCTCCAGGAGCTCCCCGGTGACGGCGTCCCGGCTCACCAGATACATGGTCCCACCCATGCACTCACTCCGCGCGGCGGAGATGATAGCATTGGCCTCGGCGTGCACGCTCCGGCAGAGCTCATAGCTCTGACTCACAGGAGCCTTGTGCCGCTCCCAGGTGCAGTAGCCCAGATCGATGCAGTTGGCCCGGCCCCGGGGCGCGCCATTGTAACCGGTGGAGACAATCTCGTCATTTCGGACAATGATGGCCCCACTGCGAACCTGGCGGCAGGTGGACCGCTCCAGCACTGTCTCAGCAATGTCCAGATAGTAGTTCTCTTTATCAATCCGGCTCATGGTATCTCTCCTTCGCTCTCTGACAGTTATTTTCATGATTATACCCCACGCGCCTGGAAACTGCAAGAGATTTCCAGAAATTTTTACACAAAGGCGGAAAAAACCGCTGATTTTTCAGAGTTTTCCTCCACCACGCCTCCTCTCAGCAATATGGCGGCTTCTGAAAGCCCCCCTGTTTGTTACTTTTTTGAAATACCAGTTGTAATCTTTGTTTCTTTTTGCTATACTATAGAAAGGGTTTTGTTACCACTCTGCCTGCAAAAGGGGGAATTGCGCTTGCGCTTCATCTCATGGAATGTCAACGGCCTGCGGGCCTGTGTACAAAAGGGCTTCCTGGACGTCTTCCGCCAGCTGAATGCGGATTTCTTCTGCCTCCAGGAAACCAAGCTCCAGCCGGACCAAATTCAGTTGGAAACCCCGGGCTATACCCAGTTCTGGTGCTCCGCCCAGAAAAAAGGCTACTCCGGCACCGCCATCTTTGCCAAAACGCCGCCCCTATCGGTCCAATATGGCCTGGGTGTGGAGGCGCTGGATCAGGAGGGGCGGCTGATTACCCTGGAATACGACGGCTTCTACCTTCTCACCTGCTACACCCCCAACGCCCAAGAGGGTCTGAAGCGGCTGGACCATCGCCTGGCATGGGACCAGGCCTTCCGGGAGAAGCTCACCGCCCTGGCAGCGCAAAAGCCAGTGGTGGCCTGCGGAGATTTGAATGTGGCGCACCAGGAGATCGACCTAAAAAACCCGGGCCCCAACCGTGGCAACGCCGGTTTCTCCGACGAAGAGCGGGAGAGCTTTACCCGGCTGCTGGAAGCTGGCTTCACCGACACCTTCCGCTACCTCTACCCCGATCTGACCGGGGCCTACAGCTGGTGGAGCTACCGCTTCAACGCCCGGAAAAACAACGCCGGATGGCGAATTGATTACTTTTTGGTATCCAATGACTTGCGAGAACAGGTGCGCCAGGCTCGCATTCATGGAGACATCTTCGGCTCTGACCACTGCCCTGTAGAGCTGGAACTGAATTTGGAGGCTGGATCACCCAATGAAACAACATAAACGACTGCGGTTCGTATCCATTGTCTGTCTGGCGGCGCTCCTGGTGAGCTGTTTGCCTGGTGCTTATGCCTACGGCGTCTCCAGCGCCTGGGCCAGGGAGGAGCTGGACGCCATGGCGGCCCTGGACCTCATCCCGGCTCTTCTGGAAGAGCGAGGCGACCTCCGGGAGAACATCACCCGGTTGGAAATGTGCGCCCTGGCGGTGCAGGCTTACGAACATTACACCGGTGAGGAGCTCTCTCTTCCCGATGAAACGCCTTTCCCCGACACCAATGACCCCATCGCCGCCAAATCATACGCCGCCGGCTTTGCCCTGGGCTATGAGGACGGCACCTTCCGCCCGGACCGGCTCCTCACCCGGCAGGAGTTTTTCGTCTTTGTTTCCCGCTTTCTCCAGGCCGCAGGCCTCGACCCGGCTGAGCATGGAGAGGACCTGGCCGGCTTTGTGGACGCCGGCGCCGTCAGCGCCTGGGCTTTGGACGCCACCTGGCAGGTGGTAGACCTGGGCGTGGTGCAGGGCAGCGGTGGAAAGCTGGACCCTCTGGGCCACACAACCTGTGAACAGGCCCTGGCCATGTTCTATCGGGCTTACATAAATCTCACGGGCGAATCCCAGGCGACACAGGCCAGCGTAGAAAATAAATACCCCAATCTCAGCCCCTGGGCCAAAGAGGAGCTGGAAGCCATGGACCAGCTGGGCCTCATTCCGGAGGTTCTCCTGGGCCGGGATATGGCCACCCCCATTACCCGGGGAGAGATGTGTTACGTAGCCATGGAGGCCTACCTGTCCCTCTATCCCAATCCCATTTTCCGGGTAGAAGAAAGTCCCTTTACCGACGCAGACGACCCCGTCATCACCAAGGCCTACTACCTGGGCCTCATCAGCGGCTTTCCCGACGGCACCTTCCGGCCGGACATCCCAATCACCCGGGAGCAATTTTTCAAAATCACCGTCAACTTCCTGTCCGTCTGTGGCTATCCTTATGAAGACAGCCCCAGCACCAGCCTCGACCACTTCACCGACGCCGGAGAGCTGAGCAGCTACGCCCTCCCCTGCGCCCGCCTTCTGGTGGAGCTGGGGATCGTCAAGGGTGACGGCAAGCAGCTGCTTCCCAAGAGCAGCACCCAGTGCCAGCAGGCCCTGGCTATGTTCTTCCGGTCTTACCTGACCCTTCAGGCTTGGATGGAGGACTCCGTGGATCCCGACGGCCGGCCGGAGGCGGATGCGTTGGTGGAATTTGCCCTGCAGTATGTGGGCTACAACTACATCTGGGGTGGCAAAGACCCCTCCACCGGTTTCGACTGCTCCGGCTTTGTCTGGTACGTTTACACCCATAATGGCTACGAGGACATCGGCCGCACTGCCACCGATCAGTGGTACTACGAAAACAGCCAGGAGGTGTCCCAGGATTCCCTGCTGCCCGGCGACCTGTTGTTCTTCTCCGAAACCGACAGTCTGGACAATATCACCCACGTGGGTATTTACATCGGCGGCGGAGAGTTTGTCCACGCGGCCAACTCCCGGGACGGTGTCATCGTAACCGCCGTGGACGCCCCCTACTACGGGGAGCATTACATAGGCGCCCGCCGGATCATCCCCGCATGACCGCCACACGAGATCTGTACCCTGTACCGGAATGCTCCGGCACAGGGTACCGTTTTTTCCCTTTGTGGTGCAAAATTCGGGGATTTTTCCTGAATTTTACAGGGATTTGCGTTTCCCCATTGAAAAGCTGTATGGCATTTGTTAAAATGAGAAGTGGAGCAAATGAATTCGGCTCCGCCATCACACTTCTATCCATGTTTGAAGGAGGACGCAACATGAGAAGCAAACTTTCCTCTCGGGTCCTGTCCGTGCTGCTGGCACTGGTGCTGGTACTCTCGACGCTGTCTACCATGGCTTTTGCCGCTGGCGAAAAGTCTGACGACGTCGTGGTGCTCTACACCAACGACGTGCACTGCGGCGTGGATGCCGGTACCCCTGAAGACACCATGGGGTATGCCAACCTGGCTGCCTACAAACACGCCATGGAGGAAGCCCATGAGCATGTCGTGCTGGTTGACGCCGGCGACGCCATCCAGGGCGAGGCCATTGGCACCCTGTCCAACGGCAGCTACCTGGTGGACATCATGAACCAGGTGGGCTACGACTACGCCACCTTTGGCAACCATGAGTTCGACTATGGGATGGACGTAGCCCTCTCCCTGTTGGAGAAGTCCAACGCCAAGTACCTGTCCTGCAACTTCATAGATTTGAGGACAAACAAGACTGTGACCGATGCCTACGCCATGGAGACCTACGGCAGCCTGAAGGTTGCGTACGTGGGCGTCAGTACCCCGGAAACCTTCACCAAATCCACCCCCACCTACTTCCAGGACGAAAACGGCAACTACATCTACAGCTTCTGTGAGGGCAACGACGGCCAGGACCTGTACAATGCAGTTCAGGGCGCCATTGACGCCGCCACGGAGGCAGGCGCCGATGTGGTCATCGCCATTGGCCACTGCGGCATTGACGAGCAGTCCTCTCCCTGGACCTCCAGAGAGATCATCGCCAACACCACCGGCCTGGACGCCTTCATCGACGGCCACTCCCACAGCACCATCTCTGGCGAGTCCGTAAAGGACAAGTCCGGCAACGATGTAGTTCTCACCTCCACCGGCACCAAGCTGGCCAACATCGGCAAGATGACCATCACCCCTGAGGGCAAGGTCTCCACGGAGCTGGTGAACGGCTACACGGAGGTGGACGCAGAGACCGACGCTTTCGTCAAGAACATCCAGGCCCAGTTTAGCGACAAGCTGAACGAAGTGGTGGCCAAGTCCAATGTGGACCTGGTGGTCAACGACCCCGAAACCGGTAAGCGTCTGATTCGGAACCAGGAGACCAACCTGGGCGACCTGTGCGCCGATGCCTACCGCACTGTCCTGGGCGCAGACATCGCCTTTGTGAACGGCGGCGGAATCCGCGCCGATATCCTCGCTGGTGACCTCACCTATGGTGAAATCATCGCAGTACATCCCTTTGGAAACACTGCTTGCGTGGTGGAAGCCACCGGTCAGGAAATCGTGGATGCTCTGGAAATGACCGCTCGCTCCACTCCTGGTGAGAACGGCGGCTTCCTCCAGGTCTCTGGTTTAAAGTACACCATCGACCTGAACATCACCTCCTCTGTCAAGGTGGACGACAAGAGTATGTTCGTCTCTGTAGAGGGCCTGCGCCGGGTAAAGAACGTCCAGGTCCTGAACCAGGCGGGGGAATATGAGCCCATTGACCTGGAGAAAACCTACACACTGGCCTCCCACAACTACATGCTGAAGTCCGGCGGCGACGGCATCAACATGTTTATGGACAATAAGATCCTGCAGGACGAGGCCATGATTGACAATCAGGTCCTCATTACCTACATCCGCGACCACCTGAAGGGAGTCGTGGGCGAGGCCTATTCCAACCCCTACGGCGAGGGCCGCATCACCGTCACGGATATGCCTTACACCGATGTGTCTGAGGACCGGTTCTTCTATGTACCCGTTCAGTACGTGGACGGGCAGGGATACATGGACGGTATCGGCGGCAGTCTGTTTGCCCCCTACCAGCCTCTGAGCCGGGCCATGGTGACCACCGTCCTGTACCGCATGGCTGGTACCCCCGAAGTGACCTCCACCGCGAGCTTCTCCGACATCGTCCCCGACTCCTACTACGAAAACGCCGTGGCCTGGGCTGCCAGTGAAGGCATCGTGGAAGGCTACGGAGATCAGACCTTCCGTCCCCTGAAGGACATCACCCGGCAGGAAATGGTCACCATGTTCTACCGGTACGCCAAGTTTGCCGGCGAGGACGTGACCAAGGCCGCCGATCTCGGCAGCTTTACTGATGCGGGGCAAATCTTCCCCTATGCAGAAAATGCCATGACCTGGGCCGTGGCCGTGGGCCTCATCCGGGGCATGGGCAACAACACCCTGCAGCCCCTGGGCCTGTCCACCCGCGGTCAGTTTGCCACCGTGGTCTACCGGTTCTTCCATGTGGAAATCAATCTGATGGCCACTTCCGACATCCACGGCCAAGCTTACGCCACGGATTACACCGCTGACTACTCCGCTTCCGGCACCCATTACCAGGGCCTCACCCGTGTGGCCACCTTCGTGAAGCAGCAGCGCCAGGCCTATGTGAATTCCTTCCTGGTGGACTGCGGCGACCTGGTCCAGGGTACCCCCCTCACCTATTACTACGCCTTCAACCATCCCGAAACAAACGATCCCATTATGAAGGCCCTGCGGATGATGGACTACGACATGTTCGTCCCCGGCAACCATGAGTTCAACTATGGTATGACCATTCTCCAGCGTCAGCTGAACTACCTGACCAGCGATGGGACCGAGACCGAGTCCTCCGTGGCTGTGGGCTGCGCCAACTACCTGGATTCCACCAAGCAGGGTGGCGAAACCACCAACTGGAGCACCTGGAACGGCTATGCCCCCTATCAGCTCTATGACTACAATGGCGTCACCGTGGCTGTGATGGGCATTGGCAACCCCAATATCCCCAAGTGGGACGTCCCCGCCAACTGGGAGGGCATCTATTTCGCCAACGTCATTGAGACCTACAAGCACTATGAGCAGGAAATGACTGAGAAGGCCGACCTCATCGTCCTGGCCAGCCACTCCGGCATTGATTCCGACGCCCAGTCCGATTTCATCCGCCGGCTGGTCTCCGAGACCAACTCCATCGATCTGGTCTTCAGCGGTCACGAGCACCGCAATGGCATCACCCAGATTGCCAACAGCGACGGCAAGGAAATCCCCGTGTTCTCCCTGTCCACCAAGGCAGCTGTGGTGGGCCAGGCCATTGTGACCGTGGACAAGGTCACCGGCGAATACACCCTGACCACAGAAAACGTCCCCATGTCCTACCGGGATGACAACCGGCAGTGGCACCCCCTCTATGAGGTAGACCCCGACCTGGAAGCCGCTCTGAAGCCTTATGAAACTGCCACCTGGCAGGACTACATGCTCCAGCCCATCGGCAAGGCCACTGGGAACTTCACCGCCGCCAACCTGGGGACCGCTCCCTCCGCTTTTGTGGATCTGGTGAACAAGGTCCAGATCTGGGGCGCCCATGACCGCACCGGAGAAAATACCCCCGATGACAAGACCGACGACACCCCCGCTCAGCTGTCCATCACCGCTCCCCTCACCTCCGGCAACGCTGAAAACCTGATCTCTGAAGGCGACATTGTCCTGGGTGACATGTTCAAGCTGTACCGCTATGAGAACTGGTTCTACCAGATCACCATGAGCGGCAAGGAAGTGAAGACCTGGCTGGAATACTCCGCCTCCAAAGTCCAGGTCCAGGAGGACGGCTCCATCAACATCCAGGGCGGCCTCACCTACTATGACGTCATCTACGGGGAAGGCTTCTCCTACGTCATTGATCCCTCCCAGCCCGCCGGCTCCCGGATCGTCTCCATGACCTACAATGGAGAGGCGGTAGCTGATGACGCCGAATTTACCGTAGTCATCAACAACTACCGCTACAACGGCGGCGGCGACTACATCAAGTATCTGAACGAACACGGCTGCGAGTTCCTGGCCAATGACCCGGATCGCATCATCTACTCCACCCAGTACGACATGATCCAGGGCGAGGATAAGGGCCAGGCCCGGAACCTCCTGGCGGACTACATCCGCGAGGCCGGCGAGATCTCTCCCACCATCGACTCCACCTGGAGCATCAAGCTCCCCGAATAACCCCTCGTTTGCATCAGCCGGCCAGGAAACAGGCAACTACCTGTCTCCTGGCCGGGAATTTAATTTTGGACACGACGCAGGTTGGTATGGGCGCTCTCTTGCATTTCACTTAAAATAGAGGAAATGCGCCAGCCGGAAACCAGTGCGGTATGCGGAGCTGGGCGCAGAGAAAACCGTGCAAGAGGATTCCGGTTCCGAGGTGGTGATTGATGCAGGATGCAACGTTTCCATATTTCTCATACCTTGCGCCCCGTTTCTGTTAGTCTGCCCGAAGCGCGGCCACCGGGTCACTTTTTGCCGCCTTGCGGGATGGAATCAGTCCACCGATCAGGGTTAGTACCACACTCAACAGGATCAGGACGACGGCGTTTGCAGGAGGAAGTACCGCATGGATATCTGTGGAGCCTGCCATAGAATGAATCAACGCATTACAGGGGATCAGGAGCAGCAGGGTCATTCCAATGCCAATCAATCCCGCACACAGGCCGATGATGAAGGCTTCCGCGTTGAACACCTGGGATATATTCCCCTTGGACGCGCCAATGGCGCGAAGGATGCCGATCTCTTTTTTTCGCTCCAACACACTGATATAGGTGATCACACCGATCATGATGGAGGAGACCACCAGGGAAATTGCCACAAAGGCAACCAGCACATAGCTGATGGTATTAACGATTTCCGTCATGGAAGACATCATGGTTCCCACCAGGTCGGTATAGCTGATCACCTTTTCCTCCTGGCCGCTGCCCGTCATGCGGCTGTTGTAGGCCCCTAAGATTTCGGCGATGGATTCCTTGCTCTCAAAGTCCAGCGGATAAATATCAATCTGCGCAGGCTTACTCAGATCAGCGTATCCAAAACTATTGAGATTCCCATCAAAGGACGCGTCCTCAGCAGTCATCATAGATCGGAGCAGCTCTGTCAGCTCATTTTCATCCATATTCATTTCGATGGCGTTGGCAAAGGCATCGGCGTCTATGGTGAAAGCGTCCTCCATATTTGCCCCGATCTGCTCCATGGCCTGTTCCATCTGACTTACAATCTGCTGTGTCGCCGCCGCCATTTGGAGCTGCATAGCCTGCGCGACCGCCTCGGTGTAGGAGTCTGTGACCGTCTGCATATAATCACCGATTGCGTCGGAAATCTGGGCCTCCAGGGATTTCGCGTCGATGATCTCCGCAATCTCAGCGGTCAAGAGCATTTGCGCCTCCGACGTCTGCAAATAATCATGAAAATGCTCGCTCATTTTGCTGGGGTCCGGTAGAGCTTTGGCAGCCGCATATTCCTGATAGCCCTTCACCATATCAGCGGCCAGCGCATCCAGCTCCTCCTGGGAGATGGTGACTTCCTCACTGATTTTCAGAATGTCTGGGGCTCTTTCAGCCATCATCGCCTCCACTTCCGGCGTTTGCAGGTACGCATGAAGAGATTCGCCGAATTTGTCCGGGTCAGTCAGCTGCGTTTCCGTAACATAGCTTTGATAGCCCGATAAAATATCTTGAATCAGAAGCTTCATTTCCTCCAGGGACACATCCGCCTCTACATTGGATTGAACGATCTTGCAGATCCCGGCATGTAGCCGCTGCTTGGCCTCGGGGGTCTGCAAATACTCCATAAAGTATGTACTTAACCCGGAATAGTCGGCTTCTGGATGGGTCAGCGCATAGGCCCCATATCCATCTGCAAGGGCGCAGGCAAGCTGATGGAGCTTTTCCGTGGAAGCGGACAGATCCAGCCGGCCCAACACATCCCCCATGACTGCGCCGTCCAGCTCCGGCAGGTCAAATGTGAACTGGTTCAGATCAAGCATGGAGGAGAGATCCAGACTGTTCGCGTTAAAATAACGCGACATATCGACATTAAGTGCACGCTGGTCAATCGAGAACGCGTTTTGCAGCGCGTCCTCATTGATCGTGAACAGGGATTCCAGGTTGAAGCCGCCCTGCCCATCATCCGCCCCAAAGGCATCGCCGGTCAGCACGTTTATATTCGGCCCGGCAAGCTGCTCTTGAACAATGGAGCTTGCTGCAGCCTCCTCGATCACATGCTGTGTCAGGGCTGCGGGATAACCGATACCCGCGTCCAGTATGGTTGCTATGGCGTCCTCCCTGGGCTGCACAACACCGACAATCGTAATATCCTCGCCCTGGCTGACCAGCTCCCGCATATACTCCTCATCGCCGGATTTGTCCTTCCACACGTTGTAGGTATCATCATACTCAAAGTAATCCGCCGCGTTCACCAGCTTGAAGGTGACGTCAAGAAGCTCCTCATAATCATAGGGCCGAAGGTCTGTGGGCGCTTTGACGTCCTCCTCCGCTATAAACTGCCGGATCATTTCATCCAGCTCCAGAGAATCCCGCAGACCCATGGCATAAAGCGCAAGATCGCTGATGCTGCCGCCGGAGGTGAGCACCACTACACACTCGTTATACCGCTCTGGCCAGCGGCCCGCTTTGACCTCATACTGCTTTTGGAACAGCGATGTATCCTCCGGCATGGGATGAAAGACGTCTGTGTTCATCATCATGGACACAAAATTGTTACTGCCGGAGGCGCTGCCGACCCCAAGGGCTGAAAAAGACTGGTCTGGGTTTACCTGACGTACGCCACTGTCCTCCAGCCGGAAAATCTGGGGCGCTGCATGGTAAGTATACTCAATGGCCTTGGCGTACTGTTCAATCCCGCTCTCCCCGCTGTCGAAATACTCCTTGAGAGAAGCAAGATCGTTGGCCTCAACCTGAGCGAGCATGCTGGTAATCCGCTGTGAAACACTGGCCTGACCGGGGCCACCCTGGATACTTCCGCTGCCCTCCTCCATCATTGCAGTAAAGTCCATTCCACTGCTTTGGATCTGTAGCGGGTATTCCGACAGGGTATCTTCCTCAATGGACTGGATATAGGCATTCACACCGTTGGACAGCGCCAGGATCAGTGCAATGCCGATGATCCCGATTGACCCGGCAAAGGAGGTCAGGAGTGTCCGGGCCTTTTTGGTCCGAAGGTTATGGAAACTGAGGGAGAGGGCTGTAAGAAACGACATGGACGCCTTCCCCATGTTCTTATGGATCGGCTCAACCTGACCGCTCTCACCCATTTCAAATGGTGCAGTATCCGAACAGATCCTGCCGTCCCTCAGTTGAACGATCCGGGTGGCGTATTTCTCCGCTAACTCCGGATTGTGGGTCACCATGACCACAAGCCGGTTCTTCGCCACTTCCCGCAGCAGCTCCATAACCTGGACGCTGGTGTCGCTGTCCAAAGCGCCGGTGGGTTCATCGGCCAGGAGAATATCCGGGTCGTTGACCAACGCCCTCGCGATGGCCACGCGCTGCATTTGTCCGCCGGACATCTGGCTCGGCTTTTTATGGAGTTGATCTCCCAGCCCGACCTGTGCCAAGGCGTTTTGAGCGCGTTTTCTCCGCTCTCCTTTTGAAACGCCGGAAATCGTCAGCGCCAGCTCCACATTGGATAGGATCGACTGGTGTGGGATCAGGTTATAACTCTGGAACACAAAACCAATGGTGTGGTTGCGGTATGAGTCCCAATCCCGGTCTTTATATTTCTTGGTCGAGATGCCGTTGATAATTAAATCGCCGCTGTCGTAGCGGTCAAGGCCTCCGATCATATTCAGCAGCGTTGTCTTGCCGGAACCGCTGGGACCGAGAATCGCAACAAATTCATTTTCACGGAGGTTCAGGCTGACTCCGTCCAGCGCTTTCTGTACCAGACCTCCAGTTTTATACTCCTTGCGGATGTCCTTGATTTGAAGCATGGTTCAAGCCCTTCCTTTCGATCTGACTTCCGCAAGTCTACACCTCTTTGAACAACTGAACATCAACTCCGGAGGGCTTTCGCATAAAATTCTCAGAAAGTTTACTTTCGGCTTAATTCCCGTGTTATAATAGGTAATAAAAACATGTTGTAGGGAGGGAGTGCCAGTGTTTCAGATACTTGTGGTAGAAGATGACAGAAGCACAGCGCGGTTGATGCAGGCTGTTTTGAGACACGGCGGGTATGAGGTCGTGGAGGCGGGCAATGGAATCGAAGCGATGGCCGTCATGGACACACAGCACATCGACTTGATCGTGCTGGACGTGATGATGCCAAAAATGGACGGCTATGAATTTACAGAACGGTTAAGGAGCTGCGGGAGCATGGTGCCGATTTTAATGGTGACTGCCAAGCAGCTCCCGGAGGAAAAGTGCAAGGGCTTTTTGGTTGGAACAGACGACTATATGGTCAAGCCAGTCAACCAGGAGGAGCTTCTGCTGCGGATCAAAGCGCTGCTCCGCCGCGCTCAGATTGCCAGTGAGCGCAAGCTGCATATAGGAAAAGTTACCCTGGATTATGACGCTCTGACAGTAACGAGAGACGGCTGTGCGCAGACACTGCCCAAAAAGGAGTTCTATTTGCTCTTTAAACTGCTCTCCTACCCGGACAAGATATTTACGAGACTGCAGTTAATGGATGAAATATGGGGGATGGAGTCTACCACAGTGGACACAACAGTCAACACCCATATCAACCGGCTCCGAAACAAGTTTGGGGACTGGCCGGAGTTTGAGATCGTGGCGATCCGGGGAATCGGTTATAAGGCGGTCATCCGCCATGGGTAAGCTGAAAAGATTTTCATGCAAGCAGCAGCTCACCATCATGTTTGCCGCTATGGTATTCCTGTTCATGTTCTTCGCTATGCTGATCGTGTTCCTTGGAGCGTTTCTGCTCTATCGGCTCGGCTTAGTTCATGGTAACAGGTCGGTGGGCGTTATTCTGGTATTGTTTGCGGTCATCAGCCTGCTGGTGGGCGCGGCGTTATCGATGGTGTTCAGCCGTTTCCCTCTGGCCCCGCTCAGAGACCTGATGAACGCGATTGACCGAATTGCAGACGGAGATTACAGCGCACGGATCAATCTGAAAGCGCCAGCAGAGCTGAAAAAGTTAAGTGAGAAGTTCAACCACATGGCGGAGGAGATCGGCAGCGTAGAGATGCTCCGCAGTGATTTCATCAATAATTTTTCCCACGAGTTCAAAACGCCGATATCCTCTATTCAGGGCTTTGCAGAAATGCTAAAGCTGGACGATCTGACCCAGGAGGAGAGAGAGGAATATATTCAGACAATCATCGAGGAAGCTTCCCGCCTTACGGCGCTAGCCTCGAATATTCTGAACCTCTCCAAAATCGAACAGCAAAGCATCCTCACGGAGCGTACCCGGTTGAATGTCAGCGAACAAATTCGTCAGGTTATTGCGCTCCTGGACAAAAGATGGTCAGCCAAAGACATCACAGTGGCCTTTGACTGCGGAGAGCATTTTGTAGTGGGAAATAAGGAGCTTCTGAAACAGGTGTGGATCAATCTGGCTGACAATGCCATCAAATTTTCACCGGAGCATGAAACGGTTGAAATTAGCATCAGAGAAACCCCAGCAGCCTTGGTCATTTCATTTGCGAACAAAGGCGATGAAATTCCCGCTGCAGCACAATCGCATATTTTTGATAAGTTTTACCAAGCGGATACTTCTCATGCCACCCAAGGCAATGGCCTGGGGTTAGCAATTGTTCACAAAATCATAGGGCTGCATGGTGGTACCGTTAAAGTGCGCAGATCCGATTTGACCGGGACGATTATGGATGTGACGCTTCCGCAAAAATGACGAAGATGCCCCGAAAAAATCAGGGCGTCTTCGCCTTGAATGTCAATCTGGTGCATGCAGTGATTTCGGTATAAATTGACCCCCTAAAGCCGACTTTGGATTTTTCCTTGGTCTACTTTAGGGGGATCATGTCACTTTCGGGTTGACCGATTTGTCTGTTATTTGCACCTATGTTACGTCCATCCAGGCCGCAGTGGGCCGTCAGATGTTTCGCTCTTGTATCAGCCTGTGACTGAGCCGGAAGTCACGTCCTGTTACTGGGGCGTCGCCACCAGGAAGCACATGTCGTTCAATTCCCCGGAGGCATCGTCAAAGAAGTTATAGAAGGTAAAGTTGTACAGGAACCGTTCTGCACTGTACACGCCGTAGCCGTCCTGGTTATGGTCGGTGGTATCGTAGGGATCGGCGACAATGACCACATCGTCCTGGGTGGTTTCCGTCCCCATGGTGTCGTAGCCGATGATCACCTGCCAATGGCCGCCCCAGTCGTTCCAGCCAACCATGATGGGGTTACCGGCAGCCAGGGTCTTCTGAATGTAGTCAAAGGTAAACACCTCGTGTACCTGATCCTGGCAGTCGTAGGTGGAATACAGGTCAAATCCGCCCACACCCTGGAAAATCTCGATCAACTGGCTCAGGCTGGTGGCGCCGGGCTCCAACCCGTTGCTGCGGTAAGCGGCCAGAGATTCCTCGTTGTAGTCTCCCAGCTTACCATACCAATTGAGTACCATAAGGGCGCTGGACACGCCGCAGCTCCACTCGCTGGTCTGCTGCTGCGTTTTGAAGTGGCTGAGGATGGTCAGGGTGTCGCTGGACTCCAAATGATAGAAATCCAGGGTGTTAAAATAAGGGCTTCCCTGGTGGTCGCCCTGGCGCTCCACACTGTCCGCCCCATCCTCCGCGCTCAGATCGCAGGAATAGGGAATCTTCATCTCGTCGGTGTAGTTGCCACGGCTTGCCTCCTGCCCGTTTCCACAGGCAGTCAGGAGAAGCGCGCACATCGAAATCACAAGGGACCATACAATTAGTTTTTTCATCGTAATTCACTCCAATAAAAAAGCAATTGTACTTGTCAAACAATCCCGCCTTGTATTGTTTTATTTATGATTGGACAGCCAAAGCCGTCCGCCCTTTATTTATCCAATTTTCCGGTCGTCTTTTATGTTGAGTCTATATAGTAATGGTTCAAGCTGGAAAACCAGACTGATCAGAACGGCCTACTTTTACTACTCTCATGTTGTTTTATACAAGTACCGATGGAGCTTACGCTCCGAGGGACCTACAGGGCCGTTGCCCTGCGCTATAAAATTTTGAGCCCGCATGGGCTCCAACAAGAGATTGCGTTCCGGCTCTGTCCTCCTTCTGACGCAAGGCTCGCCCCACCAGAAAGTGGAGCGAGCCTATTATACAGGAAATTCCATCTGACAGCAAGCACAAGTTGCGCCAAATTCCGCAGAATAAGGGCCGTCAAATTTGTATAAATTGTGAACAATCTGTTTCCGTGGGGCCGGGGTATCATTCCTCCAGCAAATCCCGCCCCCGCATTTCTTCCAGGAATCGGTCCAAATCCTGGCGTGCGGTATCCTCCGCCACGTCGAACTGGTCCAGGATGCCCCGAAGAATCTCCTCGTAAGGAGCGCCCTGCTCCAGGCTGCGCCAAATTTGGGCGCTGACAGGGTTCAGGGTGATCATACCGTTAAACTGCAGGGCCGTCTGGCCCACGGGAACCAGGAGGATCTCCCCCACCAGCTCCCGCATGATGAATTCGCCTTTGATTTTCATACTCCACCCTCCTATTGTCCATCGTAGGTCCGCACCATCACCACCCGGCTGGAGCCGGAAGCATAATGGGTGGGAGTGATTTGGACGGAGGCTCCCGCCTCCAGGTTTTCCACCTTGGCGGTGTAGGCAATGCCGCCCACGTAGGCGTCCATATCTTCCAAGTAGTATTTGTAGAATACCCGCACCACGGGGATGCTTGCGCCGGTGAGGTTGGTCACCGTAAGGGAATTGCCCCCGTGTTCCGTCACTTCCACCTGGTCCGAAGACATTTCCAGCTCTGGCAGGGTGGCCACGTCCGCCTTGCAGTCTCCATAGGCCGTCTCCCGGAAATGGGTCCGGTTTGCCTCCTGGACCACCACCGTGGCGCCGGCGGGAATGGCAGAGGCCCGGAACTCCCAGGTTTCTGTCCCGGCGGTCAAGGTAATCCCGGCAAATTCCACCGCTGTATCCGCCGTGTTGGTGAGGACCATGGCGGCTACGCCGGTGATCTCCTCATTCGACCCGTCCTCCAGGAAGATGCCGTCATAGGCGGCAACCTTGGCAACAACGAGGCCTGTGTCCGGAATTTCATAGGGAAGGGAGATGGAAGAAGCTCCGCCTGTGGGCTCTGTCTCTGGCGGCGCCTCTATTGGGGATGTGGGGGCCGTGGTGGCCTGTGGCGGCTCCGTTTTCTCCGGGGCTATTGTTGTCTCCCCGGAAGGTTCCGGGTCGGTGGAAGCTGCCGGACGGCCTGTGGAAGGCATCTCTGTGGGAGCCGTGGACTCCGGCGGTCGAGAGGTTTCCACCGGCAGCGCGGTCGGGTCCGCCGGCTCCGTGGGAGCGCCTGTAGGCGCATTCGGAGAAATCGCCGGTTCCGGATCCCGGCCCCGGGTCAGGGCAAGGACCACGGCGGCGCAGAGCAAAAGGGCACCGAGAACCGCCCAACATATGATTTTTCTCTTGTTTTTCATATATTCCCGCCTTTCTCAAGCCTTTCGGTTCAAAATTTCCTCCTCCAGCTGATGGCAGGCGGAGGGATAGGCATGGGTCATCCGGCAGCGGTAATCCGGTACCTTTTGGTAATCGCCGCTTTCCGTGCGCACCATGGCGGCGCAGGCCCGGCACTGGTCCCGGAGGCTACAGCTGGCGCATTTTGCCGGCAGCCGGATTCCGGCGGCGGCTTCCCTCGCCTGTCTCCAGGCCTCTGCAAAGCCCACCTGGAACACGTCCGCTCCCTGATCCGGGAGCATCCCACAGGGCAGGAGGCGCCCCTCCCAGGTCACCCAGAAGCTGCACTTTCCGGCGCGGCACCGGATGCCCTCCCCCTCCAGGGTTCCGCAGTCCTCCCCGGGGTCGGCGCAAAGTCCCTCCCAGCTTTGGGATTTCAGCCGCTCCAGGAAGGCCTCCGCCCCGTTCAGGAGGGATTCGATCCGGGCGGCGTAATAGGCCGCCTCCTGGGGGGTGAAGCGGTCGTTGCAGCCCACCTGGCTGGGGTCCCGGCGCAGAGGGGGGAACATGTAGGAGGTAGCCTGTACCAGGAGCCCCTCCTCCTTGGCAAAGGCAAAAATCCCCTCCAGGTCCGCTGCATTGTGGGGGGTCAGGCTGCAATTCAGCTTGACCGTAATGCCTGCCTCCCCCAGAAGACGAATGGCCCGGGTCACCTGGGTAAAGCCCTGGGGATTCCGGCAGAGGCGGCCATAGGTTTCGTCCGAGGCGCCATATAGGGTGATGTTGATCCGCACCGGCGGCGTCTCCTTCAGCCACCGGACCACGGACTCATCAATCAGAGTTCCATTGGAATTGATGGAAATGAGCAGGCCCATTTGGTGCAGGCCTGCCAGGATTTCCCGGAAATCCGGGCGGAGGAAGGGCTCCCCTCCTGTGAGGAGGAGGTACAGAAGTCCCTGCTCCTTAGCCTGCCTGCCCAGCTCCAGCCATTGGGCAGCCGTGCGCAGGGGGCGGATTGCCTCCTGCTGCTCCCGGCTCATGCGCACATAGCACATGCGGCAGTTCATGTTGCAAAGGGGCGTCAGCTCAAAGGTTCCGCTCAGAGGTATCCCCTGTCTGGCCGCTTTGGCGTGCAGATATTCGGTAATGGGAGGCTCTACTGGAATGGCGATCATGGGGTTCCACTCCTTTCATCGAATCATAGGATGGTGGCGCATCCGCCCGGGTGATTGCCTGACCTGGGCTCCTTCCGCCGGTGCGTCCAGGAGGCCGCACCCCTACGCCTCGGGGGCAGACGGGAGCTACGGTTGCATTTGTTCCCGGAGGAGTTCCACCGCTTCCCGGTCAGGGCGGCATTCCAGGAGGTACACAGGGAGGGCGTCCAGGGCGGCGAGGAGCGTGTCCATGGTGTCTTGGACAAAGTCCGGATCCCAGCGGTGAACGGTAACCTCTGGAAAAAGGCGGGCGAAGGCCTCCCCCCTGGTTAGGCTGCGCAAACGGTTTTCCTTCCCCTGACGAAGGACCACCAAGGCGGAAATGGGGACGGATTCGTTGCGGTAAACTCCGGAGGAACCGGCATAAGGCAAGCCAAAGGCCTGCCAGCGGCCCCCCACCTGGCGGAGGGCGGCCCGGTCGCCATTGATGACCTCTGCCCCCTGGTGCTGCACCCAGAGGTTCGCCTGGGTGGATTTCCCGGTACCGGAGGGAGCGGAGAAGAGAATCCCGCTACCCTGCCACCGGATGAAGGAGGCATGGAGCAGCAGGCCCTGGTTCTGGTGTAGCAGGGCTTCCAGGCCTATGAGGTCGCAGATGTTCCGGGAATAGGCCAGATATTCTTCTTTTCCAGCCAAATACTGACATTGGGCCTGGTTTCCCGGGATTTTCTGCCAAATCATGCAGGCATAGGGCGGGGCCTGGGGAGTGGGGCAATGATACACCCGCCGCTCCGAGGCCGTCTCCATATGGTACTGGCAAACCTCCCAATGACCGTCAGGTTCCGGGGGGTCCAAGGCGGGGACCGGAAGGAAATGGACCTGAAAGCCGGAGGCCGGTTCCCCCAGCTCCCGTAAGAACGCCTGGGATTCTTCCGTAATGGTGAGGCGGAAGGGTAGGCGAAATCCCACAGCAATCCCAGCCACCTGATATTGGTAGTGCATACAATCCCTCTTTCCTCCCCCACCGGTGCGTCCAGGAGGCCGCACCCTACGTCCCTGGGTGGATGGACAGATCACCACGGTACACCCCATAGGGTGCACATCCTGTACCCAGCGGCAAAATCTTCCGTTTTTTCTGAATGTTCGGCGAATTCGCAGGTTTTTACGGCAGACGCACACTGTGCGCTCTGCAGCGCTCTGGCGCTATCCTGGGCAGTTCCAGGAGGCGCGCGGGTGGGGTGGGCTTGCGAAAAGGGCTGTGGCAGTTTGAAATGCCACAGCCCTGTTTGGTTATGCCTGTGGAAGCGGACCGGGCAGGTTACGAGGTGAAGATGCTATTGCCACCGCCGGGGTTGTTGTAGCAGATGCCCTCCCAGGGATCATCAGCGCCCCACTTAATCGAACAGCCCGTATTCTCACTTGTCCAAATCACTTGATTGCCCATATCCCAGCCGCAGGTGCTTTTGTCCCAGTGGTTGGGCTTTCCCAAGCTGTTTCCGCCGGGAACTGCGCCGCAGCCTGCGGCAATGCTCTGGGTCAGGCCAAAGTATTCCACCTGCAAGGCAGGCTTTACATAAACTTTTTTCATATAGAGAGTTCCCCCCTTTTCTTACGGCCGAAGCAGGTCGCGGATGCCCTTGAAGATCTTCTCCAGCCAATCCCTAACGATGGAGCCATCGCCCAGCTCGTTCACCTCGGGATTTTCAATCTCCACCTCGCCGGGCTGAGTGGAGTAGGTGATCTCCTCCAGGGTGTCAAAGGTGTTGGCATAGGCCAGGAGATCATCCACATTGGCAGTGGTGATACCGGCCTGCTCATTTCCATTGGTCGTACGGAGCTTGGTGACAGACAGCAGGTTTTCGCCGGTGTTTTTCACCAGGATGTAGCCATTGGCATTGGGCGTTACCTGGTAGTACAGGTCGGAGGCCGCGTTCACCGGCAGAGTCGCCGCATTTTCCCCCCAGGTTACCGTTGCTATGGTCTCACCATTGGGAGCCTTGATGCCCAGATAGTAATTTGCCGTCACGTCGCTGACCTTGAACGCAATGGACTGACCCTGCGCCAGATAGACCTCATTCTTCGGGCCATACTCCCGATAAGTCCCGATGACCTGGGTCGTCGTACCGGTTGCGGTCCCATCCTGGTCGATGAAGACCACGCCGTCGGTTGTGTTATCGGTAGTGGGATCAAAGTCCTCTGCTGTAAGCAGGATCTCCCGCACCGACTGGAAGGAAGCGCCCAGCTCACCGGCTGCGTCGTAAGCCTCTTTCACCACGGCGTCTACTTCCTTGGGTTGGATGGGGTTATAAACCCGGACGCCGTCCAGATAGTAGGTTGCCCGCTTCTCCGCCGCCGTAGTCACATAGAGGGTCAGGGTATATTCGCCATAGGGCAATTTTTCAAAGTGCAGTGTGGGGATCTGATAGTAAGCGCCATCTCCAACGGAGGCGGCCAGATGATCCACAACCAGGCCCTTCACACTGACTTCCTTGTCATCTGCACCCTTCTTGGTCAGTGTGGCAGCCACGGTGCCGGTGGTCAGGTCCGTACGGCTGTACACATCCACGCCGGTGCCGGTGAAGGTGAAGGAGGCAGTGGCCTTGTTTTTCGCCGAAGCGACCGCCTTGTGGGCGCTGCCATCGCTGTACCCAGTATCTCCTGCGTAGCCCGTTTCCCAACCGTAAGGATGACCGCTATCCAAGGTTTGGTCCCTGTCGGCGGCATCCGTGCCATCAGTTGTCCACTCACCACCATACACAATGCCTACCGTGCCGGCCTTCTCGTCAGTCACAAAGGTGTCTTCATAATACACGCTGTTTGCAGGCATGACGGTGACCTTGGACCACTGGTTGATTACACCGCCTTCAATCTGCTTGCCAAACACATAGAAGCTGTCGTAGCCGTTCCAGTTCATGGTGGTGGGGGTGTAGGTCAATTCAGCCTTAGCGGTAGCCGTTGCAACTTTGCCGTAAGTCTTTGTCAGATTCTCAGTCGGGGTCTCAAATTTATACATCCCCTCCCCGCTCAAGGTCGTCACGCTGCCAATGCCCCAATCCGAGGACACCAGGTTCACAGGCTTGCCGTAGTCCAGAACGTAGGTTTTGCTCTTCAGGATGGTTGTCGGCTGGGGGAAAGTAACTGCAGGGGTCTCCTCCTCCGGCGTAGCATAGATACCGGACAGGGCAGTGTTGGTGGAAATGGGGGCATTGGTGATCGCCTCATCCCTGGCCTCGACGCCTTGGATGGTGACTGTCAGCTTCTGACCGGGATGGCCCTCGGCAATGTACTGCTCCGAGTAATTAAATCCAGTGACATCAATGACGCCTTTAGGGCCATAAACCGTGAATGTCGAATCTAGATTATTACCTGTCAATGGTTCCCAGTCAATGGTGCCATCCTCTTTCATCGTGCCTGCGTAGGTCTTAGTTGTAACGGTACATCCGCCCGACGGTATAGCAAAGCCCCCGTTCAGGATATCCCGCATGACTGACTTATCATCCAAGGTCACACTGGTACTGGGGTTTTGGATATCCGTACTAATTGTAGTAAAGATCCCATTCAGATCTTCCGTGTTGGCAGTGGTCAGATAATACTTTTCAGAGACTTGCCCAGCAAGAATGCGAGTGTAGAACTGTGTATTCTGATTATCATTCTCACTGGTTTTTGGTGTGTACCTTGTGTAGCCATTGTACCATCCAGTCCGGTTATAATCGTCGTAATATTGGACTTTCCGGTACCCGCCGTTGTTTCGTTGAATATAATAAGTTTTGCTTGTATCTAAATCCCTTGCGTATACCTTGTTGTAGTCATACTCAGTACTCATGCTCTGTGCGTTCGGGCAATTGGAGGATACACAGTTCATGAAATTTGTAGTATTATCGCTCGCACTGGTATATAGGCCAACCGCGTAGACAGTAGCACCATATGTATTCTTTGTAGCATAGCTTTCTTTAATCGCTGCGTTAGCTACATCGGCCTCAAACTTGCTACCATCGCCAGGTTCACCGTCTGTAAACATAACCACAATGCGGCTCCGGGTCCCCTCTTCACCGTCCGGTTTTGTGTAGGTGTTCGAGTTGGCACTGAAAATCCCATTTGCCATTTCCATGCCAAGTTCGGGATGTGTGCCACCCTTTGCCGCCAATGCCGCAATCGAATCCGCCAGATTGGCAGAACCAGTTGGATCCGTCACAACCTGGAAAGCATTTGCATACTGGGTGCTGGCAATTGCAGTTTCAGTAGACTCCTTGCCGCCTTCGATATAATTGTATTGCTTCTTTCCAATAAACAGCTCTGTATTAGCATAGTAATAGTTGCTGCTATTATACTCCGCTCCGGCAAAGCCGACAACCGCAATGCGGTGGTCAACTTGATACTTTTCAGCATTCTCTTTAATCGTCTGGACAAAGTTGGTAACAGCAGTTCGAAGAGCTGTCAAATTTGAGCCAGCCATGGAGCCTGATTGATCCAGTACCAGCACAATATCCAAAGGCACACTACTCTCTTGTGGCACCATCGTAGTCGTGCCAGTGGCGTAGGCGGACAACTGAATGGTATATGTACCGTCGTCCTCCAGCACAGCGCCTTTTTCCAGCACCATGCTGCCTTCTTCCTTCTTCAGCATGGTCATGGTCTCTGCCGCTACCGCCACACCAGGCAGCAGCGTCAGGACGCAGGCCAGGGCCAGGAGGGCGGACAGGAGACGGGAGGTCAGCTTCTTGCTCTTGTTTTGCATAATTCCTCATCCTTTCCTTTTGAAACAGCCCCTGTGCCACGGTTTCCCAGGAGGAACGCCCGCATGGCCGTGTGCCCAAAAAGGACGCGGGCATGGCGGCGGGAGGGGCGGCGTGGGAGCCTATGTTGCAGCCGGATGCGGGCTGAAAATGCGGGCTGCATCATCCGCTTTTTCGCTCCGGCATACATTGTTATTTTATAGGTTCCGCCCCCCTTTTGTCAAGTCATATTATGAGAAATTTTATAGTTTCATATGTGGTCCTTTTGCGTTTTACACAAACCGACCATGGGAGTCTCTGCGTCTTTCCTTCTACGTCATAGATTGGTTTTATTTACCAGCTGATGAATGGGGAATTTGCCCAAAGTGAAGAGAACTCACCCTCTCCCACCAGCGCGGCTGAAATGACCGGCATGGACATCGGGTCGCCATTTTCGGCGACACCACTTGATGTGCACCGGCGCGACAGCACCCATGGCTTCCCCCGGGGGAAGGCAGAGCGGTGTCGCGCCGGTGTAGGGTGGTGGATCCGGAGGTTGGTTTCGTTTGCCGTGGCGCTCTTTCGGGTAAAAAATGTACCGCGAGAATTTGCTTCTCACGGTACATTTGTATCAGCAACTTACAGCTGGCAATAAGCAGCGGCGGTTTGGGCAGCCAGGCGGGCGTTGTTGTAGACCAGCTGGATGTTGGAAGCCAGGCTGTCGCCGCCGGTGATCTCCGCCACCCGGGCCAGGAGGAAGGGGGTGGTGGCTTTGCCGTGGATGCCCTTCTCCCGGCACTCGGCAATGGCCCGGTCAATGGCGCCGTTGATGACGGCCGGATCCATGGAATAGGCCTCGGGAATGGGGTTGGTCACCAGCATACCCCCGCCCAGGGCCATATCGTTCTGGGCCTTGAAGGCCTCCGCCAGCTCCCGGGGAGTATCCATCCGGTAATCCACAGAGAAGCCGGAGGTCCGGGTGTAGAAGGCAGGCAGCTCCTCCGTCCCGTAGCCAATGACCGGCACCCCGTGGGTCTCCAGATATTCCAGGGTCAGACCCAGGTCCAGAATGCTCTTGGCGCCGGCGCAAACCACCATCACAGGGGTGTGGGCCAGCTCCTCCAGATCGGCGGAGATGTCCATGGTGGTCTCCGCCCCCCGGTGCACACCGCCGATGCCGCCAGTGGCAAACACCCGGATTCCGGCCATGTGGGCAATGATCATGGTGGTGGTCACGGTGGTGGCCCCGTCCTCGCCCCGGGCGCACAGCACCGCCAGGTCCCGGCGGGAGGCCTTGGCAATGGCCTGCCCCTTTTTCCCGAAGTACTCAATCTCCTCAGGAGTGAGACCGGCCTTCAGGCGGCCGCCGATGATGGCGATGGTGGCGGGCACCGCTCCGTTTTCCCGGATGATTTTCTCCACGTTCAGAGCCGTCTCCACATTCTGGGGATAGGGCATACCGTGGGAGATGATGGTGGATTCCAGAGCAACCACAGGCTTCCCCTGGGCAATGGCCTGGGCCACTTCGGGTTTGACATCCAGATATTTGTTGAGATTCATCGCAATTTCCTCCAAATCGTTGTGAAAATGACATGCCGCGTAAGCGGCAGAGTTGGCGTCACTGATTCATCCGGGCCCGGAGCGCCGCCGCGCAGAGAGTGGGATTGATGGTCCCGGCCCCCTCAATGGCAATGGCTCCCGCCGAAGCTCCAGCCAAGGCTGTCCCCTTCAGATCCGTCCCCTCCAGGTAGGCCCAGGCAAGGCCTGCCATAAAGGCATCCCCTGCGCCGGTGGCATTGACCGGCTCCGCCGGACGGCAAGGCAGCAGCAAAGCTCCCTCGTGGCTGGCGGCATAAACTCCCTGGCTCCCCAGGGAGATGAACACCCGGCGCAAGCCCGTGTCCAACAGCACCTGAGCCGCCCGGTGCAGGCTCCCGGCGTCCGCAATGGCCACGCCGGACAGAAGCTCGGCCTCTATGCGGTTGGGCTTCAGGGTGTGGATTTTCCCCAAAATGGGCCGCAGCTTCTCCGCCTTGACCGTAGACACCGGGTCTACAAAAAGGGGCGGGGTGCAGCTTTCCGCCAGGAAGCGGAGGGATTCCGCCGGTAGATTGGCATCTGCCACAATCAGCTGGGCATTGTTGAGCAGGGTCAGGCGGGAGGATAGAAACTGGGGAGTCAGCTTCTGGCAAATGTCCATGTCAGACACCGCCAGGGCCATGTCCCCATCGGGGCCATTCAGATAGAGATAGGTAGAAGTGGAGCCACCTGGAACCTGAAGGGCCTGGCTGATGTCAATCCCCAGCTCCCCACAGGAGGCGGCAATCCGCTGGGCGTACAGGTCATCCCCAAAGGCCGTGAGGAGGCGGACATCCAGGCCCAGCAGGGCCATGTTGTGGGCAATGTTCCGGCCCACACCCCCCAGGCTCATCTGCACCCGACCGGGATTGGAGTCCCCGGCGATCAGAGGGGCGTAGGACTGACCGCCAATGTCCATATTCACGCCCCCCACCACGGCAGCATAGGTCCCGGACCGGAGCACGTAGCCCTTGCCGGCAATGTAGCCCTTTTTCATCAGGTTGGAGATGTGCACCGCCACAGAAGAGCGGGTAATCCCCGCCTTCTCTGCCAAGGCCTCCTGGGAGATCATAGGGTCCTGCTCAATCCATTGCAAAATCTGCCGCTCCCGCTGGGTCATAGCCTCGCCCCCTATATAAGCAAAAACTTATTTCTAATCTTGTGCTTATTATACAGGGGGCAGAGCAGAAAATCAAGAGGGTTTTTAAAAAATTCTTTTCCTACTGTTCCCAGGTCCTCTCTGGGCAACATCGCCAGCTTAAGCAACACTATTTGATATGCGATGGATTGGTAATTTCATAATCGATATACCAGCTAATCCTTTTATTATTATAGCTGACAAATACAGCTGATATAAGCTTATCATCATATATCATTTTTCGCAGTAACTTATTTGATCATA
>UQZA01000011.1 GCA_900545515.1 uncultured Eubacteriales bacterium | reverse complement strand
AGTACCTAAAAGAAATTTTTCTTCCCCTTATATGTAACAATCATACCGGCTTCCTGGCGTTCAGAATGGTTTCTGCTGTCTGCTGTGGTGTTTGGTTGGAATTGTCCAGCCAAAAGCCGATCCGTGGTGTTGTCTGCATAAATGTATCGTATAAGGTTTCAACCGTAAAGCCGGAATAGCCTGTTTTCTCCCTGTATCGTTCCCTTTCTTTTATTGTTTCCACATCTGGACAAAGAACGACAACCTCAACAGGGTATTTATGCAGATAATTTATCATTCGGTTTAATTCATCACCGTAGTAGTTATCTTGGATCACTACAGAAAAGCCGTTGTCAAAGTATGACCTTGCCGCATCAGCAGTCAATTTGTATCGAAGGTACAGCTGGCGGACTGCTTCCGCTGATGGGGTAGCTGACATATTTTCTCTGCCTGAAATAATCATTTTTCGGAACACATCACCACGAAGATGGACGCATTTTTCTATTGATTTTGCCAGTAAATCGGAAACTGTAGATTTTCCAGAAGCCATTAAGCCTGTAATGAGATAAATTTTTTGTTTCATTTCACTTCCTCCGGCACAAAAAATATGTACATGTAACTAATTCAACACATTTATAATTTGAATAGGGACATTATAGCATTTACTAAATACAAATTCAATGTATACGGAAAGAAAGATATAAGGAGTGGGAGGGATTCCGCCGTAGTCGGCATTGTAGGAAAATCCAAAAGTTTAGATTTTCTCAAAATGCTTATCTTTTGGTCTTTGGTTCGGAATAGTGTAGTGCTGGCGGTCTATCTATTGTTTTCGGTTGCTTGCTTCTTTACCGTACATGAGCATTCTTGGCTGTGTTGAACTTGTCATTGATGTTCCGTCCGGCGCTGCCGCTGCCGTAATCGTACAGGTTCAGTTCAATGAAATCCCGGGTGCTGGCCGCCGGAACAATGTGAAGCTGATTTGTATTGTCCTTGGCATTTTTCTGGGCTGCCGCTGCGTTGAAGGTTACGGTGCCATAGACTGTGCCATTGTAATCATGCTTCGTTTTCCAGAAATCACCGCTAACGGTCACCGTGTCGCCTACACTGACGTTGACCTCTGTTCCCAATGTTCCTGTGTGAAACAGTAATATAAATCCCGTTCCAGAAGCCCACACGTCTCTCTTACTGGAGTTATTATTGGTTTCAACCTGCTTCACAACAAACCGATTGTTTTCGTATTCGACCCGAACAGCATACCAATACAGGAAGTCGGTATCCCCCATGCCACTATCTCTTACCGCAAGACCGTTATCGCCATGGACAATTAATGCCCCGCCATAGCTGCCCCAATTAAAGCTATTGACCGCCGTTACCTCGACCGTATTGGTGACCGCCATGGGCATGGCCGACCACAGCCACTCCAGCTCCAGCAGCTTCTCCCGGTTGGTGACAAGCTCCTGCTGTTCTGGGGCCAACGCCTGGTAATTTACATAAATAGGCATGACCCCATGGTACAGCTCTTCAAAATAAGCTTCATAGCCGTCCTCGTCCCCGGCCTCTTCGTAAGCATTCAGCGCTGCTTCAATCTCTTCCTGAGTGGGCAGACCATCAATGGCTGCAATCAGCTCATCGATCCGTGCCTGTTCTCCCTCTGTAAATGCATCTGTTTCCGCAGGCGCAACAGGCTGGAAGCAGTCCGAAGCGTGAACGTGCTCCAAAACCTGTGTCTTTCCGCAGATCCGGTTTCCGTCTTCATCCAAGCAATCGGGTCCATGCTCATGCAGGATAATTTCCGCTTTACCACAAATAAGTTCCGGTTCGGCAGACTCCGTGGATCCCGCCGGTTCTGTGGGCACCTGCTGTGACTCGTAACAGGTTTCATTGTGCTGATGCCCCTCCGATTCTTCCTGCTGGCAAATCAGTCGGCCCGGCTCAGTCGTGTGGACGTGTGTCTCGGTGACAGCGGTTTCCTGAGCAGACCCATAGCAGGCGCTGGTATGGGTATGGGCCTGAATCTCCGGCAAGGGGCATATGAGAGCGCCGTCCTGGTCATAGCAGTTGGCATCATGGGTATGTACCACAAAGTCTGCATACCCGCAGGCCACCTTGCCCTCATCGTCAAAGCAATCGGCCGAATGGGTATGAATCCCCAGGGTTTGCAGAGAGCATGTCAGCTCACCCGTATGTTCCATGGTGATGGCAGGCAGAATCAGCGCATAGGTGGTGCAAAACACCACGATGCAGGCCAGGAGGCCCACCACTCTTTTCCAGATCTGGCGGCGGTGCTTCCGAGTTACGTAGCCGTCCGCCTCCGTCCGCAGCTTTTCCTGCATTCCAGACGCCCCTTCCTAATCCACATCCCCCAGCCGGTTCAACGGCCAGATGCGGAATATGATTTTCCCCACAATTTGCTCCTGGGCCACGCAGCCCACGGCGGTGTTCCGGGAGTCCACCGATGTGGAGCGGTGGTCCCCCATGACAAAGATTTTTCCGTCCGGAACCTGGTAGGGCAGCTCGATGTTGCAGTCGCCCAGGGCCTTTTCCGCCAGGTAAGGCTCCTTCAGCCGGACCTCATTGACGTAGACGGTGCCGTCTTCATCGATGTTGACCCAGTCGCCGGGGCCGCAGATGACCCGTTTGACCAGGATTTTATTGTTATAGTAAAAGGCCACAATGTCGCCGGGTTCCAGATCTGCGGTCTTCACGGAGAAGATGATCTCCCCGTCCTGGAGCGTGGGCGTCATGGAGCTGCCATAAATCTGCAATACCGGCAACCACAATGTGGCAACCAGCACAGCAATCGCTGCCACCGTAATCAGGGTATAAATCGTGCTGCGGAGCACGGAATGGTACCGGCGTTTGTACTTCTCCCGCTTCAGCTCGGCTTCCAGCTGCTCTGCAGAGGGCATTTCCCCCAGGGTTTTCTTCCTCATTGTGTCTGCTCCTCCGCAAGGCGGCGCACATTTTCCAGATATTGCGCAGCCGCCTCTTCCGCCGCCTGGAACACGCCGTTTAACTGCAACGCGGCTTCCGCAATGGAACCGGCACGCTCTATCCGGATGGCCCGGTCAGCCAGCTTCTCATTCATTTCTTGCAGCTGAGCCCGCAGCCGTTCGTTCTCCCTGCTCTCTTCCAAAAGCAGCTCCAGCAGCTCGGCGCGGCTCAATTTTCTCAATTCTCGATCTGTCATAGTCCTTCTCATTCCGGCATTTGCTTTTGCCCACCGGCGCTTTTATGCTGAGCAACATGCGCCTTGCGGTGCAAACACCTAACATCCATACTCCATCGCCGCTTAGGTTTTCCAGCGCAATAAAGATGCATGGGGAAAATAAAAAATCGAAGTGGCGCTTTATCCGGTCATCCTGTTTTGCTGTCACCTGGCTGACCATCCAAGTACGCCTCAACGAACGGCACCAAGCAAGATACATCAGTTCTGCATGCGATACTATATTGCGAAATGTGAAACTATTATACCGCATCAGCTCCGCAAACGTCAAGTCCTTTGGAGTGCGCTTTCCTGGATTTTCCGTATTATTTACTACACAAAACCCGCTAAAACCACCGTGCCCCCAGAAAACACCCCAGGGGCGGAGATGCATTCCGGTTTTCTCCTTCCAAGGCGCATGCGTAGGATCCGCCGTCCATCGCAGCCTCCCGGTCCATGCAAAAACCTCCCCCATATGCCAACCGCAGAAATATCCCCCACGGGCGAACCCATGGGGGATATTTCACACAGAAAGAAGAGCTATGAGAAGTAAATCAGAACGCTTTGGAAAGGATGGTCAGGAACTTGGCCATCTGGGCTCTTGTCACAGGGTTCCTGGGACCCACGGTGCTGTCGCCGTAGCCCTCCAGGAAGCCTTCGGCTGTGGCCCAGGCCATGGCCTCTCTGGCATAATCGGAAATCTTGCCAGCATCCCGGAAGATGGACAGGTCGCCGCCCCTGGCGGGCTCCTGACCCAGGTAGTTCACCACGTACCGGTACAGGAAGGTCACAGCCTGCTCCCGGGTCACGGCGCCTTCAGGAGCAAATTCTGTCTCGGTGATACCCTCGGCAATCCCCAGATCCTCGGCCCAGGCAATGGCATCGGTGAAATACCGGCCCTCCGCCACATCGGCAAAGGTTGCAGGCTCGGTCACTTCCGGTTCCCCAGCCAGGCGGTACAGGGTAGTCACCAGTTGGCCCCGCGTCAGATTCGCCTCGGGGGCGAACTGGGTGCTGCTCATGCCGTTCATGAGGCCACGGGCAATGACGTAATCGGTGTACACATGGTGCCAGCGGTTGGTGTTCAGGTCGGTGAAGGTCTTGCTGAAGCAATCCTCGCCGCCGTCACAGGTCTTGTACTCGATGTTCTCTGCGCCCACGATCACCGCGTCTTCCGTAATGATGAGGGTGGCGGTGGGATCCACAACCAGCTTGCCCTCGATGCAGAGCTTGCCGTCAATGGTTACATCGCCAGTCACGGTGACGGTCTTGCCCTCGGGGACGCAGGAGCCGTCACCCAGAGGAATGGCAGTTTTGCCGTCCCAGATGACTGCGGGGATCTGCTCCAGGTCGCCAAAGGTGACGCAGAGATTCCGCTGGCTGTTTAGGACTGTGGTAATGACCGCATCCTTCCGGAAGGCATTCCAACCCAAATCCCGGAGTCCGCCGCCAATCGCAACCTGCTTTGGACCGGTGGGAATTTCATGATAGTCCTCGTCCCAGACGCTCCCCGTAAAGGCTTGGGCTCCGATATAAGTTACACTGTCTGGGATCACGATTTCCTCATCCAGCGGTGCAGAGTAAAATGCCTCCTTCTCCACGCGTTCCAATCCCTCCGGCAGCGAAACTGCCTCCAGGGCGCCGCAGTAGCGGAAAGCGCCCACACCGATTTTGGTCACAGTATCCGGTAAGCAGACTTCCTCTAAGGATCCAGCCATTTCAAAAGCGCTCCTGCTCACCTGGGTAATTCCCTCGGAGAGAACTGCCCTTCGGTAATGGGTCTCGCTGAACGCTGCCTCCCCGAAGGTTCCTACACCACCAGGAACTGTCAGCGTCTCGTCCGCCCAGGTTTCAGCCTGTCCCATACCAAGGAACGCCCGCTCCCGGATTTCTGTCAGTCCCTGGGGAAGGTGGATGGAGGTGATTTCCGAACCGCTAGATGCCAAGTGGCTGATCCAGGTAACGGTTTCCGGCAACGTCACCGTGCCTTTTGCACCTCCTAAACCACCAGCTTCAATTCCGGTAACCGTATAGGTCATGTCATCCGGCTCCGAATAGACCGTCTCGGGGATCACCAGATTCTCACCCGCATGGTCATAGCAGCCTGCAACAAAGGCGGTCCGGTCACTGGTGGGCTGATAGATCACACCATCGGACTGGAACGGTAACCCGGTGTAAACTACATAGGGCAGGCCATCCTTGTACACCACGCCATGGTAGCCGCTGCAGAACAACGCGCTGGCTGCAGACTCGCTGACCACCTCGATGTGGATTTCGTCCAGGCCCTCAGCAGGCGTCACGTAGTTCAGTACACCTGCTCCAATGTACTGGACAGATTTGCCGAAGATAACGGTTTCCACATTTTTACAGCCTGCAAATGCCTCCTCTTCCACCCGTTCCACCTGGTTGGCAATTCGAATGACTCTGCTGGCATTGTAGGCAAAGGCAGAGATGCCGATCTCCCGGCAGGCCTCCGGAATGACAATTTCCGTAAGACCGGCATATGCAAAGGCTGACTCCCCAATGACGGTCACCGTATCCGGGATCTGGACATCCGTCAAGCTGGCGCAGTACTGGAACATATTGTCTGGAATCTCCGTGAGCCCCTGGGGCAAAACAACCGTTTCCAATGCAGAGTCAAAGGTAAACAGGCCTTCGCCCAGTTCCTCCGGAAGCCCCAAAAACTCCACTTTCGTCAGGCTGTAGCAGCCGGCAAAGGCCTCGTCACCCAGCCGGATCACAGACTCGGGGATGACTGCCTCCGTGATGCCTGTTCCGTTGAATACCTTGGAACCCATGACCTCCAAATTGGCCGGCAGATTGCAGTGAACACCGCTGGAATATTGGAAGGCCATATCGTCCAGCCTGCGGATCGAATCCGGCAAATAGGTAAGCTCCAGGGCATAGCAGCCCGAGAACGCAGACTCGCCAATGGTCTCCAGGATATCCGGCAGGGTGACAGCAGTGATACCACTGTTGTTCCCGAAAGCATGCTCTCCAATGCTGGTGACTCGGAAGGCCGTATTCTCATAGGTGACTTCGGCGGGAACGATAATCTCTCCGGAGAGCTCCGGATAGCTGCTCCAACTAGACCCAGGGTCCCGAATCAATTGCACCGTGTCAGGTCCTGTCACCTTGTACCAAAAATCACCTGCCTGGAAGCGGTCGTTCAGGTACGGTGTCTCGCCGTAGTGGTTTTGCAGCTCCTCATTGGTCACACCGGTGCCAACTGTAACATGGCAGCTGGCCGTGAGGCCGGAAGCCGCTCTGGCACTTACAACAGCGGTACCATTCCGCAGGCCTGTAACCCGGCCTCCCTCGTCCACCGTGGCCACAGACTCATTGGAGCTGGTCCAGGTAAGAGGAATGGAGGAAAGCTTGTCCGGGCGGATGGTATAGGCAATCTGCTCCGTTGCCCCCACATCCAGGCTCAGATTCTCCAGCGTCATGGACCGGGGACCAATCTCCACATAGTTCATGCTGGTATTGCCCGCATAGTCTGTGGTATATACCGTAATCCGGGCAGGGTTCAGTCCCTTTTTCGCGCAGAGGTCGCCATAGTTTGTAATGTCAATGGAAACTTGGGTCAGAGCTCCCGGCTCTGTGATCTCCCCAAAGCCGTCTCCCACAGCTGCCAGCCGTTCCTGGCTGGTGGAATCCCCAAGCTGAATGTAATTGACATAGTGGTTGTCCTGAACCAGGAACTCCAGGAGGTAACGGCCATCCTCCTCCATCAGCGTAAAATCTGTGGCCTTGGGGGCGGTATTGTCCAAGAAGAAGGGAATGTCCATGGTCTGCTTCGCCTGAGACTGACCCACGCTGCCAGTGAGCCGGTAGATATAGCCTGGGCCCTCAGGGGCATAGGTTCCGTCTGTCAGGCAGCCGTCCCACCCCTCCCAAACCGCCAAGAGGGTAATGCCGCCGGAGTTGGTGTTAAAGTAGTTCTTCGGCACCCGGTCATAGCTGGATTCCCACATCACGCTGCCTGCCGGGTCCAGCACAGAGAGATTTAAACTGGTTGCATTCCGGCGCAGTCCTGGAATCAAGGCCAAAGCCCGGTTCCCCTCTCCATTGTAATCGGCGGAGAAGGCCAGCTTGCTGTAATCATAGGTTCCACCAAAGCCCATTCCCAGATAGTTGCCACCAATATAGTCTGTGCTGGCACCCACAAGCCGGGTGGGGGAAATGTAATAGTCCCCGTCAGGCACATCATCAAACAAGGGCGCCTGCTCCCAGTCTGCGTAGAAGCCCAGGTAGGGCAGCCCCAGGGTCACACCCTCTCCCTCCGGAACCAGGCTCACATAGCCCTCCACGTAGTTTCCGTTGGGGAAATCCTCCAAAATCTGGGCCTTCCAGCTCTGGGTCAGAGCAAGGGTCACCGTACAGGCCGCTTCACCACCTGCCGGAACTGTCAGCTGATTGCCCTGGGTCAGGCCCTCATAGGTCACAGTATAGTCCGTTCCCTCCTGCAACCTGCAGGGAACCATGTCTATGAAGCTATGTCCCTGATCCTCCACCACGCCCTCTGTGGTGGAGATGAGGTTTGGGGTATAGGACAGGGGGGTCTGTCCCAAATTATGAACCCGGAAGGTAAAGGTGTAGCTGCCTTCCCCGCTCTCCCCCAGCTGTGCCTTGGGCCGGTCGCAGCCGTCCACCGTGAGATAGGCTTCCGCCATGACGGCATCCTTCAGGTTGAGGACGCCCGCGCCTTGCTGACGGGGAGAATAGGGACTGCCGTCCTCCCGGAGGGCAGGATGGGCCGTGCTCATCAGGAGCGCGTCTGTCAGGTCGTGCACTTGGCCGGATTCTGTAAGACCCAGCTTTTCCTGCAAATACTGCCGCACCACCGCTGCAGCACCGGCCATATGAGGAGATGCCATGGAGGTACCGCTCATCAGCTGGAAGCCGCCGCCAGGCTTGGCAGAGGAAATGTTGCCGCCAGGCGCTGCCATTTCCGGCTTCAGCTGAAGGTCCGGGGTGGGGCCCCAGTCGCTGAAAGACGAAGGCTTCGCGCTGGTGTCCGTAGCGCGGTAATCGATCCAGGCGGGAGAGAAGGAAATCTGTTTCTCCTCCGCCATCGCCAGCTTTTGCCCGTCCGCCTGGGAAATGCCCACGGTTCCGATTGAGACGGTCTCCCCAAGGCCAGGCAGGAGGCTGCCGCTTTCGTTGTTATAAATGATACAGCCCACAGCGCCCGCTGCAGCCGCATAATTGGCCTTATCGGAAAAGCTCAGGACACCTCGCTGGACCACTGCAACTTTTCCCGCCACATCCAGGCCGGTGTAGTCCTCCACATCGCCCAGGCCGGGCACCATCACATACGGCAGGGTGACTTCCTGCTCCTCCCCGCAAATCATCTTCGCCGCATGCAGAGCCTGGCCGGAATTGTTATCCACGCCATTTTGGAACAGGATTTCCGTCTGACCCAGCTTCATATAGCTGCACTCCGTTTTGAAATTCTCCACACTGGCCACAGACATAGCGGCAAAGGAGGTGGACGGTGCGCTGACCAGGGCGCTATCCGGGCTCTCCGCCAGGGGTAAGCCATTGCCATACCGGTTGCCCACGGCGCTGTTCATGTCGTTACCTGCGGCAATCATCAGGCTGACGCCCGCCTGGGCACAGCGGTAATAGGCGTCCTGCACGGCGGTCTCCTCAGTATCTGCAAAGCCAGCCGATGCGCCCAGACTCATGTTGACCGCATCCACGCCCAAAAGGACGGCATCCTCCAGGGCCGCCAAAATGGTGCTGTCCAAAATGGAACCATCGGGACTCGTCACCTTCATAATGAGCAGCTGGGCATTGGGGGCCACGCCTCGCAGCTCTTCACAATTTCCCGCTACCGTACCAGCCACATGGGTGCCATGGCCGGCAGAGTCCCGGACGGCTTCGGCGCCTGCCTCACCGGAACCATAGTCGTAGGCATAAGGAATTTTGCCGGAAACATAGGCAGCCTCCGCCCCGTCCAGTTCCGCATGGAGCTGGACCTGGTTCATTCGGGTCTCCAGCTCCTCCAGGGTCAGGGTCTGCACTTGGGGCGCAGTTGCAAAGGCAACATGGTCCGTGTCCAAGCCGGTATCCAAAACGGCTACCATCATGCCGCTGCCGTCATATCCCATGGCATTGACCACATCGGAGCCAATGCCCCCGGTACTGCCTGCCATCATAGGCTCCAAGCCCGTTTCCACTGGCTGGGGGGCCTCATAGCGGGTAGCCACATACGCGGACTTCACGCCTGGCATGGCCTGCAGCGCTTCCAGATCACCATAGCACATCTCCATGGCGAAGCCGTTAAAAATGGCAGTGTACTCATAGGTGGGACTTTTTTCATGACTGGTCGCCTGGGCCGCAGTCCAGGGCAGGCGGCGGATTTTCTCCTGTAGAGCCTCATGAGAAGCCAGCAGCCGCTGGGCCTCAGCCTGACAGGAGGCAGTATGTAAGTCCTCCCGCAGGACCTGCCCATTTAGGAGCGGCTCCTCCTCCAGCTCCACCATAACCGTAACCCAATCGTCCTGCCGATAACCCAGAGGGGCCACTGCCTCCCGGAGGGGGAGCTGAGACTCCGCAGTATCGCTCAGCGCCAGGTCCACCACATGACTGGGTCGGGGCGCTTCGGGAGACGCCCAAACGGTCACGGGACTCAGGCACAGCAGCAGCGCCAGAAACGACGCCAGCAGTCTTGTACGTGCTTTCATGTTTGTCCTTCCTTTCTGTGCAATCTGAAATTCGGTGTTCATAATTTTGTGAACACCCTTATGGGGATCTTACCACATCGTTCACAAAATTGCAATACCTACACAGAAGAAAATTTAGCTATTTTGCAGGCAAACAGACGCCTGCTCCACCGCTGCATCGTGCCGCAGTGAAGCAGGCGCCTGTTATGATTCATTGCTCCCCTTTTTTTGCAGCGACTTCAAATGCTGCATAATGGTTTCAATGGATGCAAAGTTTGTCTTGTAGCGGTTTCTCCCCTGTACGGATTCCAGCAGCAGCAGCCTGGCGTCAAACAGGCTCTTCACATCCCGACCCACTGCCCCCAAGTGGAGGTCCAGCTGCTGAGCCATTTCCCGGGAACTCATGGGTTTCTCCGCCATGGCCTGGAGCATTCTCATCCGTGCAGGACTTCCCAGGAGCCGCAACGCATGGTATTCCCAGTCCTCAAAATCCAGCGGTTCCTTTCGCTCTGTCTCCTGGGCCACGCCGGTGTGAAAAAACACCGTCCTGGCTTCGTCATCCAACACACCGGGGGCTGCCGTGGGCTGTAGATAACGCAGATTGATGAATAGCGCCTGCACGGAGCTTCCTGCATTGCAGCATGCCCGTTTCTTCAAAATTTCCACAGCATTTCCCTCTCGATAACGTGCCTCCCAGCTCCTGGCCAAGGGCTCTGCCCGCAAAGCCCAGGGACGCAGCAGCGCCTCCAGCCGGGTAGCAACGGGCTCCAGCATCTTTTCAAGAATGGCGGTATATGTCTCAAATCCGGAAAACACCTCCAAGAGCTTTTGCCGGTATTCCGGCGTCACCTCCAGCCGTTCCAGATCCACAGACAGGGGAACAAAGCTTCTGTCCTCCTGCTCCATGTAGTCCATACCAAATTCCCCAATGGCGGAAATATGCTCTCCCCGCTGCCGCAGCTCCTGCCAATTTCGCCGCAGGGAGTCAAAAGACGCCCCCAGGGTCTTGCAGGAGAAGTCCATGGTGTTATAAACGACAGCCCTGGCCAGGCAGGTAAAGAGCCCAGATCCATCCTGGAGCGGCTCCTTCAGAAAGAAAAACTGCATCGCCGGGTCCTGCCTGGAGATCCCCTCCGTGGCGGATGTCAGCATGTGCTGCAGCTCTGACGAAGGGATGGTGTATGGGCCGGGGGCCGTCAGCTCACCGGCCGGGAGCTCATTGATAAAGGCATACAGCAGCTCCACCGTCTCCAGAATCATGCAGGGCTCGTTGGTCGCAGTGACGTTCATAAGCAGCCTCCATCCACTTTTTTGTTCACACATTTGTTAACAAGTATACCGCAATTTCCAGAAAATTGCAAGTGGTTTCACATTTCATTCCAAAACAAGAGCGCTGAACAGCATGGCGTTTCTTACTGTTCAGCGCTTGATTTGTTTATTGACCAGCTGCCACACCCCGGCGGACCAGGGCCCGCTTTAGCCGGGCTTCGGCCAGCTTCAGCTCTACCTGGCTGGCGTTTTTGCTGTGCAAAACCTTTTGGGCCCGCTCATAGGAGGCCTGGGCCCGAGCGGTGTCAATGTCCTCCGCCCACTCAAAGGTGGTCGCTACCAGGGTCACCAGCTCCTTCTCCACCGACAGCATCCCGCCAATGCAGGCTGCATACCGGGTTCCCTGGTCTGTGACTACCGTAGCCCGGCCCATGCCCAGGGCAGTCACCAGGTCCAAGTGGCCGGCCAAAATGCCCACATCTCCTGCGACGGTACGAACGGTGAGGGAGAACGCGTCTCCGTCAAAAAAGAGGCCGTCTGGCGTGACAATTTTCAGATGAAAGGCCGTCATGGCGCTCACCCCTTGCTGGCCTTGGCCACCACATCGTCGATGGACCCGGCAAAGAGGAACGCCGACTCCGGCAGACTGTCGTGTTTGCCTTCGATGATCTCCCGGAAGCCCCGGATGGTCTCTTTCAGAGGCACATACTTGCCGGTCATGCCGGTGAACTCCTCCGCCACGGTAAAGGGCTGAGACAGGAACCGCTGGACCTTCCGGGCCCGGTTCACCGTGAGCTTATCCTCGTCGGACAGCTCATCCATGCCCATAATGGCAATGATATCCTGCAGCTCCTTGTACCGCTGGAGAATCCGTTGCACATCCCGGGCCACCTCATAGTGCTCCCGGCCCAGAATTTCCGGATTTAAAATCCGGGAGGTAGAAGCCAGGGGGTCCACTGCCGGGTAAATACCCAGGGAGGAAATGCCACGATCCAGCACCGTCGTGGCGTCCAGGTGGGCAAAGGTGGTGGCAGGGGCCGGGTCTGTCAGGTCGTCGGCAGGCACATAGACTGCCTGCACAGAGGTGATGGATCCCTCCTTGGTAGAGGTGATGCGCTCCTGCAGCGCGCCCATCTCCGTGGCCAATGTAGGTTGGTAACCCACGGCAGAGGGCATACGGCCCAGGAGGGCAGAGACCTCGGAGCCTGCCTGGGTGAAGCGGAAGATGTTGTCAATGAAGAGGAGCACATCCTGATGCTTCACATCCCGGAAATACTCCGCCATGGTGAGACCTGACAGGCCTACCCGCATTCTGGCTCCAGGCGGCTCGTTCATCTGACCATAGACCAAGGCGGTCTTGGCCAGGACGCCGGACTGCTTCATCTCGTTGTACAGGTCGTTGCCCTCCCGGGTGCGCTCGCCCACACCGGTGAAGACGGAAATACCGCCGTGCTCTTTGGCGATGTTGTTGATGAGTTCCATGATGAGCACCGTTTTGCCCACTCCTGCGCCGCCAAAGAGGCCGATTTTGCCGCCCTTGGCATAGGGACAAATCAGATCCACCACCTTGATCCCGGTTTCCAGGATCTCCGTGGTGCTGGCCTGGTCCTCATAGGAGGGGGCGGGGCGGTGAATGGGCCAGTGATCTGCCGCTCTGGGGGCGGGCTGCTCGTCGATGGGTTGGCCCAGCAGGTTAAACATCCGGCCCAGGCAGCCCTCGCCCACAGGGACGGAAATGGGCGCGCCGGTGTCCGTGGCGGGAACCCCCCGCTGAAGGCCGTCGGTGGAGCTCATGGCGACGGCCCGGACCACATTGTCGCCCAGATGCTGGGCGACCTCGGCCACAATGGTGGCCTCGCCATTGGGAACTTCAATGGCATTCAGCAGCTCCGGCAGGCTCCCCTCGGGAAAGCGGATATCCAGCACGGGGCCGATGACTTGAATCACAGTACCAATATTTTTGGCCATAGGGGTCAACTCCTTGCATCCGGACCGGTCAGGCTTCGGCGCCTGCCACGATCTCGGTGATCTCCTGGGTAATGGCGCCCTGGCGGGCGCGGTTGAATTGCAGGTTCAGGTTCCCAATCATCTCGTCGGCGTTTTTCGTGGCGGCATCCATGGCCGTCCGCCGGGCCGCCAGCTCGCTGGCCACGGATTCACACAGCGCGCCGTAAACCACGCCCCCCAAGTACTCCGGGATGATGGCGTCAAACACCGTCTGGGGGTCCGGCTCATACAGAGCTGCCGCCTCCTCCGGCTCCTGCCTGGACGCGGCCGTGAGGGACAGAGGGAGCAGCGGCAAAATAGCCGGAGTTTGGGACAGAACTGAGACAAAATTGGTAAAGGCCACAGAAATTTCGTCGAACTCCCCGGCCAAATAGGCTTTGGCCAGCTGCTTGGACAGGGAGAAGCAGTCACCAATGGTGACATCGGCCGCCTCGCTGTAGGCCTGGGTAACAAGGGGTACGCCCCGGCCGCGGAAATGCTCCACTGCCCGCTTACCCATGGGCAAAACCGATAGCTCCTTCTCCCCCAGCTCCTGCTGAACCAGCTTGAACATGTTGTTGTTATAGCCGCCAGCCAAACCCCGGTCACCGGCAATCACAATGCAGCAGACCCGCTTCCCCTCCCGCCGGGTGAGATAGGGGGAGGAAAAATCCGGCCGGGTGCAGGCGATGTGGGCAATGGTTCCATAGAGGATCTCGAAGTAGGGACGGCTGTCCCGAATCCGGTCCTGGGCGTGGCGGAGCTTGGAGGCAGCCACCATTTCCATGGCCCGGGTGATTTGCCGGGTGCTCTCCATGCTCCGGATGCGTTGCTTGATGTCTTTGGTGGAAACGCCCGCCATGGGTCAGCCTCCTAACTGTGGGAAGATTGGAACTCGGCGGTGAATTCCGTGAGAAATTGCTTCAGAGCCGCTTCGTTCTCCGGGGTCAGCATTTTGGTGTCCCGAATGGACTGGAGAATCTCCGGACGGCGGGTGTCCAGCTGCCGGTGCAGCTTCTCCTCGTAGGCGGAGACCTGCTCCACCTCCACCTGCTCCAGATAGCCCTTGGTCACAGCGTAAAGAATCGCCACCTGGTGGGCCACCTCCACAGGTGCTCCGTTTTTCTGCTTCAGAACCTCCACAATCCGCTGGCCCTGAGCCAGGCGGGATTTGGTGTCGGCGTCCAGGTCGGAGCCAAACTGGGCAAAGCTCTGGAGCTCCCGGTACTGGGAATACAGCAGCTTCAGAGAACCGGCCACCTGCTTCATGGCCTTGATCTGCGCCGAGCCGCCCACCCGGGACACAGAGATGCCAGGGTTCACAGCGGGCATAACGCCGGAGTTAAAGAGCTCCGTCTCCAGGAAGATCTGTCCGTCGGTAATGGAAATCACGTTGGTGGGGATATAGGCAGACACATCGCCGGCCTGGGTCTCAATAACCGGCAGAGCCGTGAGGCTGCCTCCTCCATACTCCGGCGCCATCCGGGCCGCCCGCTCCAACAGACGGGAGTGGAGATAGAACACATCGCCAGGGTAGGCCTCCCGTCCGGGGGGGCGGCGGATCAGCAGGGAAATGGCCCGGTAGGCCACAGCGTGCTTACTCAGGTCGTCATAGACAATGAGCACGTCCTTGCCTTGATCCATGAAATACTCGCCCATGGTGCAGCCGGAATAGGGGGCGATGTACTGCATGGGCGCCTGCTCCGAAGCCGTGGCGGAGACCACAATGGTGTACTCCATGGCCCCGCTCAGCTCAAAATCATGGACAATCTGGGCCACCGTAGAGCGCTTCTGACCAATGGCCACATAGATACAGATCACATCCTTCCCCTTTTGGTTCAGGATGGTGTCGGTTGCAATGGTGGTTTTTCCGGTCTGGCGGTCGCCGATGATGAGCTCCCGCTGTCCGCGGCCAATGGGAATCATGGAATCAATGGCCTTAATGCCCGTCTGCAGGGGGACCGAGACGGATTTTCTCTGGATGATACCCGGCGCTTGGTGTTCAATGGGCCGGGTTTGGGAACAGTCGATGGGGCCTTTGCCATCGATGGGGTTGCCCAGAGCATCCACCACCCGGCCAATCAGCTTCTCCCCCACCGGGACGGAAAGGACCTCCCCGGTGCGCCGCACCAGGCTCCCTTCCTCCACGCCCACATCAGAGCCCAGCATAACCACACTGACGCAGTCCTCCTCCAGGTTCAGCGCCATGCCCACAGCGCCGCCGTCAAAGCGGAGCAGCTCGTTGGCCCGGCAGCGGTCCAGGCCGTGGACCTTGGCAATGCCGTCTCCCACCTGGATCACGTAGCCGATTTCATCCTGCTTGGTTTTTGCGCCATAGTTTTTGATCTGGTCTTGAATGACCTTGGTAATTTCGTCGGTTTTCAGGTTCATGTGTTCACCTACTTTACACAGTCGCGGCGGCCAGGCTCTGGCGCAGCGCTTCCAGCCGGGCCTGCAGGCTCCCGTCCAGCTGCACCCCGGCAAAGCGTAAGGTCACGCCGCCCAAAACGCGGGCGTCCACCACATTGGTGAGCTTCACCGTTTTCCCGGTCATGGCCTCCAGCTTCTTCGCCAGGGCAGCCTGCTGCCCCTTGGACATGGCCACAGCCGTCATGGCGGTGGCCCGCAGAATGCCGTGGGCCTGGTCATACAGCTGCCCGTACACCCGGGCGCAGGCGGCATATTGCTTCACCGCGTGCTTTTCGCAGAGGATTTTCAGAAAATTCAAATGATAGAGGTTCAGACTGGAAAAGGCCTCCTCCACCAGGGAAAGCCGCTGCTCCCTGGGCAGCGCAGGGGAATCCAGCAAGCGGGCATAGGCCGGCTGCTGCTCCAAAATGGCCCGGACCCCAGCCATTTCTTCCCCAATCTCCCCTTCCCTGTGCTCCTGCCGGGCCAACTCAAACAGGGCACGGCCATAGTCACTGGCGCGGATCATAGGGGCTCTCCCAGATTCTCAATGAAGGAGTCAATGAGCTTGGCGTGCTTCCGCTTGTCCACGTCCTCCTCCAGAACGGCAGAGGCGATCCCAATCGCCATGCCGGAGACCTGGTCCTTCAGGTCATTCATAGCCTGCTTTTTCTCCCGCTCTACTTGGGCGTGGGCGCGCTCCATGGTGCGGGCTGCCTTCTCCTGGGCCTCATGAACAATGGCCTCCTCCCGCTCCTGGGCCTGGCGGGTGGCATTTTGGATGATCCGGTCCCCTTCTGCGTTGGCTGCCTTGAGGCGGGCGTCATACTGGGCCTGCAGAGCCTCCGCCTGGGTCTTGGCGTGACTGGCATCGGCATAGAGGCCATCGATTTCCTGCTGTCGGTCGTCGATCATCTTTTTCACTGGCTTGAAGAGGAACTTCTTCAGCACCAGGAAGGTAATGATCATGTTGCACAGGGTCAAAAGCGCTGTCCAGAAGTTCACGCCAACAAAGCTTTCAAATCCCTCCATGCGGCATCACTCCTTTCGTTTTATCTGCCGGAAGATGCGCTTACAGGGCAAAGAGAATCAAAAAGGCGATGAGCAGAGAGTAAATACCCGTAGTTTCCGTAATGGCGCAACCGATGATCATGTTGGTACGCAAGGTGCTGGCGGCCTCAGGCTGCCGGGCCATGCCCTCCAGAGCTTTGCCCACGGCGTTGCCTTCGCCCATGGCCGGGCCAATGGCGCCAATTCCCATACACAGTCCGGCGCCAATGGCGCAGGCGGCTTTGATAATTGCTTGTTCCATAGTAAAGATCCTCCTAAGATTGTGGTATATATATAAATAGGAACGACGGTTAAGCGGCTGCCTCGTCCCGCTCCTGCGCGGGAGGCGGACAGGCGGAGCTGATATAGACCATGCTCAGCAGACAGAAGACGAAGGCCTGAATGAAGCCAGAGAAAATGTCAAAATACAAGGACAAAATGGCGGGCAGGCCCAAGCCCAGGATGGGAATGCCACCCACCACCCCCAGCAGCTGCAGCAGGGCCGCAGCCGCAAGGACCGTGAACGCAATCCCCAAAAGCTTCCTGGCCAGCCTCTTACTCTGGAACCCCCAGAGGGTCAGGGCCACGCCAGCTGCCATCAGCACGATGCACACCGCAAGGCCGCTGGAGGCAATCAGGTTCAGCAGCGCCGCGGAAGCGCCTGACAGGGCCATATACAGCATGGAGGTAATCACGCTGCCACCCACCACATTGCCGAAATGACGGAAGGCCATAGAGATGGGCTGGGCAATCTCCGATACCAGGTTCATAGGCGTCATCACCCAAATAGGCTCGGTGAAGCCCTTTAACCAGCCCAAAAAGCCGTTGTTCTTAATGCTGTGGTACCAGATGAGGGCACTGGTCATCAGGGCCCAGGTCAGTGTGGTACTGAGGTCCGCTGTGGTGGATCGGAGAAAACCGGTCATGCCAATGAGGGAGCCACACAGAGAGGAGAGGAACAGGGTTCCAATGTAAGGCGTCCAGTGGGCGTTGTGGGGGCCCATGGTGTCGCTGACCAGGTTGTACAGCGTGGAGACGGCCTTCTCTGTGAGGACCTGAGCCGGTCCCGGCCGTTTCTTCAGATGTTTGCCCAGCCGGTACCCTGCGATGCACAAAAGCAGCGTCACCAGCAGAGAGGACAGCATGGTCTGGGTCACGGGAATGCCGCCCAGGATGGGTATGACAAAGTAGATTTTTGCGCCGTTGATACTCATGATCTTTTTTCACCCGACTTTCGGAAAAATTCGCCCAGCATCAAAATAGGTCGTACAAACACCAACGGCAGAACCAACGCCAGCAAATCAAACCGTTTGCTCTTGGCTGCCGCAAACAAAATCAGGAACAAAACCAGGTACCGGAGCAGGAAGGACATACGCACCAAGGCCGTTCCGCCCTTCACATTCTGCTGCTCGGCCCGGTCTGCCGCCAGGCTGGCCCCCACCGCCATGAAGAAGAAATTGCAAATGGAGAGAAGCCCCCCCAGCATGCCCCCCAGAACGACGGACCTGTCCAGGCGCCCTGCCAGGGCGTAAATGCCAAGCATCAGGCCCACGCAGAGGACCTCTCCTATGGCAATGGCGGCGGTTTCCCGATATACCGGATTTCGAGTGGACATACAAGCGCACCTCCGAACAAATTAATCATGCTCATTGAAGGATATGGGAGGTTTCTTCCGGTTATTTCCCTTTTCCCGCCCCGGTCGGTTCAAAAAGCTCACATCCCTGACAAAGGCAGCGCCAGCGGAAAACGCGCCGCTCAATCCCAGGGCGATGCCCAAAAAAATAACCCAGTTTCCGAAGCCAAACCGGTCCCGAAGCCAAACGGCGCCCAGCAGGCAGAGAAGCAAGGGACAGACGATGGAAAGTCCCAATTGCGTCAACCAAACCAGCTCCCGCACAGTCCGCATTCCACCGCCTCCTCACCTGTATTTTCTTCCAAGAAACGCTAATTATTCTACCACGCTCCCCAGAAAAAAACAAGGGACAAGAAATTGAAATTGGAAAAAACGGTCCGCACCGTGGAGTCCAAGCTTAATTTTGTGCAAATAAATCATAAAAATCACATGTGAATTTAATTATGAAAAAACGGCAGGAAATCAGATATCGCACTGATTTCCTGCCAATAAGGTCATTCTTAAGACACTACAGGAACAACTTCCACCAATTTATCTCGTAGGAGAAGCATCAGTTTCCCATTCTCCCGCGCCAGGACTGCGCGAATATCCCCTGCCTGCAGTCCATCCTGAGTCAAATCAAAGAAAGCCTGTTCCGCAACACCAAGCTCCGGAAGGTCGCAACGCAGAAAATATATCACGCCGTCCTCTCCAACATAATAAATGCGTTCACCCGCTGCAGCAAACCGTACGCCTTGGGTAAAGGAAAGCGCTGCATCCTCCAGGAGAACAGCCCCGTCCTCCAAAGGAACATACAGCATGGAGCCAGCCTCTTCCTCGCGCAGCACCGCATAGACTCGACCCTTCCACGGAACAACTGCAACGGCATAAAGTAAATCAGGTTGATCTGTGATATAAGGGACTGCACGCAAGGTGTCTAGAGAGATTTCTTCCGTCTGATAAAACAGCCGCCCATTTGCACAAATGTAAAGCTGCTGATCCGCAACCACCATCTGAAAGTCGCTGGTGTCGTCTCCGCCAACGGGCAAATAACATGACAAGTCTTTCCACACATCATAGGTCCCAGACTCATTTGGAGCATAGGCAAACACCCCCTGCTTGGTATGCAGGAATCTTTTGGCATGGGAAACGCTGGTTTTCTGCCGGTTTACCTCGTTGAAGTTATCATCCAATGTGATCTGGTATGTATCATTGGCATCCTGTACCAGCAGGAGATACCCACCTTCACCTTCTGTTGCATCTAACAGCTCTAAATCGCCGCTCTGCCAACGGACTTCCATCGTATGGGGCAGCGCTTCCAAATCCTGCGTACAAACCTGCGAGAGAAAGGGCACATCCGCCGGATCCGCTTGCGGTTCTTTCCCACATCCGGCTAAAATTGTACAGAGAAAAATAACAGGCAAAAGCATGCAAATTACGCAAAAATGACGATTTTTCATTTTGGCCTCCCTCAAACTATGCCGTAAAGCGGCGAGTCAGAACTCGCCTCAGCAGGATATGGCGCAGACTCACGCCATATCCTGCCGGAGGGAGTCCTGACATTTCCTTTTGCAACAGACCCAAAAAGCGCCCTGGGGCATTTTTAAGTGGACAGCTCAATGCGCAAGTAGCCATATCCTTCATTTGAATATGTGCTTGCCCGCGCCCCAACAATCGTAGGACTGGAAATTGTGTAGTTGCATGTAGCACCTGGCTTCATTCTGGAAGAATATGCCAGAGATTTTCCGGTCCGCATATTGGTGTATCCCACATTACAGCTATCCGGCTGATTCAAGCTGACTACTGTCGTTTTCATCGTTCCGCGAATGTCCGTCCATGTTCTGAATGGATCCGTCAGGGCGGTGTTACTGGGTTTGTGGAAAAATACCGAGCCATAAAACAACGTGGAGGTCGAGGCAATGTCGGCATCCCCACCAAGTACAGCACGGTCTGCCACACGAGGATCACAGGGAACATCCCAATCCTCCGGGAACAAATCGTAGAATTGGGGCAAAACTTCAATGGTTCCGTCGGGTTGCTCAATCCATCCCTCTCCCTCAGCAACCCAGGAATGTGCAAAAATAATCTGTTCCCGGGCCTCCAAAATGGTTCCACGGAGCTCAGCAGGAGCAACGTCCAGGTCCATGTACGCATAGTGCGAAACATTTTCCGCCGTCAGCTCCACAGGGGCACCCATGGCGCTGACCTGAACCGGCAAGCAGATGCATAAGGATATGACCAATAGTGCTGCCAATAAATTCCGAATTTTCATGTCCACGTTCCTCCTAAAATTTATTTTGGCGGTGTGTTCATCCCGCATTTTCATTTTACGGCAATTTCCTAAAAATGTCAAGAATTTTTTCTTAGTTTTTATCACCGTTTCTAGTTTCCTGCTCTGCAAAAAATATCGTTTTTATGTGTAAGAAAAGCAGGGGCTGTCTCAGAATTTCCCCCTGAGATAGCCCCCTATTATTTGAACGCCTATCAGCCTGCAAAATGATTGATTGGCCAAGCCATCCAGCCTATACGCAGTCGTTACGGCGCGCATTCTTAATCATGCTCAATCTTATGATGTTTTTAACCAAATACCAGGCAGTTAAAAAACCGGAATCAACAGGAGGCTTTCCGGAGCCGGGCCCTCCTGGGGTAGGTGGTTTGCGCCGCGGATGGCTTCCACCGTGGAACCGCAGGACTTGGCCAGGTCCCACAGGCTCTGCCCGGCCAGTGGGGCGCGGATGATGAGAGAGGGCCGGTTTGGGTCCGGTTTTCCCTGCTCCGACAGCTCCGCGCCGGCGATCACCTCCAGGTCTCCGCTGCCAAAGCTGTCCACCGTCACCTCCAGAGACGCCCGCACCGTAGCAGACCCGCCGCCGGAGGACCACTGAAGAGGACCGGAAATCTGGCTGGAGGCCTCGCAGGTACAGCCCTCGGCCAGGCGAATCCGGGACACCGCAGAGGTGTGGGCGGACCGGCCCTGGAGCTCGCCGGCTTCGTCATAATACAGCACGCTGCACCAGACGGGGGATTCAATCTCCATCTCCTCCCCTTCCCGGCGGATTTTCGGCAGATCCGGGAAGACGGCGCTGTCTATGAGGGCGCCGCCCTCTAAGGGGAAGCTGCTCTCCGCCTGCTCCCGGAGCTGCTGCCGGTCCAGCCGGCTCTTCATGGGAAGCTTCTGCAGCTGCGGTGTGACCGTGTGACGCAAACTATAGAGATCCTGCACCAGATCCACGGTCTGCCGGGCCAGCACCAAGCACTGGGCGGCCACACTGCACTTGAGCCGCAGTCGCCTGCCTTCCTCATCGGCGGAGACCTCCACACCGGTCAAAACCGGCTCAATTTGAAGCTCCTCCTCCTGGTCGTAAACCCGGGCCAGCTCTGTGTACTGGGAAAAGGGCAGATCAAAATCCCAAACCGCCAGACGGTCCTCGGGGGTCATGTACAAAACGTGCAAACTGCAGCTTCCCTTGAATACAGCCTTCTCCCCCAGCACCTTGGCGTCGGTCACCGTGGGCCGAACCTGGTAGGAAACCAGCTGGCTGACGGCAGGCGCGCCGCCGGGGAGCTCCAGCTCCTCATCCAGCAGGAAGCTCTTCTCGGTCAGCTCCGTGGGCAGCTGCAGGGGCAGGCGCTGCCGCAGAACCTCCAGTTCCTTGGGCGGAGACGGCAGGGTGTAAAACACCGCCTGGCCGGGACCGTACGCCTCCCCCTTGCAGGTCAGAGAGGCGCGGACCAGAATCTTGCGAGAATTTACCATGCGCGCATCGATGCTCTTGATGCGGCAGGAAACCTGCATCTGCCCCTCTTGCTCCGTCGGCGGGAATTCCCACTTTGCGGTGAAGGGGAGATACACCGCCACCTGCCGTGGCGCTCCCCCCTCCTCCGGTACATACAGGACCCAGGCGCTGACGCCGCCTGAGACGCCCATGCCGTTTTGCCGCCACTCCTTGCTACGGACCACCGGAACACCCCAACAGCCCACAATCCGGCCTACATCCGGCAGGCTGTCCGGCACAACCGTTTCTGCGGTCTCCTCTTGACTCACCACCTGGCAGACCAGCTTCTGGAGATGGTCCACGGCGTTTTTTTCAAAGGCCAGTTCCATATTGTTCACTCCTTACACGTTCTGGTGATATATACGCAGGCGTGGACAAGGTTATGCCTTATTTTTTCTTCAACAAAAAGCAGCCGCCGCAGAGGCAACAAAGCCCCAGCAGGATGGAAACCACGGTGACCCCGCAGGCGCAGCCAATGATCAGGCCAAGCCCAAGAGCCAGCAGCGCAACGGCGCAAATCTGATGCTGTCTCCACATAAAAAACGCCCCCTGCATTCACCATATGCAGGGGGCGGCAATCTTGTGTCTGATTTTAACCGGGGTTCATATCTTCCATACAGGCCGAAAGCACCTGGGAGAGGATGGGAATGCAGACGCTTCTACCATAGCCCCCATTCTCCACCATGACCACAAAGGCCAGAGGGTAGTCCTCGTCCATGGTGAACCCGGCAAAGGTGGCGTTGGGCTCCAGGCCGCCTCCCACCTCTGCCGTGCCGGTCTTGGCGCAGACATACACATCCGGGAAACTATCCTCCCCATAGTTATTGGTCACGTTGTAGTGCATCATTTCCTGTAGCGTAGCTGCCACAGCCGTGGGCATGACGCGGTCTGTCTGCTGGGTCCTGGCCGTATACCGGCTGAATATGCCAGAGGAAGCGGAGGATACGAGATAGGGCTCGGCTGCTGTGCCACCGCCGGCAATCTGGCCCATGAAGGTCATATAGCGGCAGGGATTCACCGTATCGGTGTACTGGCCAATCCCGCCCCAGGCCACATTGACATCTGCCGCATCGGAGAGATCAAAGTGCCCGGAGGCAGTGGTGATGCCATCAAAGGTCAAAGGCTCTGTAATCTGGAACTGCTGTGCATATTTCATCAGGGTTTCCGGCCCCAGCTCCAAGGCAATCTGGGCAAAGGCGCTGTTGCAGGAGTGCATCAGGGCCTGGCGCATGGTGACCTCTCCATGGGTCCCTTCGCAGACCACCTCGTCGCCTCCCACCCAATAGGAGCCCTCACAGAGGAAGGTCTGAGACTCTATGTCGTCAATCTCCGCCAAAGCCGCCGCCGTGGTCACAACCTTGAAGATGGAGCCGGGGACATAGGACGCCTGGGTAAACCGGTTTACATAGACGCCCTCATAGTCTCCGGTGCTGTCATTCTCCAGGTCCGGCACGTCGTCCGGGTCATAGGTGGGAGAGGAAACGGCGCAGAGAATCTCGCCGGTCTTGTAATTGTATACCCCCACCACTCCCTTGCGGCCGTCCAGTGCCTCCAGGGCGGCCTTCTGGGCCTTGGCGCTGATGGTGAGCACCGCTGTGCCTCCGGTGCCAGAGGTGGAGTACACGCCATTGATCAGATCAAATCCCACCATCTGGCTGCTGTATTCCGATACGGCAGGGGCGCTGATATAGCCCTCCCGATCTCCCAGCAGGTGGAGAGTAGCCAGGCGCACAGTCCGATCATCGCTGTAAGTCCGGCCATCGGTGGCGTCCAGGAGGACGGCGCCGGTCCGGTCTGTAACCACGCCGCAATTCAGGTTGCTTCCCCGGTACACATGAGGGCTGCCGGGAAACACCACCCACTCCTTGGCCTGAAACAGATATTCTCCTGAGAAAATCACAAGGCCCAGCACCAAAACGGCAGCCAGGATCAGAACAAATCTCGAGCGGCCCGCAATTCTATTCATACTGCACCGCCTCCTTTTTACGCGATGGCAAGCGAATGGCAAAGCTGGCGTTCTGCCTGGTATCCGCCGCCTTGATGAAGGCCAGCATCCCCCAGGCGGAGATCATGCTGGAGCCGCCGTTGGAAACAAAGGGGAAGGTGACGCCAGTGAGAGGCAGCAGATCCACAGTACCCAGCACATTGAGGATGGTCTGGACCATGAGAATGCTGATGGCTGCACAAGCGCCAATGGTGTAAAAGCTGCTGCGGCCCACTGGGGCGGCGCGGACCACAAATGCCCCCAGGCACACCACAGCCAGGACCATCATCACCCCAATGAGCAGGCCCCACTCCTCGGAAACCGTGGCAAATACCAGGTCCGTGTCACTGGCAGCCACGTACTTCAGCCAGCCGTTGCCTCCCCCCAGGCCCAGCAGGCCTCCAGAGGCAATGCACATCATGGCCCGGGTCTGCTGATAGCCCCCCTCCAGGGGGACCTCCCACACATGGCGCCAGGAGGCAAACCGGCTCAGCACATGGGGCTTCAGGAAGCGCAGCGCCATGATTCCGCCAAAGCCTGTGGCTGCGCAGACCAGGGCAATGGTGGCAAAGTTGCCGGAGCGAAGATAGGCAATCACCAGGAATGCGGCAAAGAAAATGAGGGCCGTGCCAAAATCGTTCATGAGAACCAGGCAGCCACAAATGATACCGGAGTAAGCAATGAACAGGGCCAGGTTTCGCCTGGTGACAATCCGGTCCATGGTGGAGGCGCCGGCCAGAACAAAGCAAATTTTCACCAGCTCGGAGGGCTGGAAGGACATGGGTCCGATGCTGATCCAGTTCTTCGCGCCGAACTTCTCCACGCCGAACACCAGGTTCACCGCCAGCAGCAGAAGGCCGAAGCCCGCCGCCAGATACCGCACCTTCTTGGCCCGCTCCAGATCCCGCAGGGACCATCCCAGAAACAGAAACAGCCCCAGACCCAGCACCATGGCGGCAATTTGCTTCCCCGCCTCACCCGGGTCCGCCGTGGCAATGAGGGCCATGCCCAAGGTGCTGAGGAAAAAAGCAATGGTCTCCACCTCGTAGCCTCTCCGCCGGATGGCGCAGTAAAAGGCAAACAGCAGCCACTGAATGGCGAAAATGGACCCAAATCCAAGGGCGATGCTCCCCATATCCTCCAGCTCCGCCGTAAACAGCAGCTGGAGGGTCATGAACACCTGAAACAGGCTCAGAAGAACCAGGGTCACGCTGGGGTGAAAATCCTTTCCGGCCTTGGTCCTCAGGGTGGTCTGGTAGGCCTCCTGATTCTCGGTGATGGGCTCCAGGGTCATCTCCAGACCGTTGAGAGAAATCACATCCCCGGGCTCCAGGGCGCACAGGGCCGTATCCTGGCCGTTGACCTGGATGCCGCCCTTGGAGCCGATGTCGCTGATGGTCCAGCTGCCGTCATCGTACCGGGTGAGGACCGCGTGGCTCCTGGAAATGGTGGGCAGGTCAATGACAATATCGCTGCGCTTGTTCCGGCCAATGACATTCTCCCAGTGGGTAATGGGCAGCTGATTGCCATCGGGCAGACACAGCCAGGCCCAGATCTCCGGCTCCTTCCGGAAGGTAAGCAGGCTCTTGGCGCAGCGCAGAAGCAGGAGGGCTGCCAGTACAGGCAGAAGAATCCGCACGGCAGCGCCGTACAGGTTCGAAAATTGGGCGCTACCCATGGGAAGGCCACCCAAGCTTTTTATGGCTTCAAAAAAGCTCTCCACGAGAAATCACTTCCTTTCCCATAGGAATCTTTCAGGGGGCGATCTCCTCCGGTATGATAATCGCCGCCACAAAGTAAGCCACCAGGCCCAGACCAACGCTGCACAGGGTGCCAAAGGCCCAAACCAACCGGATCCATGTGGCGTCAATTCCAAAAAAGGCAGCCAGACCGCCGCAAACACCAAGCAGCTTCCGGTCATTCTGAGAACGGGTGAGTTTCTGCTGCATCAAAAACAACTCCTTTTGGTGAGACTCAGGTACAGAATACTATTTTTCCGCAAATTTGTCAAATTAAGATTCCATGAATGCCGAAAGCTGCTTCCGGAAAAGGCAGGGCGCGCCCGCGCAGCGCCAGGTTGGGAAAATTCCTGGAACCGCAATCGAAATGCCGAAGGGAAACTCGAAAAACGATATGGCGTATGGCAAGCTCATATAAAAATAAAATTTGCATAGGATGTAGGATTTATAATAATATTTGACACCGGAGCAGGGACTGTGGAAATGTGGAAAACCGCAGTGCGGTTTCCGCACATTCCCACAGCACTACTGCGATGCCTGCGGCGCTTTTTCCGGATTGAGAGAAAAAATTGCCCGGGCCCTCATTCTGGACCCATGTCTGATCCTTGCCGACGAACCCACCGGCAACCTGGACCGTAAAAACCGCCAGTTGATTTTTAACCTTTTGCGGCAGGAGCACAGAAAGGGCCGGGGTATCATTCTCATTACCCATGACATGGAAACCGCCATCCAGGCCGATACCATATTCCAGCTGGAAGATGGCCGCCTGGCGCCAACCAAGGCGGATTCCCCCACAATTGGATCCATCTAAAACGTGTGGAGAAGATCCAGAAATACGCGGCGAGGCGAAGGTCTACTTTCTGACCCTCGCCTCGCCGTGATGGATTGAACTGGAAACGTCATGCCTGCCGGAGGAGCTGGATTTCTCTGGCGTAGCCCGGCAACTCATTGGGGGTCTCCAGAATCATGGGCAGGTGGTGCAACGCCGGGTGGGTCGCCACTCGTTTCAAGGCTTCCAGGCCGATGCGGCCCTCTCCCAGGCAGGCGTGGCGGTCCTTACGCGCGCCCAAAGGATTCTTGGAATCGTTCATATGAATCGCCCGGAGATGGGACAGGCCGATGACCCGGTCGAACTCCTCCAAAACCCCCTCCAGAGAACCGGCAATGTCATACCCCGCGTCCCAAACATGGCAGGTATCCAGGCAAACGTGCAGCTGGGGACTCCGTACCGCATCCAGGATCATCCGAAGCTCCTGGAACCGGCCGCCGATTTCAGTTCCCTTGCCCGCCATGGTCTCCAATAAAACGCAGGCTTCGGGCGCGGAAGCCAAAGCCCCTTCCAGGGCCGCGGCAATCTGACGAATCCCCTCCTCCAGCCCCTGCCCCACGTGGCTGCCGGGGTGGAAGTTGTACAAGCACCCGGGGAGCAGGGCAGTCCGGCCCAGATCCTCCGTCAAAACCTGGGCGGCAAACGCGCGGGCGTCCGGGTCTTGGGTACACAGGTTCATGGTATATGCGCCGTGGGCAACCACGGGGCCAAAGGCCCCCTCCTTCATGAGGGCTCCGGCCCGGGCGGCATCCGCCAAATCCGGCGCCTTGGCCCGGCTGCCCCGTGGGTTCCGGGTAAAAAACTGGAAGGTATCCCCTCCCAGGGAAGCGGCCGTGCGAACCATAGCGGCATAGCCCCCGGAGGGGGACAGATGACAGCCGAAATAGGGCATTCCAAATCACGCTCCATTTTATTGTATCTTTTTTCTGGCCCCACCCCGTCTTGTGCCCTCCGATTCAGCAGAATCACATTGGGGACCGTCTGCCGGGTGGGTTACTCCTCCTCCAGAACCAAATGGTCCACGCCGGAGACCTCAAATTCGTCCATATAGGTATCCATGCGCTGAACAATCTCGTCATAGTTTTCGTCTGTAATATCTGCGTAATCCATATCCCGGCGGCTCAGCTCCTCCGCCAGAATCTCATAGAACATGTTATCTTCGTAATAAGAAATGGCCTCATGAATCCCGCCCTCGGCATAGGCCTGAGACGGGACGGGAACCCCCTCCCAATCCTCCACCAGGACGCCCATACCGTTGCGCCGGCACAGACCAAAGAGCTTGCTCTCCAAATCGTCATAGTCCTGAAAGCGGTCTTCCCCACGGGTGGAGTTCAGGACCCAGTTTCCCATATATACCAGGTCCAACAGGCGGCGGAACTCCTTGTTGCTCAATTCAATCTGCATATTGCGGCCTCCTTCATCCGGTTTCTTGCCTGGCGGCAGAGCGTATGCACTGCACATATGATAACACAAATGAGACGGTTTTGGTACTGCCATTTTTGGCCCCGAGGGCAGGCCAGGAGAGCTGCCACGTTGCACTGGCGCGGGAGCGCCCATTGCATCTCAAGCAGCGGTGCGAAAACCTGCGGCCTTCCTGTCTGCGCCAGTACATAGGCCCTGGCTCCTCCGGCGCTGATCTGGGGCCATTATACCATGGCGGCGGCAGAATTCCATAGGAAAAATGGACCGGTGAAAAATTTGCTCTTGTTTTCTGCTGCTTCGTAGCGTATAGTATACAGGTAAAAATTTGCGCAGAAAAGAAATGAGGCGTTTGCAGTGCGAAAGTTAAGCGTTTGCGTTCTGTTTGGCGGCATCTCTCCGGAGCATGAGGTGTCTTTGCGCTCGGCGGAATCTGTGCTGAACAACATCGATCACTCTAAATACAATGTGTTCCCCGTGGGTATCACCAAGGGGGGCGATTGGATTCACTTCACCAGCCGGGACTACAGCCTTCTTCCCTCCGGCCAGTGGGAGCAGGAGCCCGGTAACCGCCGGGCGGCCATTTCCCCGGTGCGGGGTCAGGGGCTTCTCACCTTCGAGGGAGATTGCGTGGTCCGGGAGCGGATTGACGTGGTGTTCCCGGTCCTTCACGGCGCCAATGGTGAGGACGGAGCCATGCAGGGCCTACTGCAGCTGGCTGGTATCCCCTACGTGGGCAGCCACGTGGCTGCCTCTGCTGTGGCCATGGATAAGACTCTTACCAAGCTGGTGGCCGATCAGGCCGGCATCCGCCAGGCTGCCTGGCGCCTGGTCTGGAGCGGGGAGCATCAGAAGGAGCGGGTTCTGAACGCTCTGGAGGAGCAATTTCAATATCCCATGTTTGTCAAGCCCGCCGGCACCGGGTCCTCCGTCGGCGTATCCAAAGTGAAAAACCGGGAGGAGCTGATTGCCGCCCTGGAGACGGCAGCCCAATACGACCGGAAAATTCTGGTGGAGGAGTTCATTCACGGTCGGGAAATTGAGGTGGCCGTCATGGGAAATGACAGCCCTGTAGCCTCCATCTGCGGCGAGATTGATTCCGGTGCGGAATTCTATGATTACGAGGCCAAGTATGTCACCGATACCTCCCGGGCCTATATCCCAGCCCGGATCTCGGAGGAGACAGAGGAAGCCGTCCGGGATGCAGCCGTCCGGATTTACCAGGCCATTGGCTGCCAGGGACTCTCCCGGGTAGACTTCTTTGTGACGTATGAGGGGGAAGACGTGATTTTCAACGAAATCAATACCTTGCCAGGATTTACCTCCATCTCCATGTATCCCAAGCTGTTTGCCGCCAGCGGCATCCCCTATCCGGAGCTCATTGATCAGCTGATTGCTCTGGCCTGCGAGGCACAAGCGTCATGAAAAAAATACCGGTTATGCTTACCATCCGCGGTGAACAGCACTACCGCGGCCAAGAGCCGGACATGGTGGAGCTCATGACTGAGGGAGAGCTGGAGGAAACCCCGGAGGGCTGGCGCATTTGCTACCTGGAAAGTGACCTCACCGGCCTGGAGGGTGCGACCACCACCTTCGACATTCGCCCCGGCTATGTGGTGCTCTCCCGCACCGGAGCCGTGCAGTCCCAGATGGTGTTTCAGGAGGGTGTCCGCCACGAGTCCCTGTACCAGCTGGACATAGGCGCTCTCATGGTCTGCGTCTGCGCCCGGAAAATCCACGTGAATCTGGGCCCCCTGGGCGGAAATCTGGATGTTTTTTACTCGATCGAGGTGGAGCAGACTATGGCGGGAACCGTGCGGTATCAGATTGCGGTGAGGCCTGTGTGATCACGATGTGCAGAAAGGGCGGCTGTCTCAAATGCTGATTGAGTCAGCCTTTCCTTTTTCTTCCCCAATATGGAAAAATTCTAAAACCCACTTGTAAATTGCCACAATTTGGCGTATACTTTTTTGTATTAGCTGCACAAGTTCAAGCAAAGAGAGGTAGTATGCATATGGAATCTGTCAGCATCCGGGATCTGTTTCAAAACACAGCGCGCTATGCAGGAAAGACCATCTGCGTAGGCGGCTGGGTGCGCTCCGTCCGGGCCAGCAAGGCCTTCGGCTTCATTGTCCTCCATGACGGCACATTTTTCACCCCGTTGCAGGTGGTGTATCACGATAATCTGGATAATTTCCAGGAAATTTCCAAAACCAACGTGGGAGCCGCCCTGGTGGTCACCGGCACTCTGGTGGAAACCCCGGAGGCCAAGCAGCCCTTTGAGCTCCAGGCAGAATCCGTGGTGGTGGAAGGCGCCTCTGCCCCGGACTATCCCCTGCAGAAGAAGCGGCACAGCCTGGAATACCTGCGTACCATGACCCATCTGCGTCCCCGGACCAATACCTTCCAGGCCGTGTTCCGGGTGCGGAGCCTCATCGCCTATGCCATCCACCGGTTCTTCCAGGAGCGGGATTTTGTATACGTGCACACTCCCCTCATTACCGGCTCCGACTGCGAGGGGGCGGGAGAAATGTTCCAGGTCACCACCCTGGACCTGCAGAACCTCCCCCTGACGGAGGAGGGCAAGGTGGATTTCACCCAGGACTTCTTCAACAAGCCCACCAACCTCACCGTCTCCGGCCAGCTGAACGGCGAGACCTACGCCATGGCTTTTAAGAACATCTATACCTTCGGCCCCACCTTCCGGGCGGAAAACTCCAACACCACCCGCCACGCTGCCGAGTTCTGGATGATTGAGCCGGAAATCGCCTTTGCCGACCTGAAGGATGACATGCAGCTGGCTGAGGATATGATCAAATATATCATCTCCTATGTGCTGGAGCATGCGCCGGAGGAAATGGCCTTCTTCAACCAGTTTGTGGACAAGGGCCTGCTGGACCGGCTGAATCATGTGCTCACCTCCGATTTTGGCCACGTGACCTACACGGAGGCTGTGGAAATCCTGGAGAAGCACAACGACAAGTTCGAGTACCCCGTCCACTGGGGCAGCGACCTGCAGACGGAGCACGAGCGCTACCTCACGGAGGAGGTCTTCAAACGCCCCGTTTTCGTCACTGACTACCCCAAGGAGATCAAGGCTTTCTATATGAAGCTGAACCCCGACGGCAAAACTGTTGCCGCCATGGACTGCCTGGTGCCTGGCATAGGCGAAATCATCGGCGGCAGCCAGCGTGAGGACAACTACGACGTCCTCCTGCACCGCATCCGGGAGCTGGGCCTCCGGGAGGAGGATTACGGCTTCTATCTGGACCTGCGGAAGTACGGTTCCGCCCGTCACGCCGGCTTCGGCTTGGGCTTTGAGCGGTGCGTCATGTACCTCACCGGCATGGGCAACATCCGGGATGTGATCCCCTTCCCCAGAACCGTCAACAACTGCGATCTGTAAAAAGCTTGGACCGGTTGCATGGCGGAGTGGCATGGGCTGCTCCGCCATGGGGCGGTCCTTTCTCTTATTTCACAACCAGGAGGTTCCCATGATTCACTTTGCCATCTGTGATGACGAACCCGCCCAGGCCCGGCTCCTCTCCCAGCTGGTGAGCGGTTGGTGCGCCGGGCAGGGGGAAGCCTGCCAAATCACCTGCTACCCCTCTGCCGAAGCCCTTCTGTTCGCCTGGGAGGATGAGCCTTCTGCGGACATTCTCCTGCTGGACATCCTCATGGGACAGATGAACGGCATGGAGCTGGCCCGGAAGCTGCGGCAGCGGCGGGAGCGTCTACAGATTCTCTTCATCACCGGAACCCCGGACTTTGTCTTTGCCGGATACGGCGTGGAGGCTGTGTCCTATCTCATGAAGCCGGTGAAGGAGGAGGAGCTCTTCCGCTGCCTGGCCCTGGCACAGTCCCGCCTGGCCCGGCAGGAGCCGGAGGTTCTGGTAGAGGCCGGAGACGTCTGCCGCCGGGTGCCCCTGGCGGAGATTTCCTACCTGGAGAGCTTCGGCCACACCACCGTACTCCACACCACCCGTGGGGACCTGGAGAGCCGAAAAGGCATCCAGGCATGGGAAGACGCCCTGGTGGGCGGCGGCTTCTTCCGCCTCCACCGGTCTTATCTCATCTGCCTGGATCATGTGGCTGCCATTACCAAAACTGCTGTGGAGATGGATTCCGGGATTCGCCTCCCCATCCCCCGTGGGAAATGGGAGGCCGTCAACCGGGCTTGCCTGGACCGGTTCCGGGGTAGGCAGGCCAGCAATCCATTTCCACACATATAGGAGGGACTGCATCCGATGGAATCCCTGCTCTGTTCATTTTTATGCTTTGGGTTGTACAGCTACGACCTCTGGACCATGGGAAACCTGGCCAGGGGCCCTGTCAAGGACCTGGTTACAGCGCTTTTGGGCCTGCTGCTCCTGACCGCCTCCGCTTTTCTGGGGATACCTGCCTTGGGCTGGGTCCTTGTGACGCTGCTGCTTCTGGCCTATACCTTTTTCTATGACCAGGAGCTGTTTCCCCTGCAGTGGAAGCAAACCATCCTTCCCGGCCTGGTGCTGACCATCCTTACGGCTCTGGGACAGGCTGCCACTGGGCTCCGTCCCCATGGCCTTTTCCCCCTCCGGCTGTCAACACTGCCCTTTCCCTGGACCGTCAGCCTGACCCTGGCCCTGTGCCTGACGCTGCAATGCCAGCTCGCCTGGAAGCGGGGGCAGCTGTCCCCCTTTGCCGGGGCCGCCTGGGGGGCGCTGTATCTGGTCCTCGGGGTGCTGCCCCACTTCCGTCCCCTGCCGGCTCTGTGTTTGGGCCTGGGCTTCGGACTGTTTTCCGTCCTGGAGTACACCCTGCGCCATTACCAGACCGGCTACGAGCGCAGCACCCGGGACTTTCAGTCCTCCGTCCTCACCCACCAGTACGAGGAGATCAAAACCATCTACCTGAACATGCGCGGCTGGCGGCACGACTATCACAATCACATCCAGGTCCTGAAGGCTCACATGGCCATGGGCCAGCTGGACGCCCTGGCCGGATATCTGGACGCTTTGGAGCAGGATCTGAGCCAGGTGGACACTTACGTCAAATCCGGCAATCTCATGGTGGACGCCGTCCTCAACAGCAAGCTCTCCCTGGCCCGGCAGAAGGACATCGCCTTAGACTGCGCAGCGGAACTGCCGGAGCAGCTCTCTGTGAGTGATGTGGACCTGTGTGTGATTTTGGGCAACCTCCTGGACAACGCCGTGGAGGCCTGCGAAAAAATTCCGCCTGAGGGGCGGTTTCTCCGGGTCTATTGCGCCGTGGTCAAGCATCAGCTCTATCTCTCCGTGCAAAACTCCGCCAAAGAGGAGCTGGACTTTGACGAGCGGAACTACATCTCCAAAAAGCGGGGCAATCACGGCCTGGGCATGAAGCGGGTGAAGGTCCTGGTGGACCAATATCAGGGCTTTCTGAACCTGCAAAACCAGCCTGGCATCTTTGCCGCCGAGGTGCTTTTGCCCCTGACCTCCCCCCAATCACCATGTGCGCACCCCTAGGGCCGGAAGATCCCAAAAACAGCTCTGTAAGGAAAGCCCGGATTCGCCAAAATGCTACGATCACAAAACCTGGCGCCGCCGGTGCGTCAAGGATGCCGCACCCTACGTCCCCATGGACGCTACACCGCCCCTTGGGCGTCTTTGCGCTGCCCTGGTCCATTCACAGGGTTCGCTCTCGTGATACGCACACGCCCCCGGTGGACGGCAAGGTGCTGACGCCAGCTATATTTGCATTTCGTGCATCCCCACAGACATTTGGTGCAAAGAACGCCCCAGCCGGGGCGTTTTTTGCTAGGATATGGCTATACCAAACAAGGAGTTGATTTCTATGGATCTTTCCAAAGCCCCCAAGCCGCCGAAGATTCCGGCGTGGCGCAATGTGATCTATGCCTGGGGCAAGCTCCGGCAGCAGGAGGGACCCGCCTATTTCTTCCTCCTACCGCTGTCTATTGTCTGCGAGGTGGCCGCTCCTCTCCTGGCAGTGGGGTTACCCAGCGTGGTGGTACGGATGTACCAAACCGGCAGCCCGTGGCAAACCATCGCCTGGACCATCCTGGCCCTTGCCTCGGCACTGACCTTCTTAAATCTGGGAAAATCCTTTTGCCAGGACCGGCTCACAAGCATTCCGTTTTTCTTCCGCTTGGATATGGGCCACAAATTCCTGGCGCGCTGTGTCACCAGGAGCTATCAGCAGGCAGAAAGCCCCGCCGGGCAAGCCAGTATGATGATGGCGCAGCAATCCATCTATGCCGGAGATGAAATCGGCATCGAAGCTCTGGTTCTGGCCGCTGGAAACAGCCTGTGTCAAATAGCCGGGTTTGTGGTGTACTTCCTCATTTCCGCACAGCTCAACCCGTGGATTCTCTTGGTCATCCTGGCAACCACTTTTGGGATTGCCCTGCTGAACGGCAGGAAAAACCGGCTGCAAAACGCACATTTCGAAGTGGAAGCCAAATCGAACGAGAATATCATACGCGTGGCCAATCGCATCATGGATAGCAAGTACGCCAAGGATATTCACCTGTACAACATGAAGGCCTGGCTTTTGGGTACCTTGGACAGCTTGATCGGTCTGCATCTGTCCCGCTCCAGCGCCTACTGCCGCAAGCTATTCACCCTCCAGCTGGGCAAGCAGCTGCTGATCCTTCTCCGGGACGGTCTGGTCTATGGTTATCTCATTTCCCGCATGGTGACGGGCAGCTTGTCCGTAGCAGATTTCATTCTCTTCGCCGGTGTGGCCTCCGGCATCAGCGCCTGGCTGTCTGGCCTGGCCGAGCAATGTTCCAATTTGAAAAGCAACAGCGATATTTTGAGCCACTACCGCCTGTTTATGGAGGAACTTCCACAAGCTAAAAAACAGGCTGCCCCGCCCAAGGTCCAAGTTCCCAACCCCGGTCGCGCCCATGAGCTGCGGCTGGAGCATGTGTATTTCCAGTATCCGGAGAGCCAGGACTACGCCCTGGAGGACGTGAGTCTGACCCTCCACCCAGGGGAAAAGCTGGCTTTGGTGGGCGCCAACGGCGCAGGAAAGTCCACCCTGGTGAAGCTCCTGTGCGGTCTGTATCATCCCACCAAAGGAAAAATCCTCCTGGACGGCGTGGACGTGTCCACCCTCTCCCCGGAGGACTACTTCCAGGAATTTTCCGTGGTGTTCCAAGAAGTATTTGCCTTCGCCTTCCCGCTGTCTTCCAACGTAGCTTGCACCCCCAATGACCAGATTGACGAGGCCCGGCTTCGTGAGAGCCTCCGCCTGGCCGGCCTGGCCGAAAAGGTGGAGAGCCTGCCCAAGGGGGCGGAAACCTCCCTGCTCCGGACATTGGACAAAGAGGGCGTGGAGCTGTCCGGTGGCCAGATGCAGCGGCTCATGCTGGCCCGGGCCCTATACAAGAACGCGTCCATGCTTCTCCTGGATGAACCCACCGCAGCTCTGGATCCCTTGGCAGAGCTGGACATGTACCAGCATTACAACCAGTTCGCCCAGGGCAAGACCTGCGTCTTCATCTCCCACCGGCTCAGCTCTACCCGCTTCTGCGACCGGGTAATATTCCTGGAGAACGGCCACATTACAGAAAGCGGCACCCATGACGCCCTCATGGCTCAAGCTGGTAGCTATGCCCACATGTTCCAAATCCAGTCCCATTACTACCAGCTGAAGGAGGGAGAAGAAAATGGGTAAACAATCCACATTTCGGGAGGATTACCGCAAAGCTTTCCGGCTTTTGAATCTCGTCCGAACAATGGACGCCTCTATTTTGCCTCAAAGCATCCTGCAAGCCATGCTGGAGGCCTGGTCACCTTATGTGTCCCTGTTTTTCACCGCCCGGCTCATTGATCGCCTCATGGCAGGAAATTTTCAGGCTGCCGCCTGGTCTGCCCTGTGGCTGTTGGGCTCCAGTCTGATTTTAGGATTACTGACAGACTATTTCTCCAGCCGGAGAAATCTGCTGGGTAATCAGATATTCCACGGCCTCACCCGGCTGCTTCGGGAAAAGGCCATGGACCTGAACTATGCAACCATCAGCGACCCAGATGTGGCCAAATCGGTCACCAGTACAGAGCAGTTCTCCAGGTTCCATGGCGGACTCTTTGGCCTTGTAACCCAATTTCAAAGCCTTTTGAAAAGCATGCTCTCCGCCCTGACAGCCTTGGTTTTGATCGTCTCCCTCTGCCTTGCCCCAACCCGGAATGGCGGACTGCTCACAGTCCTGTGCAGTCCCATGCCAAACTTGATCAGCCTTGGGCTGGTGGTGGGCGGCACTTGCTACCTCAGCAGTCGTGTCAACCGGCGCTACCAAAGCCAGGAACATCAGAATAGCGTCGAACATGTGGATGCAGAAAACGGCCTCTCCTATCTCCTGATGCATGTGTTCTGCAACATTGACGCTGGTAAGGTCATCCGGCTATATGATATGGGAGACATGCTGAAGGAAAACTACAGGCGCTACATGGACATCGCCCGGCCCGTATATGTGAAGATGTGTAAAAGCGAACGGGCCTTTCATTTGCTGAATACGGCGTTGGCAGGGGTCTCCTCCATCTACGCCTATCTTCTGGTGCTGCTGAAGGTGATGGCCGGAGCCGTCTCCATCGGCTCCTTCACCCAGTATGTAGGAGCTCTGGCTGCATTTCAAAATGACATTTCCCGTATTCTGTACAGCAGCATGCGCGTCCGGCGCATGGTGAACTATCTGGGCCATTTTCTAGACTTCCTGGCCCTGAAAAGCACCCACACCGGCACCATTCCCACGGAAAAGCGGCAGGATCATGTGTACGAGATTGAATTCCACCACGTGAGCTTTGCATACCCCGGGAGCACAGAGCCAGTGCTGAAGGATCTGTCCTGCAAACTGACCCTGAAGCACAAAATGGCAGTGGTGGGCCTGAACGGCGCAGGAAAGACCACCTTCATCAAGCTCCTGTGCCGCCTGTATGACCCGACGGAAGGCTACATCACCCTGAACGGCGTGGATATCCGAAAATACGACTACCGGCAGTATCAGGCCCTCTTCGGCGTGGTCTTCCAGGATTTCCAGCTGTTTCCCTTCCCCGTGGGGCAGAATGTGGCTGCCAGCCTCCATTTTGACGAAGAACGGCTGTGGCGCTGCCTGGAGCAGGCCGGCGTAGCGGATCGGGTCCGAGCCATGGGGCAAAAGCTGGAGACCCCCATTTCCGCTGTGGATGAAGCCGGCGAGAATGTCAGCGGCGGCGAAGCCCAAAAGCTGGCCATTGCCCGGGCACTATATAAGGACGCCCCCTTCGTGGTCCTGGATGAACCCACCGCTGCCCTGGACCCCCTCAGCGAATATGAAATCTACAGCCGCTTTGACGAGCTGGTCCGGGACAAAACCAGCATCTATATCTCCCACCGCATGAGCAGCTGCCGGTTCTGCCAGGATATCCTGGTCTTCCAGGAGGGCAGGCTGGTGGAGCGGGGCGGCCACGAAACCCTCCTGGAGGCAAAGGGCCTCTATGCTTCCCTGTGGAACGCCCAGGCCCAATATTATGTAAAATAACCGCTCCACCCAATGTTTCCACCAGGGATATCGACCTGCATCAAACAACAACAATTGGCCAGCCTCATCCCTTGGGGCTGGCCAATTTGTGCGATGGCAAAAGGGCGCTGTCCATGATGGCATCAAATCGCTTTGATTTTCCCGGAGAATCTCCCGTAGGTTTATCTTCAGCAATATTTAATTCTCTTTTTTCTGTTTTTTCGCAACCAATTCGACTGCTTCTTTTCCGGTCATGCAGTCAATATCCATTTTCAGTACACAAAGTGGTTTCCATTCCCGCTGGATGGCCTGTTCCCGTCTGGCAGCGGTATCATTCGGCGCATATTTGATTGCCAGCGTTTCCATCGCCGCCCACTTTTCGCTGTCATCCGTGATTTCATGGATCTGTCCGAACACAATCACGCTTCTGAAATAAGTCGTATACTCTTCCGGTACAACCTGATCCTGATCAATCACGCAGAAGGACGCCTTCGCATCCCGGCGGATCCCATCAAGCTTATGTCCGGCTTTCCCACAATGAAAATAGAGGGCTTTCCCATCATAAACATAGCTGAGCGGCACGGCATAGGGATAGCCATGATCGCCGGATACCGCCAGCACGCCTGAGGTGCCTTTCTGCAGCACGGCATCCATTCCTTCCTGGGGCAATGCCTGCCGCTTTCTTCTCATTTCTCTGAACATAGTGTATGCAAACCTCTTTCAAAAAAATAAGCGTCTTGTTCTCCATCCCTGCAAAGGGCCGCTTCCCCGTGGAACGCCCAGGCCCAATATTATGTGAAATGATCCCTATGCCCAACGCTTTCGCCAGGTGTAAAGACTTGCGTCAAATCGCTTTGATTTTCCCGGAGAATCTCCCGCAGGCTTATCTCCGGATGGGCCTCCAGGCGCATCCAGTTTGCCTCTCCCTCCCGCAGGTAGGACTCCCCCGCCATATAATAGACCTTATCTGCACCGGCTGAGTAATGCAGGGTAATTTTACAGGTGGCCTCCTCCTTGACTTCCTGCTCACCGGTCTCCGGTGGGACCGTATGCAGCGCCTGGATGTAATCCAGGATCGCCTCTATTTTCACAGGCTCCGTATACACCCGGTCCCAGGCCGTGTCGGCGGGCATCGCCTCCACGGAGACCTGGAGCACAATTTTCCCCGCGCTTCGCTCCGGGTCCGCAAAAGACGGCGCCAGCCCACAGCCCTGAAGCAGGCCGCAAAGCAGCAGCACTGCCACAGCTCGTTTCCATTTCATCACAACCGCCCCCTTCACTGAAACCGGAAGCCTTCCGTCAGAAGGATCCGGATGTTGGCCTGCCAATTTTCCTCCGTCCCGAAGGGCAGGCGGTCAAAGCCAGGCACCTCATGGAAGGACACAATTTGCTCCTCCCAGTTGATCCACATCATATAAAGCTCTCTGCTTTCCATTTTCCCTTCGCCTCCTTCCAAGCTTGTCCCAAACAGACTGATGCATTTCCTCCTTTATTTATATAGACGCAAATTGCATCCAAGTTGTTACAAACTTCTGCAAAAAAATTCTTAATTTTTCTTAAAGTACCGCAAGAGCATGGCAAACCTCCCAGCTGCACCCAGGTAGGTCTTGGGAACACCATATGCGCAGGAAGGGGAACTATACGCTGTTTCCATAGAATACCACACCGAAAAAACAGGCCTGTTCTCTCCCGGTTGGGCGCACATCCGCGTCCAGACTACCAAGAAAGAACAGGCCTGCACATTGGCCGCCGTCTCTTGCCGATATTTAAATGCCCGCCAGGCGGAGTAGCTCCTGGGCCCGGTCAGTCTTCTCCCAGGGCCGGTCCTTTTCCATGCCAAAATGGCCCCGGGCCGCAGTCTCTGCAAAAATAGGCCGCCGCAGATCCAGGGTCTTGATGATCCCGGCCGGGGTCAAGTGGAAGGTCCGGCGCAGCAGCTCCGTGAGGGCGTCGTCACCGATCCGCCCGGTGCCATAGGTATCCACCAAAATGGATACTGGCTGCGCCACGCCAATGGCGTAGGCCAGCTCCACCTGCACCCGCTCGGCCAGCCCGGCGGCAACCACGTTCTTGGCCATATACCGGGCCATGTAAGCGGCGCTCCGGTCCACCTTGGTGGGGTCTTTTCCGGAAAAAGCGCCGCCGCCATGGCAGAAATAGCCGCCATAGGTATCCACAATGATCTTCCGGCCGGTGAGGCCGGTGTCCCCGGCAGGACCGCCCACAACAAATTTGCCGGTGGGGTTGATATAGATATGATCCACGTCCCGGATGTCAAAGCCATACCCGGCCAGCACCGGCGCAATGACCATTTCCTTCACATACTGCCGCAAATTCTCAATGGCAAAGTCCGGGCTGTGCATGATGGACACCACCACGGTCTCCACCCCCACCGGCCTGCCCGCCTCGTCAAATTCCACAGTCACCTGGGCCTTTCCATCGGGGCGCAAGTGGGGGTTTTCCGCCACCATCTGGGTCAGCCGGTTGGTGAGGGCTCTGGCAATCGCACCGGCAAGAGGCATCAGCTCCGGGGTCTGGTTGCAGGCGCCGCCGAACATCATGCCTTGGTCTCCCGCGCCGCCCACCTGGTCATTGGTTCCCAAAGCAATGTCCGGGGACTGGGTGTGAATCCGGCATTGGATCTCCACCGTATCGGCGCAGAAGCCATCCTCCGGCCGGGTGTAGCCGATGTCCCGGATCACCTGACGGGCAATGGCTTCATAGTCCACCGCCGCACTGGTGGTAATCTCGCCGGAAATGCAACAAAAGTCCGTGGTCACCAGGGTTTCACAAGCTACCCGGGAATTGGGGTCCTGGGCCAGGCAGGCGTCCAGAATGCTGTCCGAAATCCGGTCGGCCACCTTGTCCGGGTGGCCGGTTGTCACACATTCTGAAGTAAAGAGTCTTTTTTCCATAGTCGTTCTATTCCTTTCTGTTCTCTCCAGTTCCTTTCCAAAAGCTCCGGGTACAGGACGTTTGCAGCAAAAAAAGACGTTCCGAAGATTCGGAACGTTTTGCAATACGAACCCTCATCTTTCGTCTGACGCCGGATTTGGCACCTTGAATCAACAGGTTGCCGGGCTTCATCGGGCCGTTCCCTCCGCCACTCTTGATAAGGCCTATTCAATTTCTTCCCTCATTATATGCCGGCTGCCGCAAAAGTCAAGAGAATTTTTGTAATTTTCAGAGGAAATCCGGCAGGTTCTGCGGGCCGTCTGAAACCCTGCCGGTTTGGTTAGGATTTTACTGGAAAATTCATAGAAAATCTATGGACTTTTCCCGGCAAACCCAGTAGAATAGTCTACGAATTACAAAGGAGTGAGGCCCGTTGAAAAATCTGCGCGGAAAATTTGAACGCTTCTGCTACCGCAATCAGAAAAAAGGAATTCCCAATCTGATGCTCTGGGTCATTGGTCTCAATGTCATCACTTACATTTTTTCCATGATCGACCCCAGCAATACCCTGTACTGGTTGCTCTGCTTTGACCGGAACGCCATTTTGCATGGCCAGGTGTGGCGGTTGGTTACCTTCATCACCCTGAGCTTGCAATCCTACAGCTATCTGTGGGTGATCATCGCCGTCATTTTCTACATTCAGCTGGGAAAGGCGCTGGAAAATACCTGGGGCAGATTTCGATTCAACCTGTATTACCTGACCGGCATCCTGTTCCTGGACCTTGCCGGATTCCTGCTGAACGTCCCCGTCTCTGCCGATTCCCTGAACACCTCCCTGTTTCTGGCTTTCGCCACCCTGTATCCGGAAACCACCTTCCTGGTTTTTTTCATCATCCCCATCAAGGCCCGCTGGCTGGGCATTTTGAATCTCTTGATTTTCCTGCTGCAGCTGCTGAGTTTTTCGGTATTCCCCTTCAATCTTCTTCCGCTTTTCGCCTTAGCCAACTACTTCCTGTACCTTGGCAAGGACTTCCTGAACATTTTCCCCATCTCCTGGCAAGTAAATGCAAACCGGGTGAAGAAAAAGATGTCCTCAGGCAAGCGGGGAAAGCAGGTTCCCTTCCCCGGCGCAGGCTCTTACACTGCCTCCACCGCCCGGCCGGAAGCCCCCTACACCCACAAATGCACCGTCTGCGGCCGCACCGATGTGACCAACCCGGAGTTGGAATTCCGCTACTGCTCCAAATGCAAGGGCTATTACTGCTATTGTGAAGACCACATCAACAACCACACCCACATTCAGTGATCTCCCCAGGCTCCTGTTCCCATGGAAAACCGGCATCCTTCCCATGACAGCGGAAGGATGCCGGTTTTGTCATTGCGCTGACAGCTCCACCGCCCGGCGCAAAATGGAATATGGAGGAACCGGACGGGGAAGCTGCATGCGGAACACCATCTGCGGCGTCCTGGGCTCCCTCAGGTCCGTGCCGTCTTCTCCCTGCATGACCGGGGCCTGGAAGGAAAAGGGACGGGTATCTGGCCCCACCAGCTCCACCGTGTCCCCGGCGGCAAACTTGTTCCGCAGACTCATGGTGGCCATGCCGTCACTGCCGCAGTCCAGCACCAAAGCGCAAATCTGCCACTGGCGGATATACCGGGAGCTCTCCGTATACTGGCCAGGGAAGCCATAATAGAACCCTGTGGAGTAGATCCGGTGGGACACATGCTCCACCTCATCCCTCCATACCGGGTCCAAGGGCGTTCCCCCTGCGGCGGCATCAATGCCATGCCGGTAGGCGCCTGTGACGATGGCGGCATAGTAGGCAGACTTGGCCCGCCCCTCCAGCTTGATGCAGTCCACCCCCGCCTCCATCAGGTCCGGCAGGTGATCGATCATGCACATATCCCGGGAATTGAGAATGTAGGTTCCCCTTTCATCTTCAAACACGGGAAAATACTCCCCAGGCCGCTTCTCCTCCATCAGGGCGTACTGGTAGCGGCAGGGCTGGGCGCAAGCGCCCCGGTTGGAGTCCCGGCCCGTCATGTAGTTGGACAGCAAACACCGTCCGGAGTAGGAGACGCACATGGCCCCGTGTCCAAAGGTCTCCAGCTCCAGCTCCCTGGGGGTCTCCTGGCGGATGCGCCGGATCTCCTCCAGGCTCAGCTCCCGGGCCAGGACCACCCGGCTGGCCCCCAGGTCATACCAGGCCCGGGCGCAGACGCTGTTGGCAATGGATTGTTGGGTGGAAATGTGCCGCTCACAGTGGGGCGCATACCGCCCCGCCAGCATGAAGGCCCCCAGGTCCGCCAGAATCAACGCGTCTACCCCGGCAGCATCCAGCTCCTCCAGGTACCCCGGCAGCCGGGGCACCTCGTCTCCCCGGGGCATGGTGTTCACCGTCACATGGACCCGAACCCCCCGCTCATGGGCAAGGGCCACCGCCCGGGGTAGCTCCTCCGGGGTGAAGTTCCCTGCGAAGGAGCGCATCCCGAAGCTGGTGCCTGCCAAATACACCGCATCCGCGCCGTACAGCACCGCCATGGTCAGCCGCTCCATATCCCCGGCGGGGGCCAGGAGCTCAAGGCTCCTGGGTCTCTTCGTCATCGTCTCTTCCATTTCCTAAGCTCTCCAGAAATTGCTCATGCTCCTCCAAGGTTTCCGAGAAGTGGTGGGTGCGGTCCTCGTCCAAAGCATAGAAATAGTACGCCGTTTCCTCCGGATGCAGGGCCGCCTTCAGGCTGTTCAGGCCGGGATTGGATATGGGGCCGGCCGGAAGACCGGGGTTGGTATAGGTGTTGTAGGGGCTGTCAATCTGGGTGTCCGCCTGGGTCAGGTTGGCCTTCCGCTCTCCCAAAGCGTACTGAATGGTGGCGTCGATGTTCAGATAGGGGTAGGCCGGATCGCAAAGCCGGTTGTAAATGACGGAAGCGATTCTCCCGCTCTCACCGGAGCCGGCAGTCTCCCGCTCAATCATGGAGGCGACGGTCACCAGATCCCGGATGGACAAATACCGGCTCTTAATCTCTGCCTCCGAGAAGCCAAAGCCTGCCAGCTTCTCACCCAGCCACTGGTTGAGGCTGGTCAGGTCCGCCTCCATCTCCTCGTCAAAGCGGTAGTCAAAGTTCCGAAGGAGCTTCCGCAGCACCCGCTCCGGATCATCGGAAGTATAAAAATCGTAGGTATCCGGGAACAGGAAGCCCTCCAGACAGTTGGGACCGTCCCGCTTCACATCCTTCAGGAACCAAAACTCGCCCAGATCTCCGTTCTGGGCCGCATTGCGCAGCTCCTCCGCGGTACAAACCTCGTTTTTCTCCAGAAGCTCAAAAATCTGCCTGCACTCATAGCCCTCCGGAATGGTCACCGTCACAACCTTCCGGTCGGAGGAGGAACGGCCCAAAGCATTCACCAGAGCGTGATAATCATACATGCAATTCAGCTTGAAGGTTCCGGCACTGATTTTCTCCCGTGCGCCGGTGAGGTCGCTGTAGAAGTTAAAAAGGCGGGGATAGCGGACCAAACCCGCCTGGGCCAGCTTTTGGGTGATCTCCCCCATGGTGTCCGTGTCCGCAATGGTCACGGTAACCACCTTTTCCTCCTTGGTCAGGGCCAGCACATCGTCCGCCCAAAGCCACACCACCCGGGCCAAGGTGACGCTGACCGCCAATATGATGGCGCATAAAATCAGGGTGCTGAGAAAATGGGGAATTCCCAAAAGTCCGGTCCCCTTTTTCTTCATGGGAGGCCGGCCTGATTTCTTCCGCCGGCTGTGGCGGCGGGTGGGTTTGGGCTCCGCCTCCTCCTGGATCTCTTCCCCTTCCCCCTGAAAGGCCCGCTCAAAGCTTTCGTCAAAGGCATCCCGATACTCTTGGTCCCGGAATTCTCCGCCGGAAGCGGCGTCTTCCACCTCCCCGGTTTCCCGAGGCGCTTCCTTTGACTCGCCCAGTTCTTCCCGGACCTCCCGCAAAATGCGGTCCACATCCCCCAGTGCCGGATCTGTCATTCCATAGGCATCCATGGCCGATTGATCCGGGCCAAGCTCCTCATAATCATTTACCTCAGACAGGATCTGCGTAATATCCAGCTCCTCCGGGCCTTGACCTTCTTCCTGGGATTTGTCCAACTTATCACGCTTTGGCATGGGTAATCCTCCTGTTTTTCCCGGCGCTTTCTCACCGGATCACAATCTGGTCGGCCACCGCCTGGGCCGCCTCCTCGCCCTTCAGGGCCTCCACCAGCTCCAGGGCAAAGGGAATGGCGCAACCGGCTGAAGCGGCGGTGATCACCGTCCCATCCCGCGCCACGGCCTCTTCAGGCCGGAGCACGGAGGCCTGCATCTGCTTCTCCAGCTCCGGCGCAGGATAGCAGACCGCCCATTTCCCATCTGTTATGTGAAGCTCCGCCAAAATGGTAGGCGCGGCACAGATTGCAGCCACATATTTGCCGTTCTCATAAGCGAACCGGACCGCCTCCATGGCCTGCCGGCAGCCCCGAATGGATGCCACCCCACCCAGGCCGCCAGGCAGGACGATCATATCCAGCTGAGTCAGATCCATCTGCTCCAGGGTCAAATCTGCCCGCACCGTCATGCCGTGAGAGCCGGTCACCTCCAGGCCGCCAAGGCCCACGTAAGCCGTCTCCACTCCCGCCCGCCGGAGCAGGTCTCCAGGGGTCACTGCCTCAATCTCCTCAAAGCCCTTGCCCAACAAGATATAAACCATATCCGTCACTCCTTTAAACAAGTCTGTACCAGGTTGTAAATATCCTGGTGAATCTCCGAAATCGGCCGCAAGGCGCCTTCCCGGTCACAGGAAATGATGTGCCAGTGAAAATATGCAGCCGCTTCCTGGCCCGTCTCCCGGCACAGGCGGAGGTAATGGAGGTCCTGCTCATGAATGTCCCCCCTGGTGTGGGTATCCCGCTCCCGCTTGCGGAGCATGACCTCCGTCAAATCTGTGGGCACATCCAAATAAATCACCAAATCCGGCCTGGGAAGACCCAGCCGGTCGCATTCAAATTCCTCCAGCCACTGGAAAAAGGCCCGCCGCTGGGGAGGGGCCAGCTTGGAGCCCTGGTGCACCGCATTGGAAGTGGTGTACCGGTCCGAAAGGATGAGCCCGCCTGCCTCATACTCCTTCCGCCACACCTTCTGAAAGGAAGCGTAGCGGTCAACCGCATAAAAGGCGGTGGCGGCATAGGCGTTCACGTCCCCGGGATGCCGGCCAAACTCGCCGTTCAGATACATCCGAATGAGGGCCGAGGAGGGCTCAGAATACTGGGGAAACACCAGCTTCCGAAACGCCACTCCCTCCGCCTCCAGGCGTTGGGTCAGCAGATGAAACTGGGTGGACTTTCCGGAGCCGTCGGTTCCCTCCAGCACAATCAGCTTACCCATGGGCCCCGCCTTCCTTTTCCTCCAGCTGCCGCTGCTTTTTGCAGGCGCGCACAAATTTGGGCAGGCGCATCATGCGTCCCAGCCGGGAGGGCTCCTTCATCAGCCGGTACAGCCACTCCAGGTTGCAGCGGATCATCCACTGAGGCGCACGCTTCACCACGCCGGCAAAGCCATCCAGGCTCCCTCCCAGGCCGATCATCAGACCGGTCTGAAGCTCCCGCCGGTGAGCCGCCATAAACCGCTCCTGCTTGGGCGCGCCCAGGCAGACAAATAGTACATCCGGCTCTGCCTTGCGCACCTGCTCCACCACGGCGGCCTCATCCCGGAAGTAACCGTCTGCCGTGCCGCAGATGACGAGTCCGGGGTACTTGGCTGTTAAATTTTCCGCCGCTTTCTCTGCAATCCCAGGCCTGCCGCCCAGCAAATACAGCCGCCCGCCCCGGGCAGCCATGCGCTGCACCAGAGCCTCGGCAAAGGCGATCCCCGCCACCTTTTCCTGCAGGGGACGCTCCAAAATCCGGGAGCCCAGCACCACGCTGGCTCCGTCCGGCAGGACCAGGTCTGCCTCATTCAAAATGCTCCGGAAAGCGGGGTCCTGCATCGCCTCCCAGACAATTTCTCCATTGGGCGTCACACAATAGGCGCTTGCCTTGGCTTCCATCAGGGTCTCCGCCCGGTCCAGCGCCTGCTCCATGGTCACATTGTCGAACAGCACGCCCATCACATCAATCTTCAAAAAGCACACCTGCTCTTTCTCTTTTACCTATGGTACAGATATTACCATGTTTTCGCCCATTTGTAAATCGAATTTTCTCTTCACGCCTGCACAGCCGGGCTGCGGCAGCATAAAATGATTTGAAAGCAAGACCTTGCTTTTGCCGGGAGTTCCCCGGCCATGACAGAACAGGAGGTTTTCGTATGTCTGAGCAATCGACTTGCCGGCCCGAGGACCTGCGGGAGGCCGTCAGCATTCATACCAGAAAAGTGACGGACAGCTGCAGAGACAAGGACTGCATTGAGGATCTGCGGGTTTACCTGACCCGGGAGTCCCAGGCGCTTCTGGACGCCTCCGCCGGGGCTAAGGCCCGCTGCGCGGAGCTGGTATACGCTTACATCGACGTGGAGCCTGTGGCATTCAACCGCAACCACTACTGCATCGACATCACATTCTACTACCGGATTCTGGCCGACGCCATCGTAGGCGGCACCAAGCCCGCCACCCTCTGCGGTCTGGCGGTCTTCTCCAAGCGCGCCGTCCTCTGTGGGGAGGACAGCTGCGCCAAGATTTTCACCAGCGACACCGTCCTGGGGGACCTGGACGGACGGACCCGCCGCTCCTTCAACCATCCCACCGCCGTGGTGGAGGTGCTGGACCCCATGATTCTCTCCGCCCGCATTCGGGAGGTCTGCGACTGCCCCGGCGGCGAGCCTTGTCTCAATCAGCTTCCCACCGGCATCCGGAATCTCTTTGATGACGAGTTGGTCCTCTCCGGAGAGAGCCGCCGGCTGTACGTGACCCTGGGTCAGTTCTCCATCATCCGCCTGGAGCGGGATGTGCAGCTGCTGGTTCCCACCTTTGACTACTCCATCCCCACCAAGGAGTGCTGCGACAACCTGGGCTGTGCAGAGGACCCCTGCGAGATGTTCTCCCGCATCGCCTTCCCGGTGCAGCAGTTCTACCCCCGGGGCTGCGACGGCTCCAGCTCCCAGGACGCCTCCTGCAGCGCCGGCTGCTCCACCGAATGCGGCTATAAAACCTGCCCCACCACCTGATAAACGGGGCCTGCTGCAAATGTGGGCGAGTCTGGACTCGCCCCTGCAGGATTTTGGAACCTCCTGCAGGGGGGCAGTCTACTCTTCCACTCGCAGCAGGCCCCTGCTTTATTTGTCCCTTTCGCTTCCCGCCTCTTCCTGCAGGAAGCGCCAGGCGTAGCTGCCGTTCTGTCCGGCCAGCTCCCGCAGGCGGGCCACAGTCGCCGCCTCCACCGATTCGCTGGCAGCTGCACCGTCCATCAGGTCACACAAAGCGCCGTCTGTCACCTCCTCCACGCTGATGTAATGCTCCTGTCCCAAATAGTCCATAAAGCCGCTGACCTTGGGGTCATAGGAGATCCCCACCACGGGAGTCCCCTGCCCGGAGGCAAAAATCAAGGCGTGGAGCCGCATGGAAACTACCATGCGCATGTCCCGCATCAAGGCGCAGATGACCTCTCCGTCCCCCACCGGCGGCAAAAGCAGCTTGGGGCAACGGACCAGCTCCGCCACCGCCTGGGTAATCTCCCGGTCCTTATCCGGCTCCAGGAGGAAAAACACCGGCGTCATCCCGTAGGCCTTCCAGCCGTACTCTGCGGCAGCGGCAAAGGCCGCCAGGCGGCGCTTCGCCGTCCCCCAGGGGCGCAGGGCGAACAGGCAGTATGCTCCCCCCTCCTTCAGACCTGCAGCTTCGCGGTAACGGACATAATTCTGCTCCGCTCCCTCAGGCACCGTCTGCAGCAGGGCCGGGTCCGCCGTCACATGGCACTCCGGGCGGGTTACCCCCAGCTTTTCCAGCTCCAGGGCAGAATCCGGGTCCCGCAATGCAATGAGATCCACACAGGCGTTCAGCACCTTCGCCGCCATCCACCGGTTCAGCTTTCTCTTCACCGGCCCAATGCCGCAGCCGTACATCATCACCCGGCAGCCCTTCCGGTGAGCCGTCCAGATGCAGTAGAGGTAGAACCACAGGGATCTGGTGCTGGTGGCATCCTGAATCAGGCTGCCGCCTCCGCTGATGAACAGCTTCGCCTCCCTCATCCGGCGGCGCACCTGAAAATGGTTGAAGGTATAGATGCTGGACGCCTTCGCCTGCAGAGCCGTCCGCCGGGGGGTCTTGGACATCACGCACACCGGAAGGTCCGGATCGCGGTCCCGCAGTTGCTGTAAAATGGCTTTCAGAATGGTCTCATCACCCACATTGCCGTTTCCATAGGCTCCGCAGATGAGGACGCCCTCCTTCTGGCCCCTCCTGTGGCTCAGGCGGCGCAGAATGGTCTCATAGATCTCCACCTGGGTCCGGACCGTTGCATCGATGGAAAACTCCCGTTTGACCTTCTCAAAAATTGCCTGACCCAGACGCTGCCGCAGGGCCCCGTCCCGGGTGAGGCGGAGCATCCGCTCCGTCAGGGCCTCCACATCCCCGGGCTGCACCAGGAAGCCTGTCTCCCCGTCTATCACAATGCGGGAAACCGCCCCCACGTGGGTGGAGATGGTGGCACAGTGCATCCGCGCGCCCTCGGGAATGGCGTAGGGTAGGCCCTCGGACAGGGAGGTCAGCATATTCACATCCAAGGCGTTGTAGAAGCTGTCCGTATCCGTGAGCCAACCCAAAAAGGCCACCGTCCCTGCCGGGCAGAGCTTGGCAGCCAGCTGCTCCAGCTCCTTGCGCTGCTCGCCGTCGCCTGCAATGGCCAGGCGAATGCCTGGCTCCTGGGAAACGGCAGCGGCAAAGGCCCGGATCAGGGAGCCAATGTCCTTCACCGGTGAAATCCGGGCCGCGATGCCAAACACCACAGAGTCCGGCTCCACCTGCAGCCCATGGGCCTTCCAGAAATCCCCTCTCCCCACAGGGGCGTGGATGTGAGAAAAATCCACGCCGTTGTTGATGACAAACGCAGCCCTGGGGTCCACCCCGGCCTCCACCATCATATCCCGCAGCTGCCTGGAGACGCAAATCCAATCATCCAGGTGCCGCAGCGCCGCCCGATTGGCAGCGCCATAAGTCAGATTGCTCAAGGGGCGGCCCAGGTAATCCAGCTTGGGATCACTGTGGATCGTGGTGACCACCGGCGCCTGGACCCGCTTTTTCAGCAGATACCCCATGAGATTGGCCCGGGAGCCGTGGCAATGGATGATCTGGAAGTGCTCCGTCCGGATCAGCTCCTCCAGGCGGCAAATGATCCGGGGAATGTTCCAACCGGGCAGCACTTGGGTGGGAATGCCCATTTCCCGGGCCTCCTGGGCAAAGGGCCCCTCCATAAAGCAGACCAGCAGCACCCGATGGGCCTGATTCAGGCCCTGCAGCAGGGACAACACATGGGTTTTCGCGCCGCCTACATCACCGCCGGATATCAAATGTATGACTCTCATAACCGTTCCTCTCCCCATCCGGGGCATCATTCCGCAAAGGTATTTTCCAACTTCCCAATGGGGTCTCAAGCCTGCATCAGCCGCCGCCGGGCCAGATTGATGGTGCCCTCCTGCATATGGTTGATCCAGGCCAGGCTCTTGCCGCAGCCATAGGCCACGCAAGAGTCCGCATCGTCGGCCAGGATGCAGGGAAGCTCTGTCCGCTCCCGGATCAGCTGCTCCATGCCCCAGATGAGGCTGCCGCCTCCCGTGAGCACAATGCCGTTCTGGGCCAAATCCGCCACCAATTCCGGCGGCGTTCGCTCCAGCACGGTGAAAATCTCGTCCACAATCTGCCGGGCAGGCCGCTTCAGAGCCTCCAGAATCTCCTCTGCCTGGAGGGTGGTCTCCTTGGGAAGGCCGGTGCGCAAGTCCCTGCCCTTGACCAGCATACTGGCATTTTCCGGCCGGGGATAGACACAACCAATGGTGATTTTGACCTCTTCGGCCGTATTTTCTCCCAAAACCACCCCGTGCTTGCGGCGGACATAGCGCATAATGGCCTCATCCATGGCGTCCCCTGCCACCTTGGTGGAGGAGGACACAGCCACTGCGTTCATAGACAGCACCGCCACGTCCGTGGTGCCGCCGCCAATGTCCACCACCATATGGCCGCCGGGACCGGCAATGTCCAGGTTGGCTCCCAACGCGGCGGCCAGGGGTTCTTCGATCAGGTAGACCCGGCGTGCGCCGGCCTCCATGGCGGCGCCAATCACCGCCCGCTCCTCCACCTCCGTGATGCTGCTGGGCACACTGACAATGACACGGGGCTTGAACAGTCCATGGCGGGACGCCTTCCGGAAAAACTGCGCCAGCATCCTCTGGGTCATCTCATAGTCGGAAATCACGCCCCCCAGCAGAGGCCGCATCGCTACCACATTGCCTGGAGTCCGGCCCAGCATGTTCCGGGCCGCCGCGCCAACCTGCAAAATTTTGCCGGTGTTCTTGTCCACCGCCACCACAGAGGGCTCGCGCAGGACAACCCCCTTGCCGTCGGCGTAAACCAGGATGTTGGCCGTCCCCAAATCCACGCCCAAATCTCTGGAAAGTATTTTCATGGCGTATCACCTACATATCGTCAAGTTACTTTGGCCCGTCCCCACGGGCCGCCACCGCCGCGCACAGCACCTGAGCAGCGCCGGCGGTCTGCAACACCCTGGCGCACTCCGAAACGGTGGCGCCGGTGGTGATGATGTCGTCCAACAGCAAAATCCGCTGACCGGCCAGGGCTTCGGGACAAACGGCCCGGTAAGCCCCCAGCACATTGGCCCGCCGCTGCTCCCGCTCCCGGAGGGAGGACTGGGCCGGGTTGTGGCGGATCTTTTTCAGGGCCCGGACCGGCTTCTGCCCCAGCTCCCGGCCCACAGCCTCCGCCAGAAGCCGGACCTGATCGTAGCCCCGGGACCAGCGGCGGCGGGGACTCACGGGCACATAGGTCAGGAGGTCAAATTCCGCCCTCAGCTCCCCCTGGATCCTGGCCGCCAGGAGCCTCCCATAGGCCGCTGCATAGCTCTGGCGGCCCCCAAACTTAAAACGCAGGAGCGAGTCCCGGGCAAGACCTTCATAGCGGTAGACAGCCATCCAGACGGTCACAAAGGGAATGGACATTCCTCCTCCGGAAAACACCGGTCCCTCCCGGCGGCAGGCGCCGCACAGATCCGTCTCCTCCCGGTCCAGCAGCCTGCCGCACAGGACGCACTTTGGGGGAAAGAGCAGATCCAGGAGACGGTACAGCGCCCTCATTGCTCCTTCTCCTGCAGTCGCAGCTTCAGGCCGCTGTACCGGCGGCTCTGGCGCTGGTTTTCCGTCATGGTCTGGAGGATGTCCTCCCTGCCCACCACCACAAGGAGCTTTCTCGCCCGGGTTATGGCCGTATAGAGGACCCTGCGGGTCCGTAGGTTGGGCGCACAGGACCAGGCCGCCAAAACCACCGCCTGGTACTCGCTGCCCTGACTCTTGTGCACTGTCATAGCGTATGCCAGCTCCAGCTCCCTCAACATGTCGAAGTCATACTCCGCCTGCCGGTCGTCAAAGACCACGGTAAGGAGCTCAGCATTCAGGTCAATTTCTGTAATGACGCCAATATCTCCGTTGAAAATCCCAGTTCCCACCTGGGTTCCATCGGTCTTCTTCCATAGTATATCATAGTTGTTCCGGATTTGCATCACCCGGTCTCCCTCCCGGAAGGAAAAATCTCCCCATTTTTTCTCCTTTTTATCCGGCGCAGGGGGATTGAGCTGGGCCTGAAGCAGCAGGTTCAGGCTGGCAGTCCCCGTGGGTCCCTTCCGCGTGGGAGAGAGGACCTGAATTTCCTCTGGAGGAATGCCCATCCGGTCCGGCAGGCGGGTCCGGCACAGATCGCCAATGGTAGACGCCACTGCCTCCTCCGTACGCCGCCGGAGGAAAAAGAAATCGCTGGTGACGGTCTTTAGGTCCGGCATGACGCCGCTGTTCACCCGGTGGGCATTCATCACAATGAGGCTCTCCTGGGCCTGGCGAAAAATTTCCGTGAGCCGCACCGCTGGCACCACGCCGCTGCGGAGGATATCAGACAGCGGGCAGCCCGGCCCCACCGGCGGCAGCTGGTCCGGATCTCCCACCAGAATCAGCCTGCACCCCGTCGGGAGGGCCCGGAGCAGGCTGGCCAGGAGGGGAAGATCCACCATGGACGTTTCGTCCACAATGACCGCATGCGCCTTTAGGGGGTTGTCCTCATCTCTGGTAAAAATCAGCTGCCCCGTAGCCGGGTCCAGCTGAGATTCCAGCAGACGGTGAATGGTAGAGGCCTCCTGCCCGGTCACCTCTTGGAGCCGCTTGGCCGCCCGGCCTGTGGGGGCTGCCAGAAGCGCCCTCAGCTCCATCCGGCTGAAAAGGTCCAGGATTCCCCGCAAAATGGTGGTTTTTCCCGTACCGGGACCACCGGTTACAATCAACAGCCGGCTCACGGCAGCTGCCCGGACCGCCTCAGCCTGCTGGGGAGAGTAGGCCACGGCCCCGGCTTTCTGGACCTGGCTCACGAGAAGCTCCAAATTGGGAGGCTCCGGCAGACGGTCTGCCGCCATGGACCCGATCCGCCGGGCCACATATGTTTCCGCCTCATACAAATCCGGCAAATACGCAATATCAATCCCCGCCAGATGGTCCTGAGCCACGTGCTCCCCCTCCACCAGCCGCCGGAGCCCCTCCTGGACCGTACCGGCGTCCACAGACAGGAGGGTCGCCGTGGCCTGGATCAGCTTCTCACACGGCAGAAAGACATGGCCCGCCGTCTGGTTGTAGCTCAGCTCAAACACCAGCCCGGCTTCCACCCGTCTGGGGTCGTCTGCGGCGATCCCCAGAGAAATGGCGAACCGGTCCACCAGACCAAAATCCGCATCCAAACCGGGCTCCGTCAGACTGTAGGGGTCGGAGGAGAGGATATCCATGGCCTCCTCCCCCCACAGGCGGTACAGCCGCACCGCCAGCTCTGCCGGAAGATGGTGCAAACTCAGAAACTCAATGAGCCTGCGCATTCCCGTCTGCTGGCGGAAAACCCTGCCAATTTCCCGGGCCTTCGGGGGCGTAATGCCGGAGACCTCCGCCAGTCGCTGAGGTTCCCGCTCCATCACCGCCAGGGTCTCCGCCCCGAAGCGCTCCACAATCCGGGCAGCCAGCTTCGGGCCGATTCCCTTCACCGTGCGGGAGGAGAGATAGCTCAAAATTTCCGGCGTTGTCTCCGGCATAAGCCGCTCCAAAAACTCCGCCTCAAACTGCTTGCCGTAATTGGCGTTGTTGGCCCACCGCCCGGTGATGACCAGCCGCTCCCCCGGCACAGGCAAGGGAATGGTTCCCACCACGCTCACCGCCTGGCCGCCGCAGCTCAGCCGCAGGACGGCATATCCGTTTTCAGCATTTTGGTACACCACCGCCGCCACAGTCCCCTGCAGCAGTTCCAAATCCTCCAAATTTCTCTGCCTCCATTTTCAGCCGCTCCGGAAGCTCCGCCTCCAGGCAGCAGCTCACGCCCACCCGGTCCCGAATCAGGCGGTCCATCCGCGCCCGTTCCTCCGGATTCAGACCGCAGTCCACCAGCAGCACCGGCATCCGCAACATGCCGGTCCCCCGGAGCCACATGCAGCACCGCAAAAACGGCTCCACAGACCCAAGCTGCCCCGGCAGGCAGGTAAAGACCGCCATGCCGCCCCGATCCCGTCCCAACACCAGCCAGCCCACCAAGGTCCACAAAAGGAGCAGCACACCGGCCGCTTGTAAAAAGATCGAAATGACTTGCCACATCAGGCTACACCCCTGGAGCATCCTATGCCCAGGGCTTGCCCAATGTCCCACACAGGAACATATTACCATAACCGTCCAAAGGCGTAGTTCCTCCCTGTTTTGCATGCATATGATTGTAATATACCCAGCGCCGCTTTGTCAAGGCTTGCCCCCAGAACAAAAAAGCGCCGGCGCAGCAGCGCCCGGCCTTTCCCGGAGGGGAGATGCCGAGCGAAGCGAGGCGCCCAAAAACATCTTGTGTATTTTTTACAAAATGGAGCCCGGCTTTTGTGCAGCATAACAATTCTCCACAAATCATGTCGAAAATAGTTGACTTTTGTGCAGAGCCGTGTTATAGTGTTTTCAACAAAAGGGAGTAGTTGCACCGCAGGGTGTGCGGTGTCGCATCGCCGTCATTTCCGGCTTTCCGGCCCGGTTGGTGCGGATCTTCAAAAGCCAAAAGATTTCAACCAGACTTTTATTGCAGGCGCGCTCTGTGATAAAGGTCTTTTTTCTTCCTTTTGTCCCCGCGGGCACCCGAATCCCACATCAACAAAATCAGGAGGTATGAACATGGATTATATCGGTTACATCATAGCTGGCGTTGTGCTGCTTCTGGGCATCGTGCTGCTGGTCTGCGGTTATCTCAAAGCGCCCCCGGATACCGCCTACATCATTTCCGGTTTCCGCAAACGCCGTATTCTCATTGGCAAGGCCGGTTGGCGGATCCCCTTCTTCGAGCGGGTGGACCGGATCTCCCTGCGGGTGATGCAGGTGGACGTCAAGACCTCCGAGGCCGTGCCTACCAATGAATTTATCAACGTCAGCGTGGACGGCGTGGCCAACGTCAAGGTCTCTTCTGACGAAGCCTTGCTCCTTCGCGCGGCGGAAACTCTGCTCAACATGGAGCAGAGCGAACTTATCTCCCTGGTGACCCAGGTTCTGGAAGGAAACATGCGTGAAATCGTGGGCTCCGTAGGCCTGAAGGAAATGGTGCAGGACCGCCAGGGCGTGGCCAAGAAGATCACGGAAAACGTGGTGCCTGACATGGAAAAGCTGGGCATTGAAGTCGTGAACTTCAACATCCAGAGCTTCCGGGACAGCGCCGGTACCATTGAAAACATGGGCATTGACAACGTGGAGCAAATCCGCAAAAATGCGCAAATTGCCAAGGCCATTGCCCAGCGAGACATCGCCATCGCCACCGCCCAGGCGCAGGAGGAGTCCAACGCCATCAAAGTAGAGGCGGAAAAGAAGATTGCCGAGCAGAATGCCGCGCTGTCAGTCCAGCAGGCTCAGATGCGGGTCATGGCCGACACCAAGAAGGCGGAGGCCGATGCCGCCTACTCCATCCAGCAGGAGAGTCAGCGGAAGACCATTGAAATTACCAAGGCCAACGCCGACATTGCCCGGAGGGAAAAGGAGGCGGAGCTGGCAGAAAAGGAAATCGCCCTGCGGGAGCGCAAGCTGGACGCAGAAATCCGCAAGCAGGCCGACGCCATGAAGTACAAGGCGGAGAAGGAAGCGGAGGCCCAGCTCATTCGCCGCCAGCGGGAAGCAGAAGCCCAGAAATACGAAGCCCTGCAGCAGGCGGAAGCCCGGAAGGCGGAGGCGGAGGCCCTGCGCTTTTCCATGGAGCAGGAGGCAGAGGGCATCCGGGCCAAGGGTTTGGCCGAGGCAGAGGCCATTGAGAAGAAGGCAGAAGCCCAAAAGCGAATGGGTGAAGCCTCCATTCTGGAAATGTACCTGGCAGCCTTGCCGGAAGTGGTCAAAAACGCCGCCGCTCCCCTCTCCCAGACGGAAAAGATCGTCATGTACGGCGACGGCAACTCCACCAAGCTGGTTCGGGACATCATTGCCAGCGCCAATCAGGTGGCCGACGGCATGAGGGAGTCCACAGGAATCGACCTGCAAGCCTTGATCGCCGGTTTTGCTGGTGGCAAAGCCGCCCGGGAGGCAGAAATTGGATAGCCAGTCATCTCAAAGGCATCCGGGGATTAAGCGTTTGCTCAATCCCCGGATGTGTTTTCTATTTCTTAGAGTCTAAATGATCCCGATATTCGATACCTTGATATCACACATGTATTATTTTCCCGCGGCTATCTATCTGGAGCCCTGCCCACCCGGGCTTACTGTATGTACTTGCACGGATGCCAATGATCTTCATTCTCACGCCGGACACCGTGCAGGCTTCCCCACACGCCAGCCGAGTGGCATGGGCAATGGAAGTGCCATCCGCCATATCGGTATAGCCAATATTACAGCTTGTGCTGTATGAAAGCGAGGTTGCATAGGTTTTAAGCTCGTTCCCAATTCTCTCTGGGTCAACAAACATTTCCGTGAAGGGCTCCGTGTTCGTACTGCCGGGCGCCTCCAGGTAATAGGCATGGAAGCCTACGGACTCCCAACCTGAGCTTGCAGCTATGGCGTCCATATCCTGGAGAGCATTGAAATCCATTTCAATATCTGCCTGATACGTTGTTTCAGAAACCGGCAAATCCCAATCTGGGAATACCTCCGAAAATGCAGGCAGGGTCCGGATGATATTTCCGTCCTGATCCTCCACGTGCGCTGTATACCCATCTGCAACCCAGTCTGTGCTGAAAATGATTTTCTCCCGCGCAGCCAGAATTTCTTCCCTCATTTCAGCTGAAGCATCCTCCAGGTCCAGGTACGCAATTTGGGCCGCTTCAGCCAGCGCCATATCCACACAGGATGTCTCAAGCCCACTTGCAAAAGCTACGTTGGTCAAACACAGCATCAACAAAATTGATAGCACCACTGCACACGCTTTTTTCATATAATTCTCCTTATTGTCAAAGTGTTTTCATAGTGTTTTCATAGAATGGGAATCTTACTACCTTGCCGCTGTTTTTCACTTCCTGGTCCACACTGGCAAAGGCAATTGGGGAAAGACCTAAATTTTTTATGCAGTCCGGATTCACCTCCCTATCATCATATGATCCGCATTTTTTCGGTCGCTCACCTCCCTTTTCCGGAGCCGTCCTGTTCAAACGGCTCCTCATGGCTTGCCACAACACGATGTGACCATCGATGTGCAAAAAGCACTCCCATCATAAATAGCAGGCACAAACTGACCACACTGGCGCAAAGCGGCCGTGTTGTTTTACGTTCCTTTTCTTCCGTTCTTGCAAGCAGAGAATCCTCAATGCTTCCAATTGCATCAAACAGAAGTTCGTTCCGTCTCATGCACCGTAGCCCTCCTCTTCCAGCACCTTTTTCAACTGCTTTCTGACTCTGCACAGCACAACACAGGTGTGATTTTCCGTCAGTCCATACCGGCTCGCAATCTCCGAAATGTCATCCGCATAATAGTAGCGCCGTATAAAGATGTTTCGTTTTTGTGTATGTAAACCCGCAAGGAAGGTCTGGATAATTCGGTTCAGCTCCCACCGGTTCAGCGCTTCATCCACAGACTGTTCCGAAATACATTCCGACAGCTCTTTCAGCGGCGCGCAAGGTTGCCCGCCGCCCCGTCTTTCCGCCCGTGCGTCACGATAACGGTTGAATGCAAGATTTCTCATAATTCGCGCTGCATATAACTTCAATGATTCCGGGCGGTTTGGCGGTATGGAATTCCATATTTTCATCCATGTGTCAGAGACGCACTCTTCTGCATCCTCTGCACTTTGCAGAATGTTCATTGCAATGGCGTTACAGTAGGCGCGATATTTTCGTTCCAGCTCCAGCAAGCCCATCTCCTCACGCTGCCATAGCAGATTGATGATTTCCACGTCCTCCATGCTCTTCCCCCCTTACTTTACGAGACACGATTTCTTGCTCTATATTACACCCTGATTCAAAAAAATTCTACGTATTTGCTCAGTTTTTTCAAGTCAGGTGTTTAAATCCACAGAGTAAGCCATAGAACAGAATAAAATATTACCCAGGTATCAGTGGTATACGAAAAAAAAGCGGCACGCAGGCAAACACCTACATACCGCTTTTTTCTTGCACAATTCCAGCAGGAAGGGATTAATAGAACTTTCTCTTGTTCTTCCGAGCTGCCTCAGACTTCTGCTTCCGCTTCAGGCTGGGGCTCACGTAATGCTCTCTCTTCTTGACTTCAGCAATGACGCCCTCTTTGGCGCAGCTACGCTTAAATCTTCTCAGAGCACTCTCCAGAGATTCGTTCTCTTTTACGCGAATTTCAGACATTGATTTCCCTCCCTCCAACACATCCGGCTCAATCCAGGATGCTTTCAGGGCCATTTCCATGGCTTTTAGCATTATACTCAAAAAATCTCAAAATGTCAAGGAAAATTTACAGTTTTTGCTTCTGCCATTTGAGGAACTCACAGGTTTGCAAGGGTCCGGTACAAAACCGTCGCCGTCTGGGCCCGGGTGGCCTGGCCCTTCGGGGCCAAGGTGGTGGCGGTCATTCCGTTGACCACCCGGTTGGCCACCGCCCACTCCATGGGCGCCTTGGCAAAATTGCTGACCTTGTCCCGGTCCTCAAAGGCCGCCAGATCATCCCGGAGTCCGTTATCCCCATCCTGGCTCTGGACGTAGCGGAACAGCATGGTGACCATCTGCTCCCGGGTGATATTCTGGTTCGGCTGGAAGGTGCCGTCCGGGTAACCGTTTGCAATCTGATTCTTCTCCGCCCAGATCACCGCCTGGTAGAAATAGCGTCCCTCCCGGACGTCCGAGAAGCTGGTTTCACCCGTCATCTCCGGGCTACCGGCGTAACGGTACAGCATGGTCACCAGCATGCCCCGGGTCAGGTTTTGATTGGGGCCAAATTGATGCTCTGTGATTCCCTTGATGACGCCACGGGCGTAGCAATCGTCCACGGCGTCGGAATAATAGGTCTGGCTGCTGGTGTCCGTGAAAATCCGGGAAATGGTGGTCTCTACCGTCTCGCCGCAGTATAGGCACTTGCCCCTGCCCCAGCCGTCCTTGGTCGCCGTGGGCGCCTGCAGGACCTCCAGCCGGTCGGGGTCTACTTTATGATCCGTCACAAGGACCACGCCCGTTTCAAAGGTTCGGGCATAGACCGTGAGAGTGTCTGTCTGGTTGCCGCAGGCGGCTGTGAGGATCGTGTCCGCCGAAGCGCCGGGAGACTGGAACCCCCAGGTTCCCGGGGCAAAGCCCTGGGAAAAGTCCCCCTGGAAGCTATCGTTCAGGCTGGTCACGGTGTAGCTCCGGTCCGCCGTGGTGTGGTAGGGCCGGTACCGCACGCCAACGGAGAACTGGGCGCCCAAGCCTGTGGCGATTCGCTCCGGGCTGCCCTCGGTCTCCAATTCATGGACGTAAAGGTCAATTCCCTCCAAGGGAATCTCCCGGTCGCTGAGATACAGGTCGGCATAGGTCCCGGATACCACTTCTTCATTCTGATTCATCAGAATGAACAGCACGGTGTAATCCCCGGGCTTCAAGCCTGTGGTCTCCCACTCGAAGTCCGTCACAGCCGATGTACCCTTGCAAGCGAACATGCCGCTGCTCACCGGCTCACCCTCCCAGTCAATGGATTCATATGTCCCCTGGTAGATGAGCACCACCTGGTAGCCGCCGGTGAGGCCCACATCGTTGACCGCTACCCGCAGAAACATGGACTGACCCACTACCACGCTCTGGCCATAGGTCCAATCGTAGGGAATGAAATAGTTACCAGACGCCTGCGCCATGGGCACGGCCCCCGCCGGAACAGCCTCCTCCAGGATCTGAACCCGCTCAATCCCTTGCTCCGGCCCGCCGGAAGCACAGACCACACCAGCCAGGGACAGCGCCAGCGTCAACGCCAGCATGGCAGAAATGATTTTTTTCAACATTTGTATGGCTCCTTTCCTGATCTTCACCCGAAAAAACAGGGGCAGCATCCGCCTCCCCTGCTTTTTCGGGTTTCGAAAACCATTCTTATCATAGCACACATTTCCGCCGTTGACAAGCTTATTTCACGTAACTGGCAGAATATAGCAACACATCTGACAGCATCTTCTCACTCATCTCAATATAAACCTTGACTTATATCTCGTTCCGATACAGAAATGTCACAACATGTCCGCGCGAGCAGTTGGTTTCAGGGGCAAAATGGGTGGTATCCATCCCAGTGGTAATGCCTCTCTGGGCGGCCCATAAAACAGCAGTATAGTAGAAATGGTTAGAAGACACGTCTACAAATGGGTTAAACCCAGACGCAGCAGGTTTCCCTACAGAGCGCCACAAAAAGGTAACAAACTGACCTCTTGTTACGTCACGCTCAGGCGCAAAATGGGTGGCGTCCATTCCCGCCGTAATCCCGTTTTCAAAAGCCCAGAGAACCGCCTTGTAATAGAACCGATTGGAGGACACATCTACAAAGGGGGTTTCTGTACCAGTGGGCTCCGGGCAGCCCTGAGACCGCCAGAGGAAAGTCACAACCTGTCCCCGTGTGCAGTTGGCATCCGGCATGAAATGTGTAGCATCTACCCCAGATGTGATTCCTTTCTCCACAGCCCAAAGCACCGGTTCATAATAGAACCGCCCCTCTTCCACATCCACAAATGGATTCTTCTGAGGCTCCGGGTCTGTGGGCTGAGGGCCGAGGGCAGGAATCGTCTCTCGTCTGGTCTGGTTACACCGTTCACAAGTGTAGAGCCGGTAGCCACCTTCTGTTTCTGTAGGCTCCCGAGTCTCCGTAAGTTTCCAGTCATGTCCCAGAGCTTCCACATAAGCATCGATGTAGCTATTTCCACAGCGCGTACAGGTATGCGTTGTATATCCCTGATCTGTGCAGCTGGGAGCCGTTACGATGCTTTTGTAGTCATGACCCAGCGCCTCGATTGCCCGGGTCTCTTCTTTCCCGCAATCGGTGCAGGTTCTGGTTTCTTCCCCCTGTTCTGTGCAAGTCGGGGACTTGGTCTGCAACCAGTTTCCAAATGCATGACCGTTCGCACATGGTTCCTGCCACTGTGCATATAGCGTAACATCCGCATTCCGGATGTAAGTTCCTCCCGGTGCGTATGAGGTCCCTGTACCATCTGCTTTGGTGTTCCATGATATAAATACATACCCGTTTCTTGTAGGGACATCAGAGCGCAGCGTTAAGTCCGTTCCCTGCTTTTTCACCTGGGCGCTGGGTTCACCTGTCCCCCCGTTTGCATCATATGTCACCGTAAAGCTTGCCAAATTCGTGTAAAACGACCACTTTTGTGCGTCAGTATGATTCTGTGCCCACAGTTGAATATTTGTCCCATCCTCACTGCAATTGCTCGTTAAGTCCAGTACACGGTTGGAGTAAGCAGGTCGGATCACGTACCCGCTTGGAGTGGAAAAAAACCACCATTTCTGGTTGGCTCCGCCGTTTTTTTCCCATACTTGAACATTCGTTCCGTCAGAACCTCCTGATGCATCTGCGTCCAAAACCTTCCCATTCGCAGCAGAAATAATGGTATAGCTCCCGTCGTCGTTTCGGGAAAGGCGCCAATATTGATTTTGGCTGCCGGTCTCTGTCTGTAATTCCACATTTCCGTCAGAATTTGGAGCGATCGGTTTCCAACAAGCTGTGTTAATCAGCACACCGTAAAGGTCGTCTCCCAGGTCGTTGTATATCACAAACTCACAGTTTGACCATATAAAACGGTCCGAATCATCTGTGGCCTCCACCTGAAATATGTACGTTCCGGACGGAAGCGATCCAAACTTAATGTCGTTATCAATCTGGTGAATATCGTACGAGCCAGCATTTGGCTTAACCACTTTGGACTGTACCTCATTCCCATCCAAGTCGTAGATGTAGACGCCAACATAATGGATGGGATAATTTGAAGACACCGTCCCATAAATGCTATAAGGATCTCCGCACGCAACTGCAGTGGGCCAGTTGATTCCCTGGAATGCAAGTGTAGAAGGGTCAGTAGAACCACCTTCAAAGTGGTACGCAATGGCGTAGGCAATTTTTGTTCCACAATATGGACAATTTCTACTATAGTGGTACTTCTGCTGCCCGTTGTTTGCATTGTTGTGAGAATATGCTTTCATATATCCGTTGCCATCCATCCCATTGCAGAGCACCGTGTGAACATACGGCCTGCCATCTGTGCAACCCGGGCAGTAATAAAACACCGGATCTCCAGCAGCAAGCTTCCCTGCATAATTTGCCGCAGTTATGGACATATCAGAGTTCAACGCAAGCTGATATTCCGTTCCCATACCAGAATTTCGTAGTTGCCCCAGTAGCATACTAGCACTCACGCTGAAGGCGCTGCACCCACCAGCATTGATACAGCGAGATACAAACTCTGCACAAAGTCCAACTCCATCGTTCCAGTGCTCCTGTGCATATGCAAGGGCGCTTGCGGCATGATAAGCCGATGCCGCATTGGTTGGAAGCGCAATCACTGGCAACATCCCCAGCAATACAGCACAGCAAAGCAGCACACTTAGGATGTGCTTCGGCAGCCAGCAAGGTTGCATTCCAAAATTGCCATTCTTTTTTCTCATGGTCTCCCATCCTTCCACACAACTTTTTTGTACAAAGCCCGGTGGGCTTTTGTCACGCAATATTATAGTCTATTTAACGACCATAGTCAAGATAAAATCCACACTTTAAGATAGTGCAAAACCACCTTGGAGGTCTTGCAAATGATTGTCTACTGTCCCTTTTGGAAAACCCTGCATGCATCGGAAGAAACCACCTATACGCTAATTAAGCACCACCGGATTTCCAGCTCCACCATTGACAAACTACGGAAAAATAAGCCTCTGAATACCACCACCGTCAATGATCTATGCCGCATTTTGCAATGCCGGGTGGAGGATGTGATGAAATACGTTCCAAGTAATGATGATCAACCTCTATAATAGATAAACGGATCTAAAAATTGCCGTAGAGGAGTAAAAAGTATTGCTCCTCTACGGCATAACTATATTCCGCTGTCCGCTACAGCTTATTTGACAATCAGATTCACCAGCTTATTCTTCACCACAATGGTCTTCACAATCCGTCCGCTCTGCTTTTCCAGGAAGCGGGCCACCTTCTCATCGGCCTGGGCGGCGGCGATGACTGCATCGTCCGGGGAATCGGCCTCCACGTGAATGGCGCCGCGGAGCTTGCCGTTGACCTGGACTGCCATGTCAATTTCCGCATCCCGGCACATGGCCTCGTCATAGGAGGGCCAGGGGGAGACGGAGCAAATCCCCTCGAAGCTGTGGTTCTCCCAAATCTCGTCGCAGATGTGAGGGGCGAAGGGGCTGAGGAGCTGAAGGAAGGTCCGGAGCTCCGCCCGGTTGCAGCCCTTGTCTCCAAACTGGTTCAGGAGGGTCATCAGGGCTGCGATGGCCGTATTGGGCTTCAGGTTGTCAATGTCGGAGGTGACTTTTTTGATGGTCTTGTGCACGGCCGAAGCGTTGGCCGGAGAATAGGCCTGGGCATCGTCCTGCACGTTCTCTCCCAGAGTCCAGACCCGGTCCAGGAACCGCTTACAGCCCTTCACCGCGTTGGCCGACCAGGAGGCCGCCTTCTCAAAGTCTCCGATGAACATGATATAGGTCCGCATGGTGTCCGCGCCATAGGCTTTGATGACGTCCGTGGGATTGATCACGTTGCCCAGGGACTTGGACATCTTCACGCCCCCCTCTCCCAGGATCATGCCCTGGCTGGTGCGCTTGGCATAAGGCTCCTTGGTGGGAACCACGCCGATGTCATAGAGGAACTTATACCAGAACCGGGAATACAGCAGGTGCAGCGTGGTGTGCTCCATGCCGCCGTTATACCAGTCCACCGGGGCCCAATAGTCCAGGGCCTCCTTGGAGGCCAGGGCCTCGTCATTGTGGGGGTCCATATACCGCAGGAAGTACCAGGAGGAACCGGCCCACTGGGGCATGGTGTCGGTCTCCCGCTTGGCAGGGCCGCCGCAATGGGGGCAGGTGGTGTTCACCCAGTCGGTCATGGCGGACAGGGGGCTCTCTCCGTCGTCTGTGGGCTCGTAGCTCTCCACCTCCGGCAGGAGGAGGGGCAGCTCCCGCTCCGGCAGAGCCACGGGGCCGCACTTGGGACAATGGACAATGGGAATGGGCTCGCCCCAATACCGCTGGCGGGAGAAGACCCAGTCCCGGAGCTTGAAGTTCACCTTGGCATGGCCAATGCCCTGCTCCTCCAGCCACTTGGTGATGACCGGAATGGCCTGCTTCACAGTGAGGCCGTTGAGGAAATCGGAATTCACCAGAATGCCGGTGTCGTCCTTCAGGGTAAAGGCCGCCTCTTCCACGTTTCCGCCCTTCACCACCTCGATGATCTCGCAGCCGAAGGCCTTGGCGAAGGCCCAGTCCCGGTCATCGTGGGCGGGCACTGCCATAATGGCGCCGGTGCCATAGGTGGCCAGCACATAGTCGGAAATGAAAATGGGAATCTCCTTGCCGTTCACCGGGTTAATGCCCCGGACTCCCTGGAGCTTCACACCGGTCTTTTCCTTGTTCAGCTCCGTCCGCTCCATGTCGGACTTGGCGGCGGCGGCGGCCTGGTAGGCCTGTACCTCCCCGGCGTTCTCCAGCCGGTCCATCCACTTCTCCAGGAGGGCATGCTCCGGGGAGAGGACCATATAAGTAGCCCCAAAGAGGGTATCCGGCCGGGTGGTGTAAATCAAAATGTCATCGCCCAGGGTAGAGCGGAAGGTGACCTCCGCCCCATGGCTCCGGCCAATCCAGTTCTTTTGCTGGAGCTTCACCCGCTCAATGTAGTCCAGGCCGTCCAGATCGTCGATGAGCCGGTCGGCATACTTGGTGATCCGCAGCATCCACTGACTCTTCTCCTTCCGGACCACCGGCGCGCCGCAACGCTCGCAAACGCCCTCCACCACTTCCTCGTTGGCCAGGACGCACTTGCAGCTGGTACACCAGTTCACTGGCATTTTGGCCTTGTAGGCCAGGCCATGCCGGAACATTTGCAGGAAAATCCACTGGGTCCACTTAAAGTACTTGGGGTCCGTGGTATTGATCTCCCGGTCCCAATCGAAGCTGTAGCCCAGGGCCTTCAGCTGGCTGCGGAAGGTGGCGATGTTCTGCTCCGTCACGATCCGGGGATGGATGTGATTTTTAATGGCATAGTTCTCCGTCGGCAGGCCGAACGCGTCATACCCAATGGGAAAGAGAACGTTTTTCCCCTCCATCCGCTTCTTCCGGGCAATGATGTCCATGGCGGTGTAGGGCCGGCAGTGGCCCACATGGAGGCCCGCCCCGGAGGGGTAGGGGAACTCAAAGAGGGCATAGAACTTCTCCTTTTCGCTGCCGTTTACGGTTGCGTAAAGGTTTTGCTCCTCCCAGATTTTTTGCCATTTTGGTTCAATGGTTTGAAAGTCGTACGTCATATCCTCGCCCTCTTTCTAGTTTTCCTGCTCATTCAGCACTTCGCTCAGGGGGATGACCTCCCCGTCGCTCCAAAGACGCTCCAGGTCGTAAAACTGCCGGGCTTCATTGGTGAACACGTGAATGACCACGCAGCCAAAATCCAGCAGCTCCCAGGTGTTGCCCCGGTGGCCCTCCCGGCCCAGCATGGTCTCCCCCAGACCCTCCAGAGTCGCTTCGGCGCAGTCGCACAGGGTTTTTACGTGGGTATTGGAGGTTCCGGTGCAGATGAGAAAATAATCAGCCAGCGTGGTCACATCCCCGACGCGGATGAGCTGAATCCCCACGCCCTTCTTGCTGTCCAAGGCCCTGGTTGCAGCAGCGGCCACTTCTTTTGATGTCAACATAGGCTTTCTCCTTTTCATTTCTTCGTAGGGAACGGCCTTGGCCGTTCCGCCTGGCAGAGGTCAGGATGTTTGGGGAAGGCGCTGGCGGAGCGGTCAAGACCGTTCTCTCCACGCCAAGGCTGGATTTTAGGCTTTTGCAGCCTGAAATATGGCTTTCCCATCTCCGGCCTATTGGGCGCACCCTGCCCGCAGGGACTCGATGGCTTCCAGGGAATCCCGGGCCACCCGGCGGCCCTGGTGGCGGAGCATCTCCACCGTCATTTCCAGTCCCAGCAGGACCGCCAGGTCCAGGTCCCGGTCTACTGCCGCCCGCAGGCGCTCCACGCCGGGGAAGTCCCGGTTGGGCTCCATGTAGTCGGCAATGTAAATAATCTTCTGTAAGGGATTCATATGGCCGCAGCCGGTGGTGTGGCTGGCAATGGCCTGAAACACCGCCTCATTTTCTCCAAAGATCCTTTTGGCTACCCATGCGCCCGTGGTGGCATGGAGGGTCTTTGGGTTATCCCGGCTGAATGGGTCCAGAGGGATGCCATACTCCCGGCACAGCTGCAGCTGCAGCTCCGGCGGCAGGGCCTTGGTCACGTCGTGCAGGAGACCGGCCCGGGCGGCATCGGTGACATTGGCGCCGTACTGCTCCGCCAGCTTCGCCGCCGTGTCCCGGCAGCCCAGCACATGGGGCACCCGCTTGGGGTCCAGCAGCCGGACCACCTCAGCCTCCAGAAGCTCCATGGGAAGCGCCCGCAGGTCCCGTCCCACCCCGTAAAAGCCAAAGGTACGAATCCGCTCCAGGACGGCAGGGGTCAGCATATCGCCCACCGCCTGGAAGGTCAGCATCCGGCGCACATCGGTGGACGCCATGGGAAGCGCCTCGTTTTTCAAAAACTTCACCTTTCCATCCAGCTTTTTCCGGATGTGCTGAGCCTGGGCCTGCAGCTCCTGCTGCAGCTTCGGCTCCTCCCGCTCCCGCAGCATCACCACCAGGGTGGCATAGCGGCAGATTGTTTCCGGCTCCCGCCACTGGGGGAAGGCTAAAAACATATCCGTGCCCATGAGCAGAAACAGCTCGTCACCGGGATAGGTTCTGTGCAGCAGCTCCACCGTATCGGCGGTGTAGCTTCTGCCCTCCCGCAAAAGCTCCAGGTCCGAGGCCTCCGCCCGGGGAATCTCCCGGGCCGTCAGACGCACCAGCTCCAGACGCTCCTGTGCCGCAGGCGTCCCCTCCGGCATGGTTTTGTGAGGCGGAGCATGGTCCGGAATGAGCAGAAGCTTGTCCAGATTCAAAAGCTCTACCGCCTGCCGTGCCGCCTGCATGTGTCCTCGATGGGGCGGGTTGAAGGTCCCGCCGTAGATACCAATCCTGCCCATGGCTTCACCTCATTCTCTCTTTATGGCTGTTCCCGGCCCATGGCCTTTTCCTTCTCCCGCTGGATGGCCCGGTCGATGGCAGTCTGGCGGAAGTAGGCGTTGCGCCGTTCCCGCTCTGCCTGGGCTGCTCTGCGGCGGGCCTGGGCGCCCTTGCGCACCGGGTTGGACTTGGCCACAGGGACGGGAGCCAGCTTGGCTCTGCCCACCTGATTGCGTGCCCGTCTCAGCTTCTCAGACTCCCGGTACAGGACGAATTTGGAGCCCACAGTACACACGGGCTCCGCGCCGGTGGCGGCGCACAGCGCCTCCAGCGCCTCCCTGGCCACAAGCAAAGCGGCCTCCAGCACCCGGCCCTTCACCAGCTCCCGGGCCTCCAGCTGGGTCACAGCCTCCAGAACCACCTGTTCCGTCACGCCGCCCTTTCCCACCATGAGGGTGGTGTCCAGGCCGTTGGCCTGGGCGCGCAGCTCCGCTCTCTCTTTACTGGTCAGCATGCTTCCCCTCCTCACACAATTTCTCATAAAACAGCTTCAGCGCCTTTGCCCGGTGGGAGACCTGATTTTTCTCCCCGGCCGTCAGCTCCGCAAAGGTCTTGCCCGCAGGGGGATAGTAAAAAATGGGATCGTAGCCGAAGCCTCCCTCCCCGTGAGCCTCCCGCAAAAGCTCCCCGTGGGCCTCTCCTCTGGCCTGGATCACCCGGCCATCGGGATAGACCAGGGTAATGACCGAAACAAACTGGGCCTGGCGCTGCCCATCCGGCACCTGCTCCGTATTCTTCAGCAGGAGCAGCAGCCGTCCCCAGTCATCCAGGGCCGGATCGTCCCCGTACCGGGCGGAATGCACCCCGGGAGCGCCCCCCAGGGCGTCCACTGCAATGCCAGAGTCGTCCGCCAGAGCCGGAAGGCCCGTGGCCTTCCTCACGGCGTTTGCCTTGAGGAAGGAGTTCTCTTCGAAGGTGCTCCCCGTCTCCTCCACCTCCACATCCACGCCCAGGTCGGATTCCAACACCAGCTCCACATCCAAGGGCTTCAGAATTGCGCTAATTTCCACCAGCTTATGTGGATTCTTGCTGGCCAGTACGACTTTCATACCAATTCCCCCAAAACTTTTTTCTCCAATGCAATCAGCTCCCGGCAGCCCTTGGCGCAAAGCCGGAGCAGCTTCTGCTCCTCCTCCGGGGTGAAGGGCCTACCCTCCCCGGTGCCCTGGACCTCAATCAGGTTGCCGTTGCCGTTCATCACGCAATTGAAATCCACCGCCGCCTGGCTGTCTTCCACATAGCACAGGTCCACCATGGCCTCTCCCCCCACAATCCCGGCGGAAACCCCCGCCACATAATTGCGGATGGGCAGCTTCTCCAGCAGCCCCTGGGCCGCCAGGCAGCGGCAAGCCAGGACCAGGGCTACGAAGCCACCGGTCACCGAAGCCGTCCGGGTGCCCCCGTCTCCCTGGAGCACATCGCAGTCGATGGTGATGGTCCGGGGGCCCAGGGCCTCCAGATCCACCGCCGCCCGAAGGGCCCGGCCCACCAGCCGCTGGATCTCCGCGCTCCGGGGAGCCAGCTTCAGCTTGGCCACATCCCGCTTGCTCCGCTCCCGGTTGGCCCTGGGGAGCATGGAATACTCCGCCGTCACCCAGCCCCCTTTGCTCACATGGGGCGGGACCCGCTCCTCCACCGAGGCGTTACACAGCACCACCGTGTCCCCCGCCCGGATGAGGCAGCTGCCCTCGGCAAATTTTGTAAAGCCCAGCTCCATGGTCACGGGGCGGAGCTGGTCCAAGGCTCTTCCATCCTGTCTCACATCCGTCACCTCACAAAAGGGCGTCTACAAAGTCCCTGGCGTCAAAGGGCATCAGGTCCTCCGCCTTCTCTCCCACGCCAATATACTTCACCGGAATCTGCAACGCATCCGCCACGGCGATGACAATGCCGCCCTTGGCCGTGCCGTCCAGCTTGGTGAGGGCCATGGCCGTTACACCGGCAATTTCCTTGAATTGCTTGGCCTGGAGCAGGCCGTTCTGCCCTGTGGTGGCGTCCAGAACCAGGAGAACCTCCTTGTCCGCCTCCGGCAGCTCCCGGTCGATGATCCGGGAGATTTTGCTCAGCTCGTTCATGAGGTTGGCTTTGTTGTGCAGCCGCCCGGCGGTGTCGCAGAGGATCACGTCGGCATGTCTGGCCTTGGCCGCCTGGATTCCGTCATAAACCACGGCGGCAGGGTCCGCCCCCTCGTGCTGGCGGACAATGTCCGCGCCGGTGCGCCCGGCCCAGATCTCCAGCTGATCGGCAGCGGCGGCCCGGAAGGTATCTCCGGCGCACATCAGCACCCGTTTCCCCTGGTCCCCCAGCTGCTTGGCCAGCTTTCCGATGGTGGTGGTCTTCCCCACCCCGTTTACGCCGATGACCAGCACCACAGAGGGCTGGGTATCCAAACGCAGGCGGGTGTCGCCCACGTCCAGCATCTCCACCAGGATGTCCTTCAGGGCCGCTTTGGCCTCCTCCGGCTCCCGGATTTTTTCCTCCTTCACCCGGCGGCGCAAGCTCTCCACCGCCCTTCCGGCAGTCTCCACTCCCAGGTCGGCCAGGATCAGGCATTCCTCCAGCTCGTCGTAAAAATCGTCGTCCAGATTGGAAAAGCCGGAAAATACATTGCCCAGAGTCTCGGCCATGGCTTTTCTGGTTTTGGTCAAGCCTTCTTTGATTTTACTAAAAAAACCCATAATCTCTCTCCTCTTATATTGTGACTCCCATGGTCACGCAGTGATCCGCCTTGCTTCCGTCCTCCTGCAATCCATAGTCCAAAACCTGGGAAAAGCCGCAGACTCGATGAATCGCCAAAGACGGGAGATTTTCTTTGGAAATCTCCGAATAAATTTTCGTGCCTCGGGGAAGGTGGGACAGAACCGACAGAATCAATTGTTTGCCAAATCCTCTCCGGCGGCAATCAGGTCGAGTCTCCAGAGCCTCCAGCAGGAGTCCATCCCGGTCCGGCTTCAGCCGGAGACACGAAACATAGCGTCCCTCTTCCTCCCAGATCCAATATTGCGCACCCGGTATTTGGAAAAAGCCCTCCAAAAACCGCCGGGAGTCCTCCTCGGCCAGGTGCAGTGCCCGCTCCGGCGGCTCGTCCGGGTAAAAGTACGCTCCGTTTTCCTCGTGTCCCTCCCGGTACACTTCCATCCAACCGGAAATGTCCAGCTCTTCCATGGTATGAATGGTTCGCAGCATACGCATCTCCTATTCCATGATGCCCAATTCCTGTTCCATCTGATTCAAATCCATGTGGAGAATCTTGGAGACCCCCTGCTCCTGCATGGTGACGCCGTAGAGGACGTCCGCCGCCTCCATGGTGCCCCGGCGGTGGGTGATGACAATGAACTGGGTCTTTTTGCACAGATGGTGCAGGTAACTGGCGTACCGCTCCACGTTCCGGTCGTCCAGGGCCGCGTCAATCTCGTCCAGCATACAAAAGGGCGTAGGCCGCACCTTCATAATGGAAAAATACAGGGCGATGGCCACAAAGGCCTTCTCCCCGCCGGAGAGCAGGGTGATGGTCTTCAGCTGCTTGCCAGGGGGCTGGACCCGGATTTCAATGCCGCAGGTGAGGGGATTTTCCGGGTCCTCCAGAACCAGGGCGCCTTTGCCGCCGCCAAACATCTCCGTAAAGGTCTGCTGGAAATACATGTCAATTTTTTGGAACTCCGTCACAAAAATAGAGGTCATTTCTGTGGTAATGTCCCGAATGACGCTTTCCAGCTCCCGCTTGGCCGTGAGCACATCGTCCCGCTGAGCCGTGAGGTAGGAATATCGCTCGTTGACCCGGGCGTACTCCTCGATGGCCCCCAGATTGGGGGTACCCAGCCCGGCAATTTTCCGCTTCAGCTCCCCGATCCGCCGGTTGCCTGCCGCTACGGATTCCAGCTCCGCCCGCTCCTGGGCGGCGGTGGTGGGGGTGAGGCCGTAGGTGTCCCACAGCCGGTCAATGACCTGCCGCTCTTCCATGGCGGTGGTCACTTTTTTTTGCTCCAGGAGGGCGCAGGCCCGCTCCATGGTGAGGATGGACTTGTTTTTCTCCTGCGCCTCCCGCTCGGTCCTGGTCTTGTTGGCTTCGGTCTGGGCCCGGGTATCCAGGGCGCCTTGGAGCTCCCGGCGGGCATCGCCGGCCTTGGCCTGGTTGGCCGCCTGGTCCTGGCTCACCCGGTCCAGCTCTCCCTGGAGGCGGGCCGTGTCGGCCTCGTAGGTCTCCAAAAGAGCCAGCTTCTGGGCCCGGTCTCCCTCCAGGGAGGCGCACAGGGACTCCAGCCGCTCCACATTCTCTGTGGCGGACCGGCGCTCCGCCTCCAGGGCGGCAATGTCCGTCTTGGTGGCGGCCATTTGTCCTGTGAGGGTCTCGGTCTGGCGGGCGGCGTCAGACTGGTCCTGGCTCAGGCTCTCCAGGGTGCTTTCCGCATCGGCCAGCTGATAGCGCAAGGTCTCCAGCTGCCCCCGGAGTCCGGCGGCCCGCTCCCGGTCAGTCTGGAGGCGCGTCCTCAGCGTCTCCATCTCCCGCCCGGCCGAGGCAGCCGCGTCCCCCAGAGCCTGAAGGAGCACAGCATGCTGCTTTTCCTCCCCCTCCAGCCGCAGAACCTCGTCCTCAGCCGCCCGGAGCTGCTCCCGGGTGGCGGTCAGCTCGAACTCCGTCTTCTCCACTGCTCGTTGGGCCTCGGCCAGGGCAGCTTCGGTCTCCTCCTTTTGGGCCTGCAAGGTAGCTTCCTGGGCGGTTAAACGCTTGAGCTCATTGGCCCGGGACAGAAAGCCCGCCTCCTTGGCAACTGAGCCACCGGTCATGGAGCCGCCAGGATTCATGACCTGGCCGTCCAGAGTGACGATCTTAAACCGGCTGCGGTACTGCCGGGCCATGGCGATGGCGCTGTCCAGCTCCTCCACAATGACCGTCCGGCCCAGAAGGTTCTCCACAATCCCCCGGTACCGGTCCTCGCAGCGGACCAGCCGGGAGGCCACCCCCACAAAGCCCCGGCAGCTGTCCACTCCGGACTCCTGCAGGGAGCGGGGGGAGATGGCGCTGAGGGGCAGGAAGGTGGCCCGGCCCCCGCCTGTGCGCTTCAAAAATCCAATGGCCGCCTTGGCGTCGGACTCTGTATCCACCACAATCTGCTGCATGGCGGCGCCCAGGGCGATCTCTATGGCAGTGGTAAACCGGTCCTCGGTGTGAATGAGGTGGGACACCGGGCCATGGATGTGCTCCAGCCCGCCCCGGCGGCTCTCCTGCATGATACTGCGGACCGACTTGTTATAGCTCTCAAAATCCTGCTCCATGGCCCGGTAGACCCTGGCCTTGGCAGAGACGGAGTCCAGCTGGCTGGTCTCCCGGCGCAGCTGCTCCCGCAGGCCGTCCCGGCGCTGCAGCCGCCCGGACTGGCGCAGCTGGTAGCCGTCCATGGCGTTGGTCAAGGTCCGGACCCGGTCCCGGCCGGACTGCAGCGCCTTTTGACAGGCGTCCATGGACTGCTGAGCCTGGTCCTGCCGCCGGCGTCCCGCGTCCAGGTCCGCCTGGATGTCCTCCATCCGGCTTTGCGCCTGGCGGACCGACTCCTCCAGAGCCGCCAGATCCGCCTGTCGCCCGGCGATGTCCGCCTGGAGCGCCGACTGGCGGCTCCGCAGCTCCAGATACTGCTTGGTAATGCCCTCGGCATTGGCCGCCAGACGCTGGATTTCTCCTCCGGTTTCCTCCAGGGTCCGGCGTAGCAATTGGAGCTCTTCGTCAATGGCGGCAATCCGCTTCCGGCTACCGGCAATTTGCTGGGCAATGCCGGAGCTCCGCCCCTCCTGCTGGCTCAGCTCCTCCCGGATGCGGGCCACATTCTGCTCGTTGTTGCGGATGCTCCCCTGGAAGAGAGCAACCTGCCCGTCCAGCTGCCGGCCGGTGGCCTCCAGGGCCGTCACCTGCTCCCGAACTGCCTCCAGGGCCGTGTCCTGCTCCCGCAGGGCCCCGCTCAGCTCCTCCGCCTTCCGGTACAGGCCGTCCAACGCCATGTGCTCCTGCTCCAGCACGAAGGAGGACGAGGCGTAATCCTCCTCCGCCTTTTTGGCGGCAGCCGCAATTTTGTCCAGGTTCTCCAGCCAGACTGCAATCTCCAGTCCCCGGAGCTCCTCTTTGTATGCCAGGTAATTTCTGGCCTTTTCTGACTGGGCCTTCAAAGGCTCCAGCTGAAGCTCCAGCTCAGAGACCTTGTCCCCAATGCGCAGCAGGTTGTCCTCTGTGGTCAGGAGCTTCCGCTCCGTCTCCTCCTTGCGGTGGCGGTACTTGGAGATTCCCGCCGCCTCCTCAAAAATCTCCCGGCGGTCTGTGCTCTTCACCGCCAGAATCTCGTCAATGCGGCCCTGGCTGACGTTGGAATATCCCTCCCGGCCCAGGCCGGTGTCCATAAACAGCTCGTGGATGTCCCGCAGCCGGGCCGACTGCTTGTTGATGTAAAACTCGCTGTCCCCGGAGCGGTAGTACCGCCGGGTGACCATCACCTCATCGGCGTCATAGGGAAGGGCCCGGTCCGTGTTGTCCAGGGTGAGGGTCGCCTCCGCAAAGCCCACCGGCGCCCGCTTCTGGGTGCCGCCGAAGATCACGTCCTCCATCTTGGCCCCCCGCAGGGTCTTGGTGCTCTGCTCCCCCATGACCCAGAGGATGGAATCGGAAATATTGGATTTGCCACTGCCGTTGGGACCTACAATGGCCGTAATGTCGCTGCCGAATTGAATCGTCGTCTTATCAGGGAAAGACTTAAAGCCCTGAATTTCCAGTGATTTCAGATGCACAGTGGAACCTCGCCGTCTTTTTTTCTAAGAATCAGTTTATTATACCAATTTCCCCATGCAATTGCAAGCAATTTTCCGCCTTTCGGCAAGTCTACATTTTCCGCCTCCAGGCAGAGCGGCAGCATTTCCTTTTTGTACGGATGCGGGAGCGCCTCGGTCCCCGTAATAAAGGGCCGGCCGGATTCGTCTTATGTTAACCTTTTTGTAACTTTCTCCCCATATCTGGTGCTTTTCCGACGTTTTCCGTCAAGTATCTTGCAGGCGGTTGTCAATAATATTTCCAGAAAAAATTGTAGTTTTCTAGCTCTTTTCTGAAAACTCTTGACATTTGCGGCAAAATAGTTATAATATCAGGGCAGTTGCAATACGGTTACAAACGTAACACGTTTGATACCGGCAGCTCGGCAGCCTGGCGAACTGCCACCTATGTGAAAAAGGAGGTTCTCCGATGCACGCCATTCAGCATCTCTTTCCTACGAAAAAAACTCTGCTTTTGCGGCTGGGCGCGGTAGCCTTGACCCTGCTGCTGACCGCAGGTCTTCTTTCCCAGGCCGTATTCGCCCAGACCACCTACGTCATCACCGACGGGGACCGGGTTCTGGTTCATACTACATATGCAACCGACCCGGCAGCTGTCCTCACCGAGGCCGGGCTGGAGCTGGGGGAAGAAGACACCTTCACCACCCAGTCCGACGGAAATGTCTCCGAAATCACCGTCAACCGGATTCAGATGGTCCGGGTCAACCACGACGGCCAGGCTCTGGAGGTTGCCACCTACGGCAGCACGGTATCCGGCATTCTGGAGCAGCTGGGCATTTCCACAGAGGGCGACCTGCGCATCTCCCAGAGCCTGGACAGCGCAACCTATGACGGTATGGTCATCGACGTGGTTGCCCTCACCTACGAGACCGTGGAATATGTCCGGTCCGAGCCATACCAGACCATCTACTGCACCGATTCCACCCTGGCGCCTGGGGAAGAGCAAGTTCTGACGCCCGGCCGGGAGGGCAGCGTTCACTGCACCGCCCGGATCACCCGGGAAAACGGGACCGAGGTCTCCCGGACTGTCACCCAGGAGCGGGTTCTTTACGCCCCGGTAAACGCCGTAGTGGCCCGGGGCATCGACCGCTCCAGTAAGGAGCAGGAGGGCGCAGGCCGGGCATACGCCCCGGCTGTGGAAGCTTCGGAGCCGGACCGTAGCGCCGCCACCTCCCAGGCAGAAGGCAGCGGCGAGGCGGTCCGGGAAACCGAGCCGGAGCCTGCCTCCACCACACCGGCTACAGAGCCCGCCCCCTCCGGCAACACCTTCACCACCGCCTCCGGCGAGGTCCTCACCTACTCCCAAAAGCTCTCCGTAGAGGCCACTGCCTACAGCTGCGAGGGCTACGCTGGCACCACCGCCACCGGCACCACCGCCCGGTACGGGGCCATTGCCGTAGACCCCAGCGTCATCCCCTATGGCACCCGGATGTATATCGTCTCCGATGACGGCTCCTACATCTACGGCTACGCCACGGCAGAGGACTGCGGCGGCGCCATCCAGGGCTACATGATCGACCTGTACTTCGACACCCTGGCCGAATGCTACGCCTTTGGCCGCCGGACCTGCACCGTGTATATTCTGGACTGACTTCCCGGCAAGGCTGGTTCATGAGCTTAAAACGGGTAACATACTTGATCTCCCCCCGGCGGGGGAGCGCCCGGCCTTCCCCCCCGGGGGAAGCCAAGGGCGCTTCCGCGCCAGTGCGGAAGCAGTACCTGCTGCCGTCCTGCTTTTGGTGCAAGTTCTCATTGCAAATCCGCCGATCCTCTGGTAAAATACAGGGGAAAGGCGGTTTTTTCATGATGGATTTGTGCAACGCCCAGGAAGTCAAGGGGCTATTGGCCCGCCATGGCTTCCGGTTTTCCAAGGCCAAGGGCCAAAACTTTCTCATTGCCGCCTGGGTTCCCCAGCGAATTGCGGAGGAATCCGGGATCGACCGCGGCTGTGGCGTGCTGGAGGTGGGTCCCGGCATCGGCCCCCTGACCCAACAGCTGTGCCGCCGGGCCGGGCGGGTGACCGCTGTGGAGGTGGACCGGAGTCTGGCGCCCGTTTTGCAGGAGACTCTAGGGGAATACTCCAATCTCCACATCCTCTGGCAGGATATTTTGAAGGTGGACATCCCCGCTCTGGTGCAGGCAGAGCTTCCGGGACTTCGTCCCATGGCCTGCGCCAACCTGCCCTATTATATCACCTCCCCGGTCCTCACTGCCCTGCTGGAGGCCCGGTGCTTTTCCTCTGTCACCGTCATGGTTCAGAAGGAGGTGGCCCAGCGGATGGCCGCCGCCCCCGGGTCCGGGGATTCCAGCGCTTTCACCGTGTTCTGCAATTACTACGCCCAGCCGGAGCTTCTCTTCGACGTGCCCCCCTCTTGCTTCCTGCCTCAGCCCAAGGTGACCTCCAGTGTGGTTCGCCTGGACATCCGGCAGTCGCCTCCCTGCCCTGTGGAGGACGAGGCTCTGTTCTTCCGGGTGGTGCGGGCCAGCTTTGCCCAGCGGCGTAAGCAGCTGCAAAACGGCTTAGCTGCCGGGTTCCCGGCCCTGGGTAAGGAGAAGATCGGAGAAATCCTCCGCGCCTGCGGCCTATCCCCCACGGTGCGGGGGGAAACCCTGGACATTCCGGCCTTTGCCCGGATCGCCGCCGCCATTGGCCGCGCCTGAGGAGGTCCCTATGTTTCAATTTCTCTTTTTTGATCTGGATGACACCCTGCTGGATTTTCACCGGGCTGAGGCCATTGCCGTAGCCAAAGCTTTCCAAGCCGTAGGCGTGGATCCCACGCCGGAGCTGATCCGCCATTACAGCGCTGTAAACAAGCTCCACTGGCAAAGGCTGGAGCGGGGGGAGCTGACCCGAGAGCAGGTGCTCCTGGAGCGGTTTGTCTGCCTGTTTCGGGAGGAACACATTCCGGCGGACCCGGCAGCTTGCCAGGCCGCGTATGAGGACTTCCTGTGTGTGGGCCACTACTTCATTGAGGGGGCGGAAGACCTCCTGGCCTACCTGGCTCCCAAATACCGGCTGTACCTGGCCAGCAACGGCACCGCCCGGGTCCAGGAGAGCCGCTTAAAAAGCGCCGGCATCGGCCCGTACTTCCAGCAAGTGTTCATCTCCCAGAAGCTGGGGGCCAACAAGCCCAGCCCGGCCTTTTTCCACCGGTGCTTTGCCCAGATTCCGGATTTTGATCCTCAAAAAGCCCTCATGATCGGCGACAGCCTCACCTCCGATATCCGGGGCGCCAAAGGGGCCGGCATCGCCGCCTGCTGGTTTAATCCCCGGCAGGAAGCGCCTGTTCCCGGTATTTCCATGGATTACGAGATCCATGGCCTTCTCCAACTCCGGGAATTCCTGTAGGACCAGAGGCGGACCCAGGTGGAATGCCATCCGCTTAAGAGTCCATGCCTTAGGGCGCTCCCGGGCCAGGGAGAAGGGGAGCGCTTCGGTCCATGGTTGTGCTTGCTCCCATGCCGCCCGACAAAAAAGCGCTTTTCTTTTCACCCGGTTTCCGGTATCATAGTTCCAATCCGACTGGGTCCATGGCTTTTCGCAGAAGGCCCATCCATGTAGCACAAAAGGGGCATGTCTATGAAAAAACACAAGATCAAAAACCGTCATTTGGCCCGGGTGGTGGACATGGTGCTGAGTCTGAACCGCCTGGATGTGCCGGTGTATGCGGCCAATGCCGCGTACTTTATCATCCTGGCAGCCTTCCCCACGGTGATGCTCCTGCTGAACCTGCTGAGCTACACCTCCCTGGGAGGCGGGGCCCTGCTGGAAATTTTGGAGAAGGTCATTCCCTCGGCCCTCATGCCCTCCATCACCCGGCTCCTCACGGGGATGTTTGCCAGCAGCTCCAAAACCCTGGTCTCCGTGTCGGCTCTGGCAGCGCTGTGGGCCGCCAGCCGTGGGATTTTCGGCATGCTCACCGGCCTCAACCGAATTTACAACGTTCAGGAGGACCGGGGCTATGTCTTTACCCGGCTGCTCAGCCTGGTGTACACCTTCCTGTTCCTCCTGGTGCTGCTCCTGACCCTGGCCCTTCACGTGTTTGGCCAGACCATCCTGGCCCAGTTGCCCCAGAGCGACAACCCTGCTATGTTGTTGCTGCTGAGGGTAATCTCCAGCCGGTTTTTGGTGCTGCTTCTCCTGCAGACGGCGCTGTTTACCGCCATGTTTATGTTTCTCCCCAACCGGCGGAACAAGTTTCTCCCCTCCCTGCCTGGTGCGCTCCTGGCCTCCCTGGGGTGGCAGCTGTTTTCTGACTTTTTCTCCCTGTACGTGGAGCACTTCAGCAATTTTTCCACGGTATACGGCAGCCTGTCTGCGGTAGCCATTGCCATGCTGTGGCTGTACACCTGCGTTGCCATTGTGTTTTACGGCGGCGCCCTCAACAAATATCTGGCCGACATCGGCTACCAGCTCCGCCTGCGGCGGTGGGAGAAGGGGCCGGAGCGGGAATGCTGAAAAAGGTTTCCACTTGGTTGTTAAAAAATTAATTTTCTGTTCACAAATGGCCAGTAACATGGTACAATCACTGGAAGGAGGCCTGTGCCATGTTTGGATATGTAATGGCAAATCCCCAAGAGCTGCGCCCGGAGCAGCGGGAGCGCTACCTGGGCTGTTATTGCGGCATTTGCCGGGCCATTGGGGAGCAGAATTCCCTGGCCAGCCGTTTGGCGCTCAATTACGACATGGTCTTCCTGGCCCTCCTGCTGTCGTCTCTCTATGAACCGGCAGAGGAGCAGAGCTCCGGCCGCTGCCTGATCCATCCCCTGTCCCCCCGGCCCTGGCGGCGGAGCGAGGCCATACGTTACGCAGCGGATATGAATGTGGCCCTGGCCTACTTCAGCGCCGACGACCACTGGCAAGATGACCGCCGCCCCGACGCCCTGGCCCTGCGCCGCCTCCTTCGACCCCATTACGAGGCCATTCAGAGCCGCTTTCCCCGGCAGTGCCGGGCCATGGAGACCTGCATCCGGGACCTGCGCCGCATGGAGGCGGAGCACTGTCCCAACCCGGACCTACCTGCCAACTGCTTCGGCCTGCTGATGGCGGAGCTGTTCTGCTGGCGGGAAGACCGGTGGTCCGGCTACCTCCGGCAGATGGCCATGGCCCTGGGACGGTTCATCTATTTCGTGGATGCAGCCGTGGACTACCGGCGGGATCTGCACCGGGGCAGCTATAACCCCTTCCGGGCTATGGGAGGAGGGCCGGACCCCGACCGGTGGGAAAATTATCTGGTTCTGGAAATGGGACGGGCCACCCAGGCCTACGAAATGCTACCCCTCGTCCAGGACAAAGACCTGCTGGACAACATCCTGTATAGTGGCGTCTGGGTGACATACAGAAGCAAACAGAAGAAAGAGAAAAAAGCGCGGGGAGCCGCGCAGGAGGGTCCAACATGATGGAAGATCCCTATCAGGTCCTGGGGCTGGAGCGGGGCGCATCCGATGAGGAGGTCAAGAAGGCCTACCGCCGCCTGGCCAAGAAATACCACCCCGACGCCAACCCTGGCGACGCCGAGGCAGCCCGGAAGATGCAGGAAATCAACGCCGCCTATGAGCAAATCAAAAATCCCCCCCAGTCCGGCGGAGCCGGCTACGGCGGCGGAACCTACACCGGCGGCGCAGGCTATGGCAGTGACCCCTACGAGGACATCTTTGGCCAGTGGCGGCGGCAGCAGCGCCAGCAGGAGCCTCAATTCCACACGACCCAGGCTCAGGCCGCCTACCGGTACATCCAATATGGCCGCTATCAGGAAGCCCTCAACGCCCTGGACGGAGCGCCCACCCGGGACGGCCAATGGTACTACCTCAGCGCCCTTGCCAACGATGGCGCCGGCAACCGGATCACCGCCCTGGAGCACATCCGCCGGGCCGTATCCATGGAGCCGGACAACGCTCTGTACCAGCAGGTCCTCACCACCCTGGAGGAGGGCGGAACCACCTACCGCCGCCAGGCCAGCACCTACCGCGGCTTTGGCGGCCTGGGAGACCTGTGCATGCCCCTATGCCTGTGCTGGGGCGCCCAATGGTGCTTCTGCCCCCGGTGCTGAAAAAAGACCGCAGCGGGGTACCCAAAAGGCAAACCATTTCATCTAAAACACGGTCAAATGACTTCCGGCAGGAAATGGGGTTCCCCCCGTTTCCTGCCGCATTTGCTGCCATCCGTTCCTTTTTCCCATTCCCGTGAAGGCCTGGGTCTCTCACCCCGCAACAAAGCAGTTTTGCGGTTTATAACCGAAAAACTGTTGATTTCTATATGAGCTATGTGGATACTCCCTTTGTAAAAATTTTCACAGGCGTCCGCCATTGCGGCAAATCTACGATTCTGTACATGATCATGAAGTGGCTTCGGGAGGAACGCGGGATTCCTGCCGGGCAGATCGTCAGCTACCGGTTTGACTCCATAGAATACGAAGACATGACCGCCCAGCAGATGTACCAGAAACTGAAAGGGCAGCTATCCAAATCCGGAACGACCTATCTTTTCCTGACGGAGAGGCGGGAATATGAGTGTCTCCTGGAGATTCGGGATAATTACCCAAAATATGTTCTCTGAGCCGACGAACTCTCCGGGGTAAATTATGAAGGTATCTTAACCATGCATGTTGCTGACTTTTTGCTGCGTACTCCCCAGCCAAGTGTTGAACTGCTTCCCGTTTATAGAGAAGAAATGCGGATAGTGGTAATTGAGCTAATATGAGCACAGCTCTTTATCATATTATT
>UQZA01000010.1 GCA_900545515.1 uncultured Eubacteriales bacterium | reverse complement strand
CCGTGTACCAGCGCAGATTGGAAAAGCCGTTCTGCTTTGCGTAGGTTTCAAGGATTCGCTTCTGGTTGCTGATAGAATTGGATTCCCCTTGCAGTTCGTCCTCATGGGATAACCTCGGATAAAGGGCGGTAATGAGTGTTTGGGTGGTCTGTCTTGACATAATATCCTCCATTTCCGACAGCCAGCCCACTATTCCGTAGCTTTATTGTACCACGGGATAGGGGCGGCTGTACAGCGGTTTTTGCTTCTTTACGTCCCGTCAAAATGACGATTTTTCCATGTGCGGCTTGTCGTATTAGAAAGTGATTGATATATTTCCTGCTCCATGCTATAATGCCTAAAGCGTTACCAGCGGCGGTAATGCGGGATTTTGTCTGCAATTCATGGAAAGAGAGGTACAGGCATGAAGTTTGAAAAAATTGATTGCGGCGGCGGGATAGCTGCCATTGTTTCAAGCGACAGTCAAGTGATTGTTGATGTCGATTCTGCGCTTGATTTGCTTATGTCTGCCAAATATGAAGCAGGCACGAAGTATATCGCCGTGGATAAGAAGTTAATAACCGAAGATTTCTTCGTTTTAAGCAGCGGTTTAGCGGGGGAAGTTCTTCAAAAATATATCAACTATGGCGGGAAGATTGCGATATACGGCGATTTTTCCCGTTACACAAGCAAACCGCTGAAAGACTTTATCTATGAGAGCAACAAGGGAAAAGACGTTTTCTTTGTTGCCACAAAAGAAGAAGCAGTCCAGAAATTAGCAAACGTCATTTAACAGATAAAATCCCCCTATCGGATTGCTGTGTATTAACCCAACGCTTGAGCGGTCATGCCCCTTTTCGCATGACCGCTTTTTATCTGTCCGGCGTTATGCCGTATGCGGCGTGTTCAGTCCGGCTCTGGCTTCGGCTTCCAGCACTTTCATCATCTTGTCGGCGGCAGTGGCGGTAGTGTCCTGCTTGAAATAGCCGGAAACGACAAGGACAGTGTTGCCCATGCGCACCTCCGTCACGCAATCCGGGCGGCGGGCGGGGCGGTCATGCTTCGGGGTTTTGGTCATAGGCAGACCTCCTTTCCGTTCATCAGTGCTTTCAGCCGTTCCATTTTTCGCTGCGCCGTGACTTTCCGGTTCTGCCTGCCTGTGCAGCGGATAGGCACGCACATTTCTATGACACGGCTGTAAATCCGGGCATGGGGCGTGTCCTTGGGGTGCTGCAACGCTTCCAGCGGCAGGTTCGTGGTAACGATCAGCGGCTTCCCGCTGCGGTACCGGCTGTCAATCACGTTGTAAACGTGTTCATGCGCATACTCGGTGTCCCGTTCAATCCCCAAATCGTCCAGTACCAGCAGTTCATAGCCGCAGAGCCGGGCAATGTATTCGTTGCGCCCCGCAAAGCTGGCGGTAAGGTCATTGAGTATCGCAGAGAAGTTCGTCATGCAGACGGAAACCTCTTTTTCCATGAGGGCGTTTGCAATACACCCGGCAAGGTAGCTTTTGCCGCTGTCGCAGCCGCCCCACAAAAGATAGCCGATATTATCTGCTTTCATGGCTTCCCACTCGTCAACATAGGCATGGGCGTAGTTCATCTGCGGCGTAAATCCGTTGTCGTTCGCAAACGTCCATTCCTGCATGGCTTCGTTGGTAAAGCCCCGCTGCTTCAAACGCCTGACAGCTTCCAGGTGGGTGCGCCGCTTCTCGGCGGCTTCCCGCTTTTCACGCTCTGCCCTCTGGCAGTCACATTCTGCCGGGTGGCGGTCACGCCCGAAAAGCTGCTTGCCCTCCGGGAAATATCTCTCTTTCGGCTTGCGGCACTTCCCGCAGTATAAAAGCCCGTCCTCCCCAGTATAGTCCTCCGGCTCCGGCATGGTCTGTGCCATGTTCAAAACCGTATTATCAAAATCATTCATCATAAACTCTCGCCCTCCTTGAACGAATAATCGGGGATGCCCTGTTTTGAGGCTCCCTTTTTGTCATTATCAGCCCAGATACGCAAGGCGGCGGCATAATTGCTGTACGTTTTCCCGCTGGCGGCAAGGTAGCGGCTCATTTCCTCGATGAACCGTTCCAGCCTGTCCGGGTATTCCTCTTGAAGTTCTGCGTATTCTGTTTCTGACAGGAAAATATTTTTATATCTGCCATAAGCGGCGGGCTGCTCCCCACTCGCTCCTATTGTTTGGTTCTCTATTAGGTTGTTTATATTAGTTTTGTTAGGGGTCGGTTTTCCGACCATCATAGGGTCGGGTTTCCGGCTATCAGTTGGTCGGATTTCCGCCCTTATGAGGGGCGCTTTTCCGGCTGTCATAGGGTCGGAAAACTGGCTTAATGGCGGCGGCACTTTCACATAAAGGCGGTTCGCTGCGGAAAAGCCCGCCCGTTTCCGTTCCAGAAGTCCGGCGGCGTCCAGTTCGCTCAATGCGCCCTTTACAGAGGTGCAGCCCTTATCCAGCATTTCCGCAATCTCTGAAATGGGGTAGACAATGAACGTCCTGCCCTCGCTGTCCTGCCAGCCGTTCTTCTGGGAGAGGGTGCAGCGGTCTAACAGCAGCGCATACAGCAGCTTTGCGGTCTGCGATATGTCCATTTTCAGCAGGAAACGGGGATAGGGCAGATACGGCGGCAGCCCCGTGTCAATCCCGATATAAACCGTTTCCTGTGCTCCCTCCGGCTTCACGGCTTCGCCCGCTTGGATAAAAACGGCGGGCACTCGATAATCTGCGCCCGGAAACTCTGCTTGCAGTCACGGCGGCATTTCCGGCATAGGTCGTTATAAGTGATACGGTTGCGGTCATTGAGGAAGAACGCCCATTCTTCCTTGCGCTTCTTGCTCATTCTCGGCATGGCGGCTCCTTTCTGCCGTTCCTATCGGGGTAATGGGATAGGCGGCGTTTTGTGTATGTTCCCGGTGTCATTTTCGCCTGTTTTTCCCTCTGTAAGCGGCGTTTTTACCCTTAGCCGGATTGCAGGTAGGGAAAGTATCGGCGGCATGATTTGTAGCGTTTTGGTATCATTTCGGGGTGGGTTTTAACGCTCCTGTTCGTGTTTTTTCTGCTGGCTCGGTGCGCCCCTCAAAATCTGGTCGATATTCCGCTTGACTGTCTGAAGCTCCTGCGCCCGCTGCCGTTTCTCCCGGTAGTCGTTATATCCGGCGTTCTTCCGGGCGGTCAACGTCTGGATTTCCTCTTGGAGTGCTTTCCGGCTCGGCAGCTTCCTGATACCATGCTCCTTAAAATAGCGGGCGGCAGCTTCGGCTATGATAAAGTCGCTTTCGTGCTGCTCCCGGTAGGCTCTGCGGGCTTTGTCCGATTTCTGCGCTTTCAGACCGTCACGGGCGGGCTTCGTGCTGATATAGCTTAAAAGATTGCGCTGCAACTCCTTTTTGTCTGCTATGGTGGCTTCCAGTGCTTTCAATCCGGCAAGGCTCTCCTGCATATCCGCATGGGCGGCAGCATAGGCTTTGTCTAATTCCTCCGGGGAAGAAAAGCCGTATTGCTGGTAAATAGCGACAGTCGCCGCCATTTGTTTTAAGTTGTGCATGGTCGCCCACTTCTCATAGCCACGCCCCTTGCCCTCTGCTTTCTTTGCGGCAATATCAACCATGCGCTGCACGCCGGATTGCGGATTTTCCGGGGTATAACGGTTCGTTACGCCCCTTTCAGAACGGGCGGGGGTGTCGTGTTTCACGACAGCCTGCGTCATGGCTCTTTGGGCGTTCTGCTCCAAAACAGCAAGTACGGCGGTGCGGTCAAAATCGTCTCCCAGCTTCCGGGCGGTAATGGGCTTTGTCCTGTCCGGCGTGAGATAGGACAGCCGCCCCCGGCTCTCCTTAACTGTCACGCCCTCCCGGAGAAGCAGAGAAGCAAAATCTTCAAAGCTGGCAGCTTCGGAAAGTGCCGCCCGGATAGTCCGGCGCAGCTTCGCCTTGTCCGTTTCAAACTTGGTCGTGCGGGGTGCGATACCGTCCGCAATCATGGGGGCGTTGCGCTCGTCCAGTGCGGCTTGTCCTTTCTTCTGCGCCCAGTATTCCCGGTCACTCACTCGCTCCTTGCTGCCGTTCAAGAGGTCTATCTGGTAAAGCCCCTCGCTGTGGCACATTTCCATGACTTCCGCTTTCAGATAGTTCATAGCTGCGTCCGTACAGCGGTGCTTGCAGCCTGCTTTCCTGTCCGCTGGCCTGTCCATGTGGGGCAGCATGGGAACCTCCGCAATCCGCAGACTGTTAATGACGATATGCACATGGATATTTTCGGTGTGGCTGTGTCCGTCCGGGTGGGTGCAGACAAGGGCCTGGTGTCCGGGGAAATGCTCGGCGCAGAACTTCTCGCCCAGCTCCTGCGCCCGATCAACGGTCAAGCCGTTGTCCGGGCCGTCCCGTGGGTCAAAGCTGATGATGTAGTGGTGGCTCTTTACGTCCTCCCGTTTCTGGTTCTTGCCGTAGCGGAGATTGGAGCGCATACAGGCAACGGCAAAATCCTCCCCGCCACAATTCAGAGAGGATATGCGGTAGTCTACCCTCGGTATGAGCCGCCCGTCTGCGTCAAGGGTGGGCTTCATGGTAAACTCGTCATGCTCGAATGTGAGGTATTTTTCAGCGTCCCCGTAGTTGGCATTTTTAGAGCTGATATGTTTGAGTATCGCCAACAGCGTCACCTACTTTCTTGAGGACTTCAAACTTGAGTGCGGCAAGGTCGGCGGCGGCTCCCCGTACCTCGCCGGATAGGGTGGCGTAGGGTGCGCCGTACTCATTCAGACAGCGGGCAATCTGATTGAGGTTGCCGCCAATCCGCCCGTACTCGGCGGTTAGCTTCCCGACAGCGGCAAGCAGTTCATCATTGACGGGGGAAACGGTAATCACGGGGCGTATGGTCGCTCCCCGTATGGCTTGCCGGATAAACTCGGACTGACTGATTTTGTATGCCGACAGCCGCTCCATGAAGTCGGCGTGTTCTTCATCAGACAGCCGGGTTTTTACCACATGGCGGCGGTGGGGCGTGTTGTATTTTTTTCGCATGGTCGTTGACCTCCTTTCGGTTGCCGCATGACAGCGGCGGGATAAGCGGCGCAAGCCGCAAAGCAGGGTTTGGGGAAGGCACTCCCCAACAAGATTCCCGCAGGACAAATAGAGCGATTAGCGAAATTTGGTACTGTGGTAGAATCTTGCTCTAAGAGAGTGGCGGCTTCCGGTGTCCTCTATCTACCACTACAATTCCGGCGGGGTATTCTGGCAGCCTTTTGCTATATCAGTGCCGGAAAATTGAAATATGCCAACTCTGCGGCTCACTAACAAGACGCTTCAAAAGGGCTTTGCTACCCGCTATTCCCCACGACGGAGAAAAAATATTTTTTGCCAATGTTGCGGCAGATATTTTTCTCTCATTTTCTCTTTTCATGGCTTAATACGGACGATTTTTCAAAATGCCAAATGAACCGGGAAATTTTTTCAAAAATAGGGCGGCGGGGTGGCTCTCCGGTGAAAAATGGGCGCAAAAAAAGCAGGAAACCTTGTTGCTGATTTCCTGCTCGTTGTGCCGCCCTCCGGCGGCGGTTATTTAGTTGTGGGGTTATCGGTCAAGCCGGAACTTAAATAGGCTTTCTATCAGCTTCGTCTTGATGTAGTCCTCCATATCCACGTTGTAATGTCCGTAGATGTGGGAGTAATAGCGGATATATCCGGCATAATGGGCAAGTACGGCGTTGACCGCTTCCGGCTCCCCGTTGGTAGCCTGTACGATTGTTTCATAGGGGAGAAGCCTGCTCATGGGCTAACACCTCCATTTCCTCCCGCAGTCGGCGCAGGTCAAGATAAATGTGCCGTCCGGCTGTGCTGCGTGTCCGTCCATATCGCTTGCCGATTTCCTTATGAGTTAGATATTCAAAGAAGTACAGGAAGATGATTTCCTGCTCTGTTTCCGGGAGAGAGGACAGGGCAGCGGCAAGGTCTGGATTGCTCAACATAACGGTCTGACCGCAGACCGTGAATGGGTATTCCTCGCTTGACGGCGGCTGTGCAAAGTATTCATCTGTGGTGGCAAACGGCATGAATTTTTCTTCGGACAGGTATTCAAGGGAGATTTCCCGTTTCCACTTTGAATACAGCTTGCGGGCTGCGTCAATGGACGCATGGCGAATAACAATCCTGCAAAAAGCATTATGCGTATATCGGATATGCTCTTGATATTCTTCAAATTCGGTCATGGAAAATCCCCCTTTCTGAATGATGTGAGGGGCGGCAGCACTCCTTGCTGTCGCCCCTTGATTGCCTACCAGCAAAGACGGACGGGACTGTCAACGGCAGCGCGTATGCGCTGTTCATCTTGACCGTTGACTGGCTCGGCTGGCTTTGCTATACGCACCTGTTTTTATCAATGCTATTATCCCATTTGAATATAAGCTACATAATCTGGAATGGACATGAGAGGCATATTCAAATCTTTTGCTGTAATCTCTGAAATTTTTCCTTGTGTAGTCATTTCCTTTCCTGCTTGTTCTACTACATTCAACCATCGAGCAATAGTTTCGGCAATTTCCGGCTTTTTGCTTTTTAATAGTTTGCCGCAATTACGGTAGATTTCAAGAGAAGGATTGCAACATGCAACCGCTGCACGAAGCACGTCAAAATTGTTTTCGCCAGGAAAGCCACAATTTGAAATTATTACAAACTCTTGAGTTTTTGCTTTGGTGTCATGCAAATCAAAATTTCCATTCTCCGCCTTAATCTTGGGAGATTTCAAGGGTGCCAGACGGTCTACAAAATTTTTCAGCAGTGCGGTCATATTCCATGTGTATACCGGGGTGGCGAAGCACACAATGTCTGATTCATTATATTTTTGCAACAGTGGTGCCATATCGTCCTGCATAACACACTTTCCGGGTGTCTTAAACCAGCAGGCAAAGCACCCCTGACATTGGGTAATATGGTAGTCGCTTAAAAATATATTTTCCGTTTCTGCTCCTGCTGACATTGCTCCTTTCAAAAAGGCGCTGGCAATAACATTGGTTGCACTATTGCACCCGGCGGGACTTCCGTTAAATACAGTTACCTTCATCGTTTCCTCCTAAATTCGTTTCTTAAACAGTCCATGATGATTACAATACCAATACAGCGTTCCATGACCTCGGCTGAAAAAGCGTACTTCGATACTGCTTTCCGGGTAGAGCTTTACAGACTCAAATCTTTCTCCGGTGCAGTACACCACAAACGAAATATAATGTTCTTTGGTCATCGGGTGTTGCATTGATATGAAAAATTCATCTTCGATTTTTTCGCATTTTATTTGATGTTCCTCGTCGGCCTGCTCTGCCTCTAAAGCTGGCAGTGTAACGCCGCAACATGAAATCATGGCTGATCCAGTAGAGTGAAAAATATTTCCACAAATAGGACAGACATAAAGATTGGATTTCAAAATATTTGCTGAGCGATTGGTATTGATGATTTGTTCTCCAGACAACAGTTCTGGTATAGATACCTGTAACACATTAGCTAAAGGCTCAATCAATGAAATATCAGGAAAGCCTTTTCCTGTTTCCCATTTTGAGATAGCCTTGTCGCTAACACACAATTTCTCAGCCAGCTGCTGCTGTGTCAGGCGATTTTTTTCCCGCAGTGCCCTGATTGCAGCACCGGTAATATAATTATTCATTCCAAACATCTCTCCTTTGCATATTCTAAGATAACATTTTCTCCGTCAGTAAACAACCTACGCATCGTAGAGTATCAATAAGTTTTTCTCAATATATTTACGGAATAGTAGGAATGGCAATCTATGCAAATTAAATTTTTACTTCTTTATCAAACTTGAGCATTTGCGCCAGGGTTGTCGTTCCCGTAACCTTCCAGAAGGTTGATGACGCCCCATGCGCCGAGGCCGGCGCCCAGGGCGATCACGAGAATTTTCAGGGTGTCAATCGCACTTGTAAAAAAAGCCATAAAGTTCCTCCTTTAATTTCAGAAATATTGTGTTATGATGTGGCCGTTTGGGGCCGGAAACAAAAAATGCCCCTGTGCTTCAAAGGAAATCTGCAAAAGCACAGGGGCGGCATGGATCAGGGAATACCTGAACATATTCAGTTGTCAGGGAGGGGCGCGTATCCTCAAAAAAGCCTCCTTTCCGCGGAAAAGCAAAACCTGCCAGAGCACGGGGTTTAGACAGGCAGGAACGGCATTATGCAGTCTGCGCCTCCAGTTCCTCCGCAGTTACCTCATAATTGCGGTACAGCTCGCCGGGATGGACGGGCAGCCTTGTGGACAGAAACTTTTCAATATCAAAGGCGTTCTTCGGGGCATAATCCGACAGGTATTTATAGTTCGGGTGTTTGGTAATATCGTATTTGCGGGAGAGGAAGGGGCGGACGCCCCTGATCTGCAGGAGGCATTTCCCGCCATCCATCACGGCAAGCTCGTCTACCGACATCAAATCCTTTCCCAGCTTTTGATAATTCTGCCCGTGGGATTCCTGGGTGCCCTTCGTGACGCTGGTGTTATACATGTCAATGGTTTCTTTTCCCAGCAGGGAGTTCCAGCTTTTCAGCGTGGTTTCTTCCTTTCCGCCGAGGAACAGGCTGGCGTCACAGTTGCCGATGATCGTGTCCATGTTGTCCTTATACAAGGCTTTTAGCTGACTCTGCGCCTGCAAGACCAGGCAGGCCGAAATCTCCCTGGAACGGATCGTTGCCATCAGTTTTTCCAGGTTTGGAATCTGGCCGATGTTTGCGGCCTCGTCGATCAGGCACCGCACATGGACCGGCAGCCTGCCGCCGTACTTGTCATCTGCCCGCTCACAAAGCAGGTTAAATAGCTGTGTATAGGCCATGCTGACAAGGAAGTTGAACGTCGCGTCCGTATCACTGATAATGAAGAACAGCGCCGTTTTCCTGTCTCCGACCAGGTCAAGCTCCAGTTCGTCGTACATGGTGATTTCCCGGACTTCCTTAATATCAAACGGGGCTAACCTCGCTCCGCAGCTAATAAGTATAGATTTTGCTGTTTTGCCCGCAGCCAGCTTGTATTTTTTATATTGCCGGACCGCAAAGTGGTCGGGGTCTTTCTGTTCCAGCGCGTCAAAGAGCAGGTCAACCGCATTTTTGAAAGTCTCGTCATCCTCCCGGACCTCCATAGCGTTTATCATTTCTACCAGCGTGGAAAAATTCTGCTCGTTTGTGGGAGCCTCATAATAAATATAACCGATCAGTGCCGTATACAGCAGAGTCTCGGCCTTGACCCAGAAGTCGTCCCCGGATTTTCCTTCCCCTTTGGTATTTGCGATCAGCACCGTTACCAGTTTGAGAATGTCTTTCTCATTGTGAATGTAGGCAAAAGGGTTATAGTGCATACTCTTTGAGAAATTGATCGTGTTGAATACCTTGATCTTATAAGGCTCATATACGATTTTTCCATTCCTGCTCCGTACCGGCTTACCGTCCTTATCCAGTTTCGGCGTGCCGCGGCTTAACAGCTTTCCAACCTCGATCAGAACCGTCCCTTTCGGATCGGTGACGACATAGGAGCTGTGCATCTGCATGAGGTTAGGTTTTATAAAAAACCGCGTTTTACCGGAACCGGAACCGCCCACAACCAGCACATTTTTATTGCGGGCATGGGCCGGATTCTTTGGCCTGCCGGACATCATAAGCCCCTCGGTCTGCGTCAGGATAATATTATTCTCCGGTTTCGGATCCATGAAAGGGGCAATGTCCGCTTTGTTTCCCCATCGGGCGCTCCCGTATTCCACATTTTTGCGGTACTTTTTTGCGTCCTTCCCTTTGAGGCAGACCGCCAGCCGCACAATAACCGCGCCGCATAATCCCACCAGCCAGTCCAGCGCCGCACCGGGCCACATGCTCTGAAACGCCAGCGTAAATCCCTCGGAAAGCCCAAGCAGCTTTTGCGAAGCATCCGCTCCGGGGGCAAGGCGCACCGCCTCGCCCAATTTAGCGAATACCAAAAGGAACAGAAGATAAGGAAGGTGAAGGATCACCTGCTTTTTCAGGGCATCGGTATCTATTTTCAACGCTCCGGCCCTCCATGCTCCTTGTTCTTTACCCGGTCACGGCCAAGCGCCTGCGCCAGCTCTTTGAATTTATGAAGCTGGGAGAGCAGCGACGGCCTCTGTGTACGGGCAAGGTCTTTTCGGGTATATTCCTTAAAGGCCGCCGTCAAAGCATCCGCCTGGTTCGCCTTGAAATACACGGTCCATTTAGGCGGGTCAGTTCCGACTTCTTTCTCAATATGGTAGCGCACCTGATGTTTCCGGGCGTACCGCTCAAAAGAGCGAATCCGTCCGGTCACTTCAATGGTATTCGCGCCGGGATCCCTGGCCGTCAGCCGCTTCATACTGTTGCGGCCAACTTTTGGGGTATTGCGTTCCTGTTCCATCTTTTGAAGCACAGCGGCAATGGCTGCTTTCAGAACCCGTCCAGTCAGCTTTGACGCCTGGACGGTAACGGAAATGGTTCTTTGTTCAATATCTTCCTGCACCTGCATCCTCCTTCCTTACAAGATATAGTAATAACATATTATCGGGCATCACCGATTACCTGCTGGCGGGGCGCGTGCTCAAAGGCTTTCGCCGCCTGATCCACCTGAATTTTGGCGTGTTTCAAAAGCGTCCTGATGATCGTGGCCGGGTGTTCCTGTTCCTCCAGCCGTTCCACCATGCCCTTACATTCGTCCGGCAGGTATTCCGCCATGTCTTTGCAGACATCGTTAAGATCGCCCATGAAGCCCCAGCAGCTATCCGAGAGCTCGCCGTTTTTGTAAAGTTCAAACCCGTAACACTCGCCGCGAAGGTAAGAATCATAGACCGCTACTTCGCTGCGCATAAGGTTCTCCGCTTTTTTCTTAATGGCTCCGGTCATTTTTTCGCCGCCGAACTCTTTCAGGGCGTCCTCTTTGGAAACATAAATCCAGCCGACCTGCCCGCTGTCCCAGGGATCATGAAAGCTGGTCGTTTGCATGGCAAGCCCGCTGTGATCCAGCAGATACAGCGGCAGCATGATATATTTTTTAGAAATCACATTCAGCATGGTATCATCCACAGCGCGGGGATCAGGATTCGGACCGGTCATTTTCCGGCTCCACACCATATTTACCATGTTCTCATAGCGTTCCATGCCGCGCTCGTCATTGCCTACCGTGTTTAAGTACATCTCTCGCAGGAAATCATCTTTATCCATGTAGTTGTGATGGTCGCCAAGCGCGTAACGGGAGTGGAAGCAGACCATTGTTCCAAAATGTTCATCCACCTCACGGGGAGAGATTAGAATATCGTCCGGCTGCACCATCAGGGCATACGGACCTTGTACTGCCATCAGCATAAATCATCAGCTCCTTTCCGGCTCTTTTAACTTTTTATCCGGTACTTTCGGTTCTGCCTGTGCCGCCTGTTTCCTTGCATTGTCAAGCTGTTCCCGTACCGAAATATCCCGCTTTGCCTCCGGCGCTCCTGCACCGAAGAAGTCCGGCAGCTCCCGAAAGCCGATACTGTCCACGTAATAAGTGGTGTCTGCGCCATTTTCATGCAGAACAACCACATCGGAAACAGAAAGGGAATGGCCCCTGAAATCTTCCGGGTGGTCGATATTGAACCGCCTGTAAATATCCTCCAGCGTTTCGCCTGGTTCCCGCTGCATTGCATAGACCATCTCGTAATGATCCCGGTCCACAGAAAGCCCCTTGCCCTGTACCCAATCCAGAGACATGAAACGGAGGTTATCTGTGTTGTCCGATAAGTCAAGCTGGTAAATGGAATAGGCGCTGATCCTATATTCTTTTTCATAGGAAGAAATACGCTCCAGAAGCGGCGCTGTTTCTCCCTCCATGTGTTCTTCCCGCTCAAATGCTGACAGCCTCATGCGGATTTTTCCGGTATCTCCTGAAAGCAGCTCGTCCGCCATGCGTTCCTTTTCCGTATGGGAATCCGGGTACAGGTCTGCGTAGGCTCCACTGTTCTGCCTGAAAAATTCATCTAAGTCGAAAGCCAGGTCCGTAGATTCGTCAAGCCTTGCATCGTTCCCAGCAGGCTCCTTCGCGGCAAAGTGCTGTTGTTCTTTTTCCTCCAGTGGGAGGGGCTGTTTCACCGCAACGATCTCACCAGCCAGCCGGTAAAATTTTTCCGGGCGCTTGAACCGCTCACTGAATTTCTCCATCAGTTCAGGGGAAAGGTCGGTAAAATCTTCCTCGCCAAGACCGACAATCAAAAAATTTCCGGCAACAATATCATACATCTGCCCGGTTTCGTCGTAGAGCGCCCGGTTCAGTGGCAGCCCCATGAGCTTGCTTTCGTCATTGCAGATCAGCCCAACCAAATCATCAAAAGGATAGGTTGCCTGAATATCTCCGCCAACTGCAGCCTGCAATGATTTCAGGCCACCTTCAATTTCCGTTTCATAGGGCGGTCTGCCCGGCTCTACCATTAAAACTTTCAAATCTGCATATCCTCCTTCTTTTTCGTTGCCGCAGGCGCAGCGGGTGTTTTCTCATTGGATTTAGCCGCAGCCAGTTTTCCCAGCACAGAAGGTTTTTCCGCTTTTTCTAGCATAGAAATACCGCCCTCCGAAACCTCGGCGGCGGTTCGATCCGTTTTTATCGGTTCCTGGCCTTCCACTGTATATCCGGGCAGGAGCGCACCATGAACTGTAAAACAGTTTTCATGCTCTTTAGGAATGGGCGGTGAAATCTCCGCAAACAGATGGGAATAGGCTTTTTTGCGCCCATCCAGATATTTTACGGCAGAGGCTTTATCTGTATAACGTTTCTTGTCCTGTCCTGCGAGATGAATACTGTAGCCGTCCTTCGGTGAATTCAAATACAAATCCCAGGTCACATACCAGGCAACCGGAACACTCTGTTTTGTTTCTGTATCATATTTTGTATCTTCCCTGATCCGGCAGGACATCTTATAAACCCGGTTGCTGATTTCCTCCAGGTCATTGTTATTCGGATGAGGCTGCCACATGTTTGCTGTGTGCTTTACTTCCGGGGTCCGCAGGTATTCCAGTGCCCGGTTAATCATTTGCGTGGCGGCGGCCTGCTGTTCCCACTGCTTTGCCGCGGCCATAACAATCTCATAGGCTTTCTGCTCGCCGTTGATACTACCCTTGCGCATGGCCTCCAGGCTTTCCGCCCCCATCGTAATCAGGCCGGAAATATCCCCGTCCTCACAGGAAATACTGTGTTCGATTTTCAACTCATATCCCGGCTCCAAATGGTCGCCATACCGGTAAGCGCGGTAATCTTTATTTTCTTCCAAAATCTATCACACCTCCCTATATCTCCGGCGCATGGCTCTTTTTCGGAACCGTCTGCGCCGGGGTAGTTTTTTCTGCCGGTTTTGCCGCTGCAAGCTGCGCCATGACCGAAGGGCGCTCCATCGTAAATATGGAAATCTGCTCATTTTCAGCCAGCCGGGTACGTGACGGCAATGGCAATGTCGTTTCCTCATGGGTAAGGATGTGCTGCAATTTCAAATCAGCAACGATCTCGTCAAACACTGCATTGATGGCCCGGCGTTCCTCTCCTTCGGGATAGGCTTTCAAAACCTCCGTTGTTCCATCTTTGCCAGTAACAAAGGTTACGGCACAATCTGCGTGACCTGCCAGATAGTCTGACCGATAGGGCAGCTTATCCTTAATGTAACAGGCAAAAGCTCTGGCAGTCATTTCCACATTACTGTCCCAGTAACCGCCGTCTTTTTCACATTCTTTTCCCATCCGCATGGAATTTTTATAAAAATCCGTTTCCACCCGTCCGATCTGCGGCGCCTCCTGTGCCTGCATCCCGGACAGCATGTGTTCAAAGATTTCCAGCCGTTCCCGCTCGCTTTTGGGGATCACCCGCCCGGTGACAGACTTCTTAAAAGCGCTGATCTGTTCCACGGAGCCTGGTTCTCCTTCCAGAAACGCCTCCCGCAGCACCGCATAGGTCTCCATCTGCGCCTCATTCCCATACCGTTTCAGGGAACCGAGCACCGCGGAATCCAGCCAGCTCGCCGCATTTTTCCGTGTACGCTCTGTCTGCGCCTTAGTACGGGCCGCCGCCTGCTCCGGCGTCTCGGACTTATATTTCATGGTATCAATGAGTTTCTGGAACAGCGGATAGCGGCGCGGCTGCTCGGACAGAAAACTCTTTGCGCCCATCTGCGAACCCAGGTAATCATCAAATCCGTGCCACCACTCATGGGCCAGGGAACCGGCTCCGTGCATCTTCGTGAGATTGATGACCTTGCGGAGCGGTTCATAATGTGCCGCCGCATTGCCGCTGCCCCTGGCGCCGAAAGCGATAGCAAGCGTTCCCTGGTAGGCAATATCCTTATCGCTGATCTGTAAGGCAGCCGCCAAATCTTTCAGCGCTTCAAATCCCATATTGAGGGAAGCCTGCCGGTCATTCTGGTTCATCCAATTCCCGAACTCGCCGCCGCGGAATCCGAAGGTTTCAAGGTAATGCTGGCCTGTGATCTCCTGGCCGCTCCGGTAGTCTGGCCCGGTCCGTTTCACATATTCAAGCTGCGGAGGCGTAAAGCGGACCTTTCCGCCTTTGCTCCGCTGTCTGGCAAAATCCTGTACCCATTTCAGGGCTGCCTCGCGTGATTCTAAGTTTGTCTGTAAAATGGAATAGCCCTTTGTCACATAGTAAGTGCCGGGCTTCCAGTCATCGTTTTTGGAATAGCTATTCTTCCCGTCATTGAAACGGATCGCATAGCCCTTTGGCACCTTCTGCTCTTTGGAAACGCCAAACTGTTCCTTTATGGCTTTCTGCGTAAAGGAACGGTCAAAATGAGAAGCGGAGCGGACAAATAGCGTCTGCGCCACCTTATTTGTAATGGCCGGATTGTCCTGCCCCTTTTTCGTGGCCGTATAGTGGGTTCCGCTGCCCCAGCCCTGCACACGCTCCAAATATCCATTTTGCACCAAAAAGCGGTCATAGGCTTGCATGGCGTCCTCCACGGTACGGATGTCCTCAATCACGGACTGTAGCTGCCGGACAGTTTCAATATATTCCTCCTGCCTGGCACGCCGCAGCTCCGGGGTGGTATCGCTGTATTTATATCCTGGGGAAGCCCCCAGGCTGTCCCGCGCCTTTTTGATGAAGTAAACGACGCCGAGAGGGACGCCGTCATCGAGCATGGCCTGATAGTCCGGTTTTTTCCAGATATTATCCTTCTTGACGAATTTATCTGCCTCCCGCTCATTCATGCCGCTAAGGTCATCCACATAGAGGCCGCGGTCTCTCCAGAGGTCCTTTTTCGCTCCTCCGATCTTTTCCCCAAAATCTTCATGCTGTATGGTCTCTGCCAATCTATATCACCTCCAGTCTGTGTAAAAAATTACCGTTCCTGATCGGAACGGCCTTTCTCCGGCTTATGAAGGGCCGGGGGCTTTCCGATAATCCGATCCGTTTCCCACTGGGCCAGCCGGTCCAGCGCGCCTAAATCTTCCGGCCTGACGGCAAATTCCCGGTAATGCTCATACCATAGCCCCGTAGTAACTGCCGCGATAGGGGGTATCTTTTCCGGCCTACCAGGAAGGAGCCGGTAAACAGGAGCTTCATCATAAAGAAGCATCTGTTTGGCTGTCCCCAGCGGTATACGGTACATATCCGTATCGGGATTCTGTGCGCCGGTCATGTATTCCACATTCAGGCGTTCCTCCAAATCCTGGGGCATATAGGAAAATGCCTGCTCCTTCCATTGGCTGAACATGCCGGAATAATGGTACTGCCATTCTGTGACCTGCTCCGGGCTGTAGGAGAACCCCCAGCTTTTCAGTGCATCTTTCTCATACAGCTCCATTGAATGCCATTTTTCAAGGCTGACCGTCATGGCTTTCCCGTTCTGTTGTTCGGTATTAACGCCATAAGGATAGAGAATATTCCGTTTCACATCCTGCCGCAGCGTATCTAAATCCATCATCAGGACGTCGCCGTATAAGTGCCCGTTTTCTTTCCGCTCTGTATGGAACAAAAAAGCCCTTGCCCCAAGATATTCCGTTGTAAAGATCATCTGGTGCAGGTCTGCCGTAGAGCAATAGGCAAACAAGGCGTCGGAGAGCCACATGTGGTTTTTTCCCATAATGGCAATCGAATCCGACCCGGTATTCGTTACCAGGGAGCGCAGGTTAAATTCACTTTCCCGCAGGAAATTCCCGGCGAAGATATGAAGCTCATAAGCAAATATGGTAAGGTCTGTGTCCCGGATCAAATATATCTGCGGCAATGGTTCCTGGTTCAATCAAATTCCTCCTTTCATGCCGAATCTGAAAATCAGCGGCTTTCCTTATCGCGGGAAGGCGCCGGCTGCTTTTTTGCCGGTTCCGTTTTTGCTGCCTGCTCCCGCATTGCTTTCAGGACAGACGGGCGGCGCTCTGCGGTCTGTTCCAACCGGGCGAGGGTATTCAGTGCCCGCTCCGCACTACGGCTAATGGAAGATATAAGGGCACGCTCCACTTTGAAAGCTCCTTTGAACACTCTGGCAATCTTCCCGTTTTCTTTTGCTTCTGCCTCCGCAGGCTTTCCTTGAAGGGTGCGCCCCATGTTTTTAAGATGCCGGCCCGCCTCATGGTATTCGGTACTAAAAGCGTCAATTCTGGCAACCGCTCTGTCGCTTGCCTGCATACTTTTTTCCGCCCCGTTCTGAATAGACTCCAATGCCGGTCTGAGATGTAAAAACCCCGTGATTCCATTCAGGGCAACGGCGCCCCGCTCTTTGAAATCGGCAAGAATACTTTTACAGCCATCTATGATCTGCTTTTTGAGTTTAGAAAGACGCTGCCGCATAGCAGTAATATTTTCCTCCATAGCCTTACAGTTCTTTTGGAGCGTATCTTTCAGGGAATGGTTCTGCAAGCCCTGCATTTCCTGCCGCATAGCCTTTAGCTCCTCAGTTGCCTCGGAAAGACGCTGCTCCATTTCAGACACATGGCCGATCAGCTTGGCAAATTCTTCATATCCCGGCGTATTGTTATCCTTCAGGAGTGCAAGCAGCGCTTTGACCTGTTCATTTTCGGCAATGGGCTGTTCCGGTACAGCGGCAGGCTGTGGCGTTCCCTCTGCCATTTACAGGTTCCTCCCATCTGCCGGAGAATGAACGCCGGCAATTCTGCTGACGATCTCTGGCGCTGTCTCATAAATCTGCATGAGCCGTTTGGCGGTGCCGCATGGCTGCGCAGCCCCGCTGGTCCAGAGACGGACGGTGGAAGGGGTGACATTCATCAGAAGCGCAAACCCCTTCTCGTTCATATCCAGCTTTTTCATCAATGCTGTTACCATATCAGGTCCGTATTCCGGGCACCTGGCGGCTTCAGCAATCATCTGTAAAGCGGTATTTTCTGTTTTCATCATGTTTGAAATCCTCCTGTTATTCTGACCTGCCATCAGGCAGGGGCAAAGCTGATCTTGTTGTGTTCCATCTTCCGGGCAAAATCCTGGACGGCATATTTCACGCCATCGATCTCCGCATGGGTCTGATCCAGAAATTTGCAGAGGGAAAAATGCGTATCCCCATTCCCATAGGACAGGCAGAGTATGCCGTTATCAGGAATGGAAAACAGCGCTTTTCCCGCGCTGTCCGTAAAGCAAATCTGCTGTTTTTCATTCATTTCTTTCAAATCCTCCCGTTATATTGAAATAGCCGCCTGTTTCTGGCGGCATTGTCGCTGGCGCTCTTTGCTCTGTTCTCTGACATTCAGCAGCTTTTCGTTGTAGTCCTTTCCGCTGCGTGGCGGGTTGATTCCGACCCGGATATGCTTAAAACGCGGATTCTCATGGAGCATTGCCTTGATCTTTCTGGCATTTTTAAGGCCGCCCAGGTCATTGTCCATGTAAAGGTTGACGCGCCTGATCTCCGGGTGGCGTTCCAGAAACGCAGCCAGCGCCACATGGGAAGTGCCGCCCAAAGACAGACGGTAGCCATCCCATTTCCAGCCTTCCAGTTCTTGCAGCGTCGCATGGGAAAGGGCGTCAATGGGCGCCTCAAAGACCGCCACATGACGGCTGCCCGGATTGTGGGGCGGGTAACAGAAGCTATATTCCTTGTCGCTGCCGTACACGTCTTTTTTCAGGCTGCCGATGATACTCCGCATACAGGCAAACTTTGCTTTCCCTGCGTCATCTTTCCCGACAAACACGCAGACCGGCTCGCCATGATACCGGGCTTCATAGAACAGCCCTTCCCGGAAGCACCTTCGGATCACATCGGAGCTGATTCCCCGCCTCTGCAAATAAGAAACAGCAGCGGTAGCGCACCGTCTGGCCCAGGGGAGGGAAAAGGCTTTCTTTTCCTGTTCTTTCTGTGCACGGTCTGCCTCCGGCGTACTCCGGCGTGCCGGCATCTGCTGGATTTCGCCGCCGACCAGCGTATGAACCGCATCCACCAGCCCATAGCCCCGAATCTGGATCAGATAATCCAGGGCGTTAATGCTGCGGCCCCGGCTGTTCCAATACCAGTATCTTTTTCCGGTCACATAAACCAGGCTGTCATGCTCTTTATGCCGGTAATTCGGCCCGTCCCGTTTGAGCACTCCAGGCTCATAGGATTGCAGATAGGCGAACAAATCCGCCTCCCGCGCCGCCTGAATCTGTTCTTTGGTTACGCCGGGCATGATGCCGGCACAGTTCTTTGTTTCATCGTGCGCTGCCTCCTTCCTGATGAAATGAAAAAAGACGCCCGTAAGCGCCTAACAGCCGTACAGGTCATGGTTGACCTCGGCACGGTAATAACTATCCATCGTTGCCGGGGCGTTATACAGCGCCGCCAGCAGATAAGCCTTGATATTTCCGACTTTTGTGGTGTTCTTGTCGATACAGTCAAAGACATACTCCAGGTGGCTGGAATTGATCTTCAGGAAACGGCTCCTGACAACCTCCCGCGGGAAATCATCTCCGGCAATGCGTATGTATGGGCGTTTAGACAGGATCACTTCAAGCATAAGCTCCACAGCCTCGTCCATGCGCTCTGCTCCATACCGTTCTGTCAGGATGTCATACTCAACATTGGATTTGATAATTTCACGGTATGCGTTCACAGTATCAATCCTATCCATCCAATCAGAACAGCTTTCCACCTCTGGCTCCGCCGGATAGATTGATTGATACGTCCTTGATCTATCCGTTTTTGATTTTTTCGTTTTTTGTGGATTAGTATTTAATTGTGCGGGATTTTCCTGTCCAGGTTCCGCCTGTTCAGGTTTTGCCTGTCCTGGATTTACCTGTCCTGGATTTTCCCGTTTAGGTGAAACCCCTTGTTTTTCAGGGGCTACAGGCTTTTCGTGGATCGTATACTCAATGTCTCCGAGCTGTCCGTTCTCATAGCGTAGGCGCTGCCTGGTGAGATACCCATGCCGTTCCAGCTCCTTTAGGGCAGTCGTGATGGAATCCACACCGTCCTTACAGATATGGGCGAGCCCCTTCGTGGTATAATCCCAATCTTCCGGCAGCGACAGCATGAGGGAGAGGAGCCCCTTCGCCTTTAAGGACAGTTCTGCATTGCGCAGATGGTGGTTGCTCATAATCGTAAAGTCCTTTGTTTTTTCTACACGGAATACAGCCATTTCATAGCCTCCTTTCTCCGATTATTCCGTTACAAGGCGCGGTCCCTGCGGTCATAGTAGAGATTGCCGCCAGAGACCTTTGCATGGTTTTTCAGTTTCACTTCGCCCCGTTCCTGACTGTCCAAAAATTTCTGATAGCCGGCATCCGTAAGAAACAGGCGCATCTTATCGCCCTTATCTCCGACAGGGGAATCATACGACAGCACATCAAAGACGATCATGTGCTTTACCTCCGGGTCGAAGCGTTCCAGCGCCATGATGTCATGCCCCTTTAATTTCTCTGCGCCGGATTGCTGCCTGGCCTCGGCGATCCTTTCCCCAATGGTACGGGGCGAGTGCGGCAGACGGTAATTCTTCTGAATGTCCTTCACTAAGTCCATGCACTCCGCATCCGACAGGACACGCAGCTTTGCCATAAGACTTTGCGCAGCCTCCCGCTGCTCGGAATTACTTGAGTACCGCACAGTCATATAAAGTTCATTCAGGACCTTTGCCTGATAATCGCCCTCCACCTGAAAGAGCAGCTTTTTTTCCATTTCGTTTAGCTCCATGTGAATCTCCTTCCTTCTGAAAATGGGTATGAAAAAAGGGCGTCCACCTGTAAAAGTGAAACGCCCACGGCAATCAGCATAATGCTGTCAATATTCAATTTTTTCTACTTAAAGCTGATTCAAAATTTCCCCAATGTCTCCATTGATACAGATAGCTTTCTTTTTGATCTCACTGGGGGCGTATGCCTCGCCATAATTCAGGCAGGCATACATTGCGTTTTTCCATTCGTGTGTCATACGCCAGAAACTATATTTTACTATGGTTGGCGTGTTGAATCCGACTGCTGCCTCTAAAAACAATACCTTCATATTTTGATGCCGCCGCAGAAAATCCGCATACCGCTCCGAAGCACGGTGCCAGCCTTCATCTTCCACAAAAGTACCATCTGCCCGGAGGTTCATGCTCATTGGCTTTCCACACTTCGGACAATATGGAACAAGCTCGCTTGGAACTGTCATCTTCGGTGTGACACCTTCCGGCAAAATCAATTCGTTATGCCCATCAATCACATATCCCTGAGCTTCGACCATTTTACGGATTGTGTCCTCGTTTTCGTAGGTAGCTGCCTGGCATGGCTCGCTGCATTGAAACAGCCCATAATCTCCCTGAGTATAGAACAGCCTGTGCTTATCAAATCCAGCTTTCTGAAAACAGTGATCCACGTTGGTAGTCAAAACAAAGTAATCCTTGCCTTTAACCAATTCATACAGCTTTTCATATACTGGTTTCGGGGCACTCATATAACGGTTGATATAAATATAGCGGCTCCAATAAGCCCAATGTTCCTCCAGTGTATTGTAGGGATAGAACCCACCGGAATACATATCATTAAACCGATACTTTTCAGCAAAGTCATGGAAATACTTCTCGAAGCGTTCTCCTGTATAAACAAATCCCGCAGAAGTGGAAAGACCGGCTCCAGCACCAATTATAACAGCGTCCACGCTGTTCAATGCTTCTCGCAGCTTATTAACGCCGTCTGGCGTGTTATCTGATTTTGGAATCCTCCAACCGAACATCATGCACACCGCCTTTCCTCATATTTTCTTATCAAATTGGAAGAAGTTGAAATCTGTTGTTTATTCGTGTTTTTTCTTAATTTGCCCCTGGTGCTCGAAGAACAAAACACCGGGGTGTTCATTCCCACGCCCAGCTCCAAGTAGAGGATCGACAGGCTCCGGTGCCGCCGGATAAAATCCTCATATCGCAGGGCCGCTTGATACCAGCCCTCATCCTGGACAAAGGTGCCGTCGCATCGAAGATTCATGGTCATCGGCGCGCCACATACCGGACATCTCGGAATCAGCCCAGTGGGAATCTTCATATCTTTTTGCCAGGAGACCATTTGACGGACAGCGTCCTCATTGTCGTAGGTTTGCCTGTGGCAAGCCCTGGAGCATTGCCACAGGCCATAGTCGCCTTGGGTGTAAAAAAGACGTTTCTTGTCAAACCCGGCAAGCTGGAACTGATGATCCACATTGGTCGTAAGAACAAAGTAATCCTTACCCGTAATCAGCTTCCGCAGCTCCCGATATGGCCTGCCGGGTGTGATGTCGTACCGGTTGATATAGATTTGCCGCGACCACCATGCCCAATATTCCTCCAAGGTATCATAGGGGTAAAAACCGCCGGAGTACATATCGGAAATTCCATACTTTTGACGAAAGTCTGCAAAGTTCTGCTCAAAGCGCTCCCCGGAATAAGTCAGACCTGCGGATGCGGACAACCCTGCGCCTGCACCGATCAGGATGGCATCCGCATGGCAGATCAGCTCCTTGAGCGCTGCTTGCTTATGGTTTGTTTTGAAATTCAGCATGGGCGTTCTCCTAATAATTTCCGATAAATGGCCAGGTCAGTGTCCGTGAATACATTGAAGATCACCCGGCGTATGCTGGTGTCTGCCTGCAAAAAGTCCTCCACGGTTTTCACAGCTATTTCGGCGGCCTCTCCATGGGGAAAGTGAAATTCACCGGTGGAAATGCAGCAGAAAGCCACGGTTGCTAGCCTTTTTTCGGCGGCCAGCTTCAGACAGGAGCGGTAGCAGGAGGCCAAAAGCTCCTTGTCTTTATTCGTGACTCTGCCATGGATGACAGGGCCGACTGTGTGCAAAATATACCGGCTCGGCAGATGAAAGGCCGGCGTGATTTTGGCTTGCCCGGGAGGTTCGTCATACCCCTGGGCGGTCATGATCTCGTCGCAGCAAAGCCGCAATTGAATCCCACTTCGGGAGTGAATGAGATTATCAATACAGGAATGGAGAGGGCAGAAACAGCCCCGCAGGGCGGGATTTGCTGCATTGACGATGGCGTCTGCTTTCAATGTGGTTATATCTCCCTGCCATAAGACCAGCCGGGGATTCTTTGCGATGGCGGGTAACGTCTCCACATCTACGACGCCCCGCTCTTCTTGCTCTTCAGACAAAAGCGCATCCTGCACGGTGAGGAATTTCTGACTTGCAGGTATGGGTGGCCGTACGTTCATTAAGCTGCGGAGCAGGCACCGCTGGGAGGCTTCGTCCCGGGGGAACCAGGCCGCGGTTTCCTGATATTCTGGCATTTCCTCCAGGAGAATTTGGTTCAGATATTGGATTTTTTCGATTCGATTCATAAGCGCCTCCCAATCAGCCTGCAATGGCCGGGAACAGAAACGATTTTTTGGGTATCTTCTGTGCCGGTTTTATGATATCAGAAGTTGTGGGCGTTGTGAAGTACGCACAACATTGTGGCATGGGCACCTACAGGTAACCATGAAGACGGGAGTTGGGGAGCGGGCAGTGTTATGAATGTAAGCCCGGTAGAATGCTTGGGTCCATTTCCCCTTGACGGCAATGCAGGTAGTACGGTAAAATACAGATATACGAGCCAATGAGAAACCAAAAGACTGGAGGATATGATATGGCCGCAAAGACTTTACCCGCCTGCCCGGTGGAGACGACGCTGACCCTCATCAGCGACAAGTGGAAGGTATTGATTCTGCGGGATTTGCTCCCTGGGACGAAACGGTTTGGGGAACTGAAAAAATCTGTGGGCAATGTCAGTCAAAAGGTGTTGACGGCTCAGCTTCGTCAAATGGAGGACAGTGGCCTGCTCACCCGGACCGTCTACCCCGAGGTGCCGCCACGGGTGGAGTATACGCTTACAGAATTGGGATACAGCTTGAAACCGATTTTGGACGCCATGTGGAACTGGGGCGAGGAGTATCAGGCTAAAAAGCTGTGAATGGGATGACACCGATTTGCCAAGAGGAAGAGGCGCTCCTGCGCCAGCGCGATATCGAAGTATCCTTCCAATCTTAGGCGTGCCACATCGGGAAGAAGGAACCCCCAACAGGAACCGGACAAGAAGTTCCTGCTGGGGGCTTCCCATGGTGCAATCTCCTGCCGGGGGCGTTTCCCCAGCTGATGAGTTTCCCGTTCAGCGGACGATGGTCATTTCCATGACACAGGCGTTGGCGCTGTCGTAAGGCCGGTCCTGAGAACAGCCCAGGAAGTCCTTACCCAAAAGGTCGGTCAGGTTACCCCGGAGGCCGAACTCCGGCAACCGGCCCACCAGGCGGCCGTTTTGGTAGAGATAGGCCATCTGCACCGGGGTGGCAAAGCTGCCATCGGGCGTAATGTCGCCGCCGCTGGTGAAGACGTACAGGGCCGGGCGGCCATCCAGAAGTTCCTCCAAGGTCTTGCCCGTGGGCCGGACAGACAGGGACGGAAGGGCCAGAGCAGGCACATCGTCATAGGCCCCGGATGCGGCAGCCGTAGGCTCCATGTGCTGCTCCCAGGCGCATTTCTTGTCTGCATAGCCCCGGCGGAACACACCATTTTCGATGAGGGGGAGGGTGTCGCCCTCCAGGCAGCTTCCCTCCGGGTCAAAGAAGGGCTCAAAGAAGTTCTGGGAAGACCGGTCTACTTCCAGGGTAAAGCAGTCGGCAAACAGCTTTTGGCCCACCATGCCAGACCAGGGGGAGGCATTTCTGGCCAGCTTCTGCCCGTTGAGCCCTTCTGCCCAGGCCCGTTCGAACATACCTGGGCTTCCCAGCACCGGTAGTTTTTCCACATCGGGCAGGGCAATGGGATTTAGGTGAGCCTCCAGCATTTCGCCCGCCTCCTTCAGCACCTGCTCCAGGTCAAAGGTACGGTAGACGCTCCCGATTCCGGTGTCAAAAATGTTTACGGAATCCTGGGCCCGCACCAGAAGGCTCATCTGAACGGCTGCGTCCTGCCAAGCGTAGGAAAGGCCCCCGTCGTTTTGCAACCGGACCTCATCTTCCGTAAAGTTGATTTTATTGCTGAAGATGAACTGGGGAAAGTCCTGACGCAGTGTTTTCAGCAGCTCCTCCGCCAGCTGGAGGAATCGACCGGCATCCATGGCCGTGCCCCGGCGACAGGTCCGGCGTTTGCCCGTCTCCGGGCCCCAGGGGCAGGGAATCCGGCGGGACAGGTTGGCCTCCGCTTGCGTCCAGGCCTCTGGGGTGGGCTCACCCAGGACGCCGGAGACCCCCAGGTAGCTGCCGTCATAAACCCGGCAGCCGGACTTGGTAATGGATTTTTTTCGAATGGAGTCGATTTCTCCGCTGGTGACATTGAGGGAGGTCTCCCGGAGAATTGTTTGATACAGCTCTTTTACCATGATCCTTTCCTCCTTTACTGAACCTGAATGTTCCGGACCCGGACGTAAGGTCCGCCAAAGGCCACCCGCAGGGGCCACTGCTCCATTTTGCCGCATCCGCCGGTGGACAGGGAGCACACCTTCACGTCTTTGGTGAGGCCGTCAATCTCATGAAGGGTGTGCATCACGCTGCCGGTTACCACGGAGATCCGCACTGGCTCGGCTAGCTTTCCGTTCCGGATCATATAGGCCTTGTTGGGGGCGATGGTGAAGGTGGACATGCCGGAGCCGTGGTTGAAATCGTGGATGTAAACCCCCAGCTCTATGGGCGCCAACAGCTCTTCCAGGGTCAGCTCCCCGCCGCCAATGTAGGTGGCGGTCATACGGACAATTGGCTCATAGGAGAAGTTGATGGCCCGGGCATTGCCGGTCACCTCCTCGTTCAGAAGGGCAGCGGTGGCGGCGCTGTGGAGCCGACCGGTGAGAATGCCGTTGTGAATCAAGTATGTAGTGCGGGTCCGTGTGCCTTCGTCGTCATAGGGCACGTAGCCGGAGCCCTCGGGCAGTCCGGAATCCAGGATGTTCAGAATGGGAGAGCCCACCTGGGTTCCAATGGCCCACTCCTGCATCATGGTTTCCGACCCCAGCATCAGATCGGCCTCACTTTTGTGGCCGAAGCTTTCGTGGGCAAACACACCGGCTGTGACTGGGGAGAACACGCAGGTATAGGTTCCGGGGACCACGGGTACGGCATTTTTGGCATAGTCCAGGCTCTGGGTGATCTTTTGACGCATTTCCTCTTGGCGCCCGGCCAGACTGGGAAAATCCGTCTGATAAGTGTGGATGCTGTCTGTCTGGGGAACGTTCCCTGCGGTGATGGTAAAGCCCAGGACCAAACTGGCCCGCTGGTGGTCAAAGTGCAGGTCTGCGCCCAGGCTGGACCAAAACCGCTTTTCTGTGTAGGTGTCCAGATAAGTGGCCCGCCAGTTGGTGATCTCCGGTACCTCCGTTACCACAGGTAAATAGGACTGGAGCAGGGCAGCCTTTTCCTCGTTGGGTACTTGCCGCACATCTCTATCTTGATACCGGAGACATTCGTCCCGGTTGACCTCAAACCGGGTGACCACTGGGTCCTGACCGATGGCCGGATTGGGGGTGGCCAGAGACGCCAGGGCATCCAGCTCCTGCTGAATGTGGCCCAGGTTTGTGGTGGCGCTGTAATACCAGCGGTGTCCGTCCCAGACACGCAGAAACGCACCGGCTTCCCGGCTGGTTTTGTTCTGAGTCAAAGCCCCATTTTCATACACAATGGAGGTCTGGAATACATCCTCCAGGCGGATATCGGCATATAGATCTTTGGGAAATCGATACATGAAGCTGCCTCCTTAAAGGAAAATCGTAGAATCGCCCATGGGGGTGGGCAAGTTCTCCACCTTACATTGTACCGGTTGCACCGGAGCATGTCAATGAACAATTAGGCGTATTTCATAACTTACCTGTTTAGAAATAGATGTACACCGGCAGTTTAGACGAATTCTCGCGTTTTCCACTGAGGCTTCCAACGCAAGAAACATTTGTATTTCTATTGAAGACTGTCGAAAAAATATCTCTTTGCCTTTTCCCGCTGCGGAGTTGCAAATCAAATGCTATGTGATATAATGAAAGCGGAAAACGCGCAACATTCAGAATCAGGAGGATATTACATGTCAGAAACGAAAAAAATACTCCAGCGCTGTGAGATTGCTCAGGCCGACAAGTGGGCCATTGAGGATCTCTACGCCACGGACGAGGCCTGGAGCGCCGACCTGGAGAAGTTGAAAGTCATGACCCAACAGCTGGCCGCTTACGCCGGTCACCTGGCGGACAGCCCGGCCAAGCTCCTGGCTTACCTGGAGCAGACGGAGGCTGTGGGGGTCCTGTCTGAGGATTTGGCCAATTACTGTATGCGGAAAGCAGATGAGGACACCCGGGATTCCAAGTATCAGGCCATGCAGGGTCAGTACATGAGCGCCGCTGTGGCCCTTTCTGCCGCTGTCAGCTTTGAGACACCAGAGATTCTCTCCATTTCCGACGAGACCCTGGACGGCTTTTACACTGCCGAGCCCAAGCTGGAGCGCTACCGCCGGTACCTGTGGAACATTCGCCGCCGGAAGGAGCACGTACTCTCCCCTGGGGAGGAGAAGCTCCTGGCTGCTGCGGGAGAAATGGCCAACGCACCGGAAAATATCTATAGCCTCTTTGCCGATGCAGACCTCACCTTCTCCGATGCGGAGGACAGCCAGGGCAACCGGCATCCCCTGAGCCAGGGCACCTTCGTCTCCTACGAGGAAAGCAGCGATCGGGTTTTGCGGAAGAGTGCCTTCCAGAATCTCTATCAGGGCTTTGGCAACTTCAAGAACACCGTGGCGGCTGTGCTGGCCGCGCAGGTCAAGCAGCTCCAGTTCTACTCCGAGGCCCGGAAGTACGAGTCCTCCATGGAGGCATCCCTGGACGCCACCAATGTTCCCACCTCTGTGTATCTGAACCTCCTGGAGGCCGTCCATCAGAATATGGACAAAATGCACCGCTATGTCCGCATGCGGAAGAAGCTCCTGGGTGTGGATGAGCTGCATTTCTATGACGTCTACGCCCCACTGGTGGCCGGCGTCAACCGGAAGATCCCTTATGAGGAGGCCAAGCAGACCATTTACGACGCCCTGGCCCCCATGGGTGAGGGTTACCGGAGGATTCTGAAGGAGGGCTTCGATAACCGCTGGATTGATGTGTACCAGAACGAGGGCAAGCGCTCCGGCGCGTACTCCGCCGGCGCCCGGGTCCATCCCTTCGTCCTGATGAACTACACCGGCACCCTGGACAGCCAGTTCACCCTGGCCCATGAGATGGGCCACGCCATTCACTCCTACCTGTCCAACCGGACCCAGAACCCCATTGACGCCGGCTATGTGATCTTTGTGGCAGAGGTGGCCTCCACCTGCAACGAGGCTCTCCTGATGGAGCACCTCCTGAGCAAAACTACGGATAAAAAGGAGCGGGCTTACCTCATTAACCACTTCCTGGAGCAGTTCAAGAGCACCCTGTACCGGCAGGCCATGTTTGCCGAATTCGAGCTGAACATCGGCCGCATGGCCAAGGAGGGACAGACCCTCACCGCAGACGTCCTCAGCGCCGAGTACCGCCGCCTGAACGAGATGTACTTCGGGCCGGATATGGTCATCGATGAGGAAATCGCTCTGGAGTGGGCCCGGATTCCCCATTTCTATTACAATTACTACGTCTTCCAGTATGCCACTGGCTACTCCGCCGCCATTGCCCTGTCCCGCCGAATTCTCCGGGAGGGCGAAAGCGCCGTGCAGGATTACCTGGGCTTCCTCTCCGGCGGCTGCAGCAAGAGCCCCATCGATTTGCTGAAGGGCGCAGGGGTGGACATGACCTCTCCCGAGCCTGTGAACCAGGCCCTGGAGCTCTTCGGCGAGCTGCTGGATGAGATGGAGCAGCTAATGCAGGACTGACCCATGGACGGCATCTTTCTTCCCACCCTACATACCTTTGCCATGAACAACATCTTCACCGGCTCCTTGGGCCCCTTTCGCTTCCGGATCGTGCCTAAGGTGGTGATGCTGAACCAGAAGGAGGTCAACATGGAGGAGAGCTCCCTGGAGGCTGAATTCTGGCATGGCCCATACTGCTATGAAAAAAGTCAGATGGAGGGCAGCCATTCCTTCCCCATGTCGGAGGAGGGCCGCCAGGCCCTGAAGGACTGGCTGGAATCCCAAGCATAGCAAACAAATCTGCCGCCAGGCAGGGCGAATGGTTTCGCCCGCCTGTGCGGCAGATTGATTGCATTTACAGAGACGCTTATGAGGCATCCAGGTAATAGGTAATCTGATCCTGGTGGGTCTCAATGAGGCCGTTTTTGTATGCCTCGTAGGCGGCCTTCGCCTCCTCTTCCGTCATGCCCGCCTCTTCGTACTCGGTCATGAGAATGGCTTGGAGATTTGCAATGGTCAATTCTTCGTAAAATGATTGCTGCAGAAGCGTCCAATACGTCTCTTCTGTCATGCCGGCAGCTTCCCAATATTCCTCCAGCTGTTCCCGTATCTCAGGATATTCCTCCGCAATACTCTTCTGCTCCGCTATGGCCGCATTTACCTGCTCATCTGTGGCTGTTAAGCCAGCCTGTTCCGCCTCATCCAGCAAAATCAACGACCGAAGGACTCGATCCACCACTTCTTTTTTTGACGGTTTTTCTGTGTGAATGGTGCCATCAGCAGAGTAAGTCATAACTTCTACTTCCTGCCAGTAGGTAACCATGCCTGCTGTGACGTTTCGTTCCTTATATGTTGCTAAAACATCGTCCGAGTTTAGTACTTCTGGAACCATGCGCCCCAGATGCTCTAGTTTGTTCATAACGCCACTGTCGACTGCACCTACAGCTATTACAACAATAATGACAATTAATACAATAGACAAAAGTATCTTTTTTCTCACTATATTTACCACCAAATTCTAGAAGGCTCCCAGCAATCCGGCCCCAACGCCCAAAAGGCCGGACAGGCAGATGATGAAAATGGGATGGGCCTTCCGGAAGGCCAGGAGGAGGGACAGGAGAAAAACACCCAAGGCGACGAGAAAGCCAGGCGTTTGCACCACGTCCAGGCTTACCCCGCCGGGGAAAAACACCGTCAGCCCCACGGACACCACCGCCGCGGCGATGAGCCCCACCACCGCCGGGCGCAGGCCGGACATGCCCCCCTGGACGATGGGGCTGGACCGGAACTGGGCGAAGCACCGGGCCACCAGCAAAATGATGAGAAAAGAGGGGAGGACCACCCCCAGGGTGGCGCAAGCCGCCCCCAGAGGTCCCCCGGTCACCATACCCACGTAGGTGGAGATGTTGACCGCAAAGGGCCCGGGAGTGCTTTCGCTCACCGCTACAAAATCCACCAGCTGAGCGTCCGTCATCCAGCCGTGGCTTGCCACTTCCGACTGAATGAGGGGCAGCATGGCGTAGCCGCCCCCAAAGGTGAAGGCGCCAATTTGAAAAAAGGTCCAAAACAGTTCCCAGAAAATCATACCTGCTTCCTCCCCACTATGGCCGAATGAACGAGCCCGCAGGCAGCGCACCCCAAAATCACCAGCAGCACGTTCACCCGGAACACCGCCGTGGCCAAAAAGGCCGCCCCGGCCAGAAGGTAGGAGAAGAGATTCCGGGGACACTGCCGGTACATGGACACCAGAGCTTTGCAAATGAGGGCCAAAACCCCGGCCCGGATTCCGGCAAAGGCATATTGGACCACCCGGTTGCGCTCAAAGGCCTGCAGCACCAGGGAGATGGCCGCAATCATGAGGAAGGAGGGCAGCACCACCCCAGTGGTGCAGCATACCGCACCCCAAAAACCGGCGGTTTTGTAGCCCACAAAGGTGGCCGCGTTGATGGCGATGGGGCCGGGCGTGGACTCTGCAATGGCGATGATATCCAGAATGTCCCCGTCCGTCATCCACTTCCGTCTCTCCACTACCTCTTTTTGTATCAGGGGAATCATAGCGTAGCCACCTCCGAAGGTGAACGCTCCAATTTTAAGAAAGGTCAAAAACAGGGCCCTTATCGTCCCCGGCTGTTTATTCATCACTTCACCGTCCCCACAAGTCATTTCCTCTCCATTATGACACACCTGGGCGCAAATATCAACTGCCGAAACGCATGGCTCTAAGTCAGCAACATTTACTTTTTCTCTCCTGGCGCGGCGCAGCCTGGCTATGCTGGAGGAAGTTTCGTTCAGAAGGAAATATGTTACGTTTTTACCGATCCTGCCTACCGGTCTGTAACTTACCGCCGTTCCTCATCCGCCTCCCTTTGCCCGGCGCCTTCCCCGGGGGAAAGGCACGAGCCGATTGGGAGGCTGCCCCATCCGGAGAAATCTGAACCTGCTCAGTAGCAACGCTCCCCCGCAGATGACAGGAGTGATTCCCTGTCGTCTGCGGGGGAGCGTGTCATATATGCGGCTTGGAAGGTTTACAAAAGGGACAGCAGGGCATAGACCCAGTGGGCGAAGACGCCGGCGCACAGGCCGCCGATGGTGTGACAGAGGATGGCACGGCCGGTGAGGTAAGTGCACTTCAAGCTAGACATCATGGCCACGTGGGTGGACAGGTAGCCGCTCCAGCACATGCACATGGCGGTGAAGACGGCAATGTCCTGTGCCCCGGCCAGACCGGAGGACAGAAGGCCGGGCACCAGGCCAATGGCCGCCCCAGCAGCGCCCAGGGCTGTAATGGGGACGGCAATGCCTTCGGCGCTGGTGAAGCCAAACAGCGGCTTCAGGATGAAGGAGAGCTTCTGACCCAGCCAAGGCAGGACCGCAACGCCCTCATAGGCTGCGCCGGTGTAGACGCCGCCCTCCCCGGGGCCCTTGGTGAGCAGCAGCACGAAGGTGCAGATGAGAAGGACGCCGGGAATGATCTCCACGCCCATTTTCACACCGGAAGCGCCGCCTTCGGTGAGCGCGGCCAGAAGCCGGGCGCCAAAGCCGCCGGGCCGGACAGACCGGGTGGACAGGTCTGCATGCTCGCAGCCCTCCGGGATATCACAGTAGGCCTCTGTGCCGAACACCTTTTTGGTGAAGCGCAGCATCAGCCGGGCGCTGACGATGCTTCCGAACACAGCTCCCAGGTTGCCCACCAGGACCGCCAGGCCGAAGCTGCCGCCGCCGGAGGTCAGCTGCAGGCCCAGCATGAAGGCGGTGATGACTGCGCCCATACCGAAGGCTGTGCCCAGGTTGGTGAGAGCGGGAAGCTGATACCGCTTGAAGTACCGGCGGAAGCTGGGATCGTCTGCCAAGGTCAAAATGGCAGGATTGTCAGACAGGTAAGTTGTGACGATTCCAACGGAGGCAGCGCCAGGCAGCCCGTATAGGACGCCCATGAGCGGGGAGAGCAGCTTGTTGATGAGAGCCACCACGCCAAACTCCGTCAGCATCGCGCCCAAGGCGCCGGCCAGCACGGCGATGCCCATGATGTACAGCACGGTGTTGATGAGCAGATCAAAGGCGGTATTCATCATGGTGTTAAGTAGGTTGATCATCCCCATTTTATGGCCGATCAGGCCAAAAATCAGAATGAAAACGCCGAGAAATACGAAAGCTTCCACGCTGACGGCCTTTTTCTGGCCTGCGGCAGGCTTCGTGCTGGGGGCGGCTTGACTCGCCGGACTTTCCATAGGGAATTCCTCCTCCATTTGGTTTCCTGAATGCAGAACCTATTGTAGAGGATGGAGGCAGAAATTTCAACAAAAATATTCGCGTATGCAAAAGAAATTTTCGTCACTTTGCCCAGGAAACAAAGTTCCACACATCGTGAACACTTGTGGCGGAGCCTGGGCGCTGGTGAAAAGCTTCAGAGCACGACATGGAAGCGTTCTTCCCGCCGGGGATGTACGGCTTCCAACGCACTGGCGGGGCAGGGCCCTGTCTTCCCCCGGGGGAAGCTATGGGTGCTTCCACGCCAGTCCAGTGGGGTATTGTGATCTCACCGATGGGTCTGACCCTGCGGTGGAATATGATATAAAACGGCGCGCCGCCCGGGGAAGGACGGCGCGCCGGAAAATTTATGATGAAGGCTCTCACACGATCCGGCGTGCGCCTACGTAACGACTGGCGTAGTAGTCGGAGGAGAGGCTGGAGATTTTGACGTAGCTGCCACCGGCGTGGATGAACTCGCCGCCGCCCACATAGATGCCCACGTGGGAAGCGGGAGCATCGGTGTTGTAGGTCCGCTCGAAGAAGACCAGGTCGCCGGGCTGCAGGTCGGAGTAGCTAACGGCGTAGCCGTTTTCCAGCTGATCGGTGGCGGTGCGGTAGATAGAGTAGCCGCAGGCCCGCATCACATACTGGGTAAAGCCGGAGCAATCAAAACCGCTGGGGGAGGAGCCACCCCACACATAGGGGACGCCCAGATATTCCTTGGCCTTGGCCACAATGGCCTCACCGGCGGAGTAGGAGGAGGAAGCATTGCCGGAGGATTCCGATTCGTAGCTTTCGGAGGATTCGGGTTCGGATTCCTGCTCGTAGCTTTCAGAAGTTTCGGGTTCGTAGCTTTCGGAGGACTCAGGCTCAGATTCCTGCTCATAGCTCTCGTAGGACTCAGCCTCGGACTCTTGCTCGTAGCTTTCGGAGGACTCGGGCTCCGCTTCGTAGCGCTCAGAGGACTCGTAAGAGGAGCTGCTGATGGGGTCTCCCCCGGCGAAGTACTTGGGGCTGCTGCTGGAGCCGGTGTTTTCGTAAGGAATCTCGGTGAGATCCACCAGGTCGCTGCGGATGTAACCGGTGCTGCCGTTGTACTGGACCTTATACCAGCCGCAGTTAAAGCCGATGATGTAGGCGTCCTCGCCTTCAGCCAGCTGATCCAGGATCTCAGAGGAGGTGGTGGGGCCGCTGCGCAGGTTGACCAGATATGTATTGACCTCTCCGTAGCCCAGCTCTACGTTTTCCCGCTCTTTCACGGTGAGGTAGTCGCTGTGCATATAACCCTCCCGCAGGTTGTAAATGACCTTGTACCAGTCGCCCTCGGACTCCAGGATGACCACATAATCGTTGCGGTAAGCAGTGGTGAGGATTTCAGTATCTGTGCCAGGTCCTTCCCGCAAGCGGAGGGCCGAGGCATCTACAATGCCAACGGCGGATTTCACAGAATCAGAAGCATTGGTGGTCAGGGCCAGGGTGCCGACCAAGGTGGTCATAGACAGAACCAGACCCAAAAATCTCTTTTTACAGTTCATACGTTACCCTCCGTCTTACAGTGCGTTTTATTTTGCCAGAGCGCGCTCCAGCCAGACACAGCCAACATCCAACGCCGTGTACAGGCCTTCTTTTTCGCTCTTCTTTACAATCCGTTCCCGGGACCTTAAATTCGGGTCATTGGACAGGAGTTGAACGGACACCCGGGTGGCCACATTCAGGCCGTTGACCGGCTTGGAGTCCAACACCTGGAGCATCACAATGTGGGAATCGGCCATGGAGCCGTAGTAGATCATGTTGTCCTTGCGCATAAGGGGACGGCCTTTGTAAGTCAGGCCGGCAGTTTGGTCAGACATTTGAAACCTCCCTGAAGGAAATGTAACCAAATTGTAACACATCGTAACGGAGATGTCAACCCCAACGGGGGGATTTTTGCAACTTTTTTGAGAGAAGTGTTACAAATTGATTCAAAATTGGGAATTTTTGGATGTTGAGCAGGTAAGACGGAGGGGTGGTATGAATCGGAACAGGCATGAAAATGGGTGACAGGGGAAGAAATCTGGGGCTGCAGCATCACGGCGGCAGCCCCAGATACGGCTTATTGCTTATCAAACAGATAGCACTGGACCAGCTCCTGGAGGAGCTCGTCCCGGTCCAACTTACAAATCATGGCGCGGGCGTTGTTGTAATTTGTAATATAGGTGGGATCTTCGGTCAGAAGGTACCCTACGATCTGATTGATGGGGTTGTAACCCTTTTCGCTGAGGGCGTCGAAAACAGAACGGAGAATCCGATGCATGTTTTCGCGGTCATCACCGGGGACGGTGAACTTAATGGTGTTGTCGTTCAACACGGATTCCTCCTTTTATGTGTGATGGACCCATCATACAACAAAAGGGAGGCAAAGTAAAGGGAAACGAAAAAAGATTCACAAAAATTTTACGGGTTACCGCAGGGTGACCCCCAGGGACTCCTCCAGGGCGGCCAGGACCTTGGACACCACCGCTTCGGAGTCGGCGTCGGTGAGGGTCCGGTCGTCAGCCCGGAGCTCCAGGGAGAAGGCCATGCTCTTTTTCCCCTCTGGGATGCCCTTGCCCCGGTAAATGTCAAAGAAGCGGATCTGACGCAGGAGTTTTCCCGCAGCCTTGGCCATACAGTCCTCCACTTGAGCCACGGTGAGGCCTTCGTCACAGACCAGAGACAGGTCCCGGGATACGGCAGGGTATCTGGGCAGGGGCTGATAGGTGGGCTCCGGGTCCCGCAGGGTGAGGAGCCGGGTGAAGTTCACCTCGCAGCAATAGACCTCTCCGTCCAGGCCATAGTTCTGGGCGGCCAGGGGATGAAGTTGACCCAAGAAGCCCACGTCCACACCCTCCACCGTAAGCTTGGCGCAGCGACCGGGATGGTAGGTGGGATTGTCCCGGACGGCGGTATAGCTGGGCTTCTTCACCCGCAGGCCGGTGAGGACAGCCTCCAGCTCTCCTTTCAGGGTGAAAAAGGTCTCGTGCTCCCCATAGGTGCCCAGAACCAGCATTTTGGGTTCCTGGGGAAGAACGCTGCCTGTGGGCAGGTAAACCTTGGCCAGCTCGTACAGCTTGGCGGATTTATTGTGGTAAGCGCTGTTCCGGCCCAGGATGTCCAGCATGGAGGGCAGGGCTGTGGTGCGCATCACGGAGGTGTCCTCGCCCAGGGGATTCTGAATTTTCAGGGTGCGGCGCAGAGGGGAGTCCTCCGGCAAACGGATTTGGTCAAAGACGGCCGGGGAGACGAAGGAGTAGGTGATCACTTCACTGTACCCCAGGGCCCGGCAGAGGCTCCCTGCCTGGTTTTCCAGGAGCATGTCGGTGGAATATCCACCCTGGGTGGAGGCGCCCCGGAGGGCGGTGGTAGGAATTTCGTTGTAGCCATACAGCCGGCCCACTTCTTCGGCAATGTCTGCCGTGAGGTTCAGGTCAGGCCGCCAGGAGGGGACGGAAATGGTGCGACCCTCCACGGGGATTTCCAGACGGCGCAGGTATTCTACCATGTCCGCCTCCGGAATCTGGGTGCCCAGAAGCTGGTTAATCCGGTCCGGCTCCAGCTCCAGCTGCTTGGGCTGGGGGACGTGGTTTATGATATCGATGGTCCCATCCAGCACATCGCCGCAGGCCAGCTGCTCCACCAGCTCACAGGCCCGCTGGACGGCGGGGATGGTGAGCATGGGGTCCAGGTTTTTCTCAAATTTGCCGGAGGCCTCCGTCCGCAGCCCCAGGGCCAAAGCGGTCTGGCGGATGGAGGTGCCGTTGAAGTTGGCGGACTCGAAGACCACGGTGGTGGTGTCTGCCACAATTTCGGAGTTCTCGCCGCCCATAATACCGGCCAGGCCGATGGGCTTATCCCCGTCGGCAATCACCAGCATACCTGGCTTCAGGGGGCGGAGGTTGCCGTCCAGGGTGGTGATGGTCTCTCCCTGAGTGCTCTCCCGGACCACAATTTTTCCGGAGGAGACATACCGGTAGTCAAAGGCGTGCATGGGCTGGCCATATTCCAGCATGACATAGTTGGTGATGTCCACGATGTTGTTGATGGGCCGGACCCCGTTGGCCCGAAGCCGCTGGCGCAGCCACTTGGGGGAGGGACCGATTTTGACGCCCGTCACCATCCGGGCGGTGTACCGGTTGCACAGATGCTCCGCCGGAACCTCCACGTCCAGCTTATCATACATGGACCCTGCTGCGCTGCCGTGAACCATGGGTTCATGGTGGCGCATGGGACGGTGAAAGGCGGCGGCGGCCTCCCGAGCCAGGCCGATGATGGAGTAGCAATCGGGACGGTTGTTGGTGATTTCAAAATCCACCACGGTGTCGTCATTTCCAATGACGGTATTGATGTCATCGCCGGGCTTGCAATCCTCTTCCAGAATCCAGATGCCATCCTCGATGGCATAGGGGAAGTCGTTCAAGGTGAGCCCCAGCTCCTTCAGGGAGCAGAGCATGCCGTTGGACTTTTCACCCCGGAGCTTGCCCTTGGTGATGTGGACGCCGCCAGGGAGCCAGGAGTTGTGCAGAGCGGCAGGAACCAGGTCCCCATCGCGGACATTCTGGGCCCCGGTGACAATCTGCACCGGCTCCTCCCGGCCCACGTCCACCTGGCAGATCCACATGTGGTCCGAGTTGGGGTGCCGGACCATGGAGAGAACCTTACCTACCACCACGTTGCGGAGCTCCCCATCCAGGCGCTCATAGGTCTCCACCTTTTGCCCTGCCAGGGTCATGGTTTCCACAAATTCTTGATCTGAAACCTGGGACAGGTCCACAAATTCTTCGTTGATCCATTTTCTGTTGAGCTTCATATTCTGGCCACCTCCTTAGAACTGGGAAAGGAACCGCACGTCGTTGTCAAAAATGAGACGCAGGTCATGGATGCACATCCGGCGCATGGCCATGCGCTCCAGCCCCATGCCGAAGGCAAAGCCGGAGTACTTGGTGGAGTCAATGCCGCAGCCCTCCAGCACCTCCGGATGGACCATGCCGGCCCCCAGGAGCTCAATCCAGCCCTCGCCGTGGCAGGTGGAGCAGACCTGGCCGTCCATCTCACCAGTGCCGTGGCATTTGTGGCACTGCATGTCCATCTCGCAGCTGGGCTCGGTAAAGGGGAAGTGGTGGGGACGGAAGCGCATCACCGCATCCTCGCCATACAGCCGCTTCATCAGTGTCTCCAGGGTTCCCTTCAGGTCGCCCATGGTGACGCCCTCGTCTACCACCAGGCCCTCCACCTGGTGGAACATGGGGGAGTGAGTGGCGTCGGCTTCATCCTTCCGGTACACCCGGCCAGGGGCCACAATGCGGATGGGGGGCTGCATGCGCTCCATGGTCCGGACCTGCATGGGGCTGGTCTGGGTCCGCAGCAGGAGGGAGTCGTCGTCCGTAAAGTAGAAGGTGTCGCTCCGGTCACGGGAAGGGTGACCCTCCTGAATGTTCAGCTTGGTGAAGTTATACTCCGCCAGCTCCACCTCGGGACCATCCACCACGGTGTAGCCCATGCCCACAAAGATGTCTTTGATTTCCTGGAGAACCTGATTCATGGGGTGCTGGTGCCCCAGGGACACAGGGGGCCCGGGAATGGTCACGTCCACAGCTTCGGCGGCCAGCCTGGCCTCCAGGGCGGCGGCGTGGATGGCGGATTTCCGCCTTTCCAGCCGGGCCTCAATCTCTGCCCGGACGGTGTTGGCCAGCTGGCCCATCACAGGCCGCTCCTCCGGGGAGAGCTTGCCCATCTGCTTCAGGACGGCGGTAAGCTCCCCCTTTTTGCCAAGGAGCTTCACCCGAAGCTCCTCCAGGGCGGCCGGGGAGGTTGCGGCGTCCAAAGCAGCCAGGGCGCGGCCCTGGATGTCTTCCAATTGTTGTTTCATTGTGATCCATCTCCTTTACTGAAGGCAAGGCGTCTTCTGGTATTGATCGGCATGGCACGCTGGGGGAAGAATAAAAAAGCCTCCGTCCCCATGGGGACGAAGGAAATTCCTCCGCGGTACCACCCGCAATTCGCCAAACGGCGCACTTCATGAGGGCGCAGCTACGCCCCTGACCGGTAACGGCGGCCGACCGGCGCGCCCTACTCCATGTTCAGGCGGCGGCTCCCGGGAGAAAGCCCTGTGCTGCACGCGGAGCGGCTCACACCATCCCGCTCTCTCTGCATCGCGCAAACCAGCACCAGGCGGCCCGTTCACAGCTTTTCCATATTCTTGGCTATTCTAGCATAGGGAGTTCCAAATTGCAAGGGTAAAATGAAAAAATCAAAACATCTCCAGATCTTAACACAATTTTACCCTGGGCAGATGGAAGAGACGGGGAAAACGAAGTATGGTATACCTGTGCAGACCATGAGGATGTACGGAAAGGATGAACAACATGAAGTGGAAAAAATGGATCTCCACCGGCCTGTCTATGATCATGGCGGTTTCGGCCTTTGCCCTGACGGCGCCCAGAGTCCGTGGAGCAGAGGAAAAGCCGGCGGAGCCAGGCCTGTGGATCACAGAAATTTATCAAAACGATGTGAAACGGGAAGATCTCTTCGACAATTCCAGCGACCATATGGAGTTCGTGGAGGTGATTAACACCTCGGACCGGTCTGTGGAGTTGGGCAGTGACTACACCCTGTGGTACGAGTACCCGTCGGGAGACGCCTACGTGATGAAAGAGCTCACGATCTCCGCCCCAGACGGCAGCACAGCGGTTGCACCCGGGGAGACGGTGGTGCTGTGGAGCCAGCGGACCGACCTGGGAGGAGAGGAGGGGGCCAGCTACGCCTCGGAGGCCCAATTCCGTCAGGCCATGAGGGTTCCCTCAGGGGTCCGGGTTTACCGGGTTTCCGGGCAAAACGGCTTTGCAGAAAATGACCGGGGCTTTGCCCTGAAAAACAGCGCCGGAGAGGTGACCTCATACTATCATTACAATTCCACCACCGATGCTGTGACAGCCGACGGTCTGGCGGTCAGTCTCCGGATTCCCGATTTTGGCAGCAATATGCTGGTGTATGAGGCCAAAAAGCCCACCACGGCGGGTCTGGTGTATGCAGGCCAGCTCAATGGCCAGCGCCCGGTTTCCGCACCGGCGAACTTAACGCCTGAAGGCGTGTATATTACGGAAATCCGGCCCAACGACAGCAATCGAGACGGACAGTTCGGCAGCGGCAGCAACGATGTCATGGAGTGCCTGGAGGTGTACAACACCACAGGCCGGCCGGTGGACCTGAATGCGGAATATGAACTGGTGTACCGATTGAAGGAGAATAGCAGCAAGTCTCTGCCCCTGTACCGGCTGACCGGCAGCGGTGAACTGAATTCGGAAGGCTGCATCCTTCCAGCAGGCACTGCCGCAGTGCTATGGTGCTACCGGGCAGAGGCCCTGGCGGGAAGCTATGACCGTTACCCCAGTGAGGAGGAATTTCGGGAGGCCTATTCCATAGACGGCGATGTGCCGGTTTACGTCTTTACCGCCCAGAACGGTCTGGGGAATACCTTGCGTGGGTTGGAGCTGTACCGGAAGGAGACAGATGGGGGAAAAACCCTGGAGAGCTGGTATTTCTGGGACGGCGTCACAGATCTCAAGGACAACCGCAGCGTGGAGCTCCGGGTGAACCCTGAGGGGCCGGAGATGCTGGTTTCCCGCAGCCAGGTAACCACCAACATGGGCCAGGTGTCTGCTGCCCAGGTGACCTTCCCGGCAGATGACGGCTCCAGCCCTGAGCTGACACGACTGGACGGTCGGACCTCTGTGGAGCAGGGGCAGTTCCTGCGGATTCCCTACCAGTTTTCGGGCACCGCTGCCATGCCGGTACAGTCCATCACCCTGTTTTACCGGACGTCCCGGATGGAGAAGGATACCTCCGTGGAAACCACCAGCTTCGCCATTTATAATAAGTGGTATGCCTTTATCCCATCGGATGTGCTGCTCCATGCGGACTATGTGGACTACTATGTGAAGGCGGCCAACGCGTATCGCACCACCACGACCCCAGTGCGCCGGATTCAGGTGGACCATTTGGACGATGGCCAGACGGGCCTGCGAGTCAATTTCCCCACAGATGAAGCGGTTTCGGGTCAGGTAGCGGTTACGGCCAAGGACTTTTCCGGCACTGCGGAAGCATACACTGCCCAGGTGGATGGCCAGGAGCTGAATCTCCACCCGTCTCTGGAGCTGGGCGCCTTCTTCACCTTCACCCACCGGGGGGTAGATAGCTATTTCAAAAACGCCCTGGTATGTGGCGACCAGATCATCAAAAACTTTTCCAAATGCAGTGAGATCCCCTCAGACTCCTCTATGGCGATTTTTGTGGATCAGAAATATTTCACTTACCGGGAGGATGGCTCTGCCCAAATCCAGCTGGAAATTTGGCCTGGCACCTATGGTTCCACCTGGGAAAACGATACCGACGCCAACAACGATGACTTCTATGTCAGCCACATGGCCCTGAGCCTCACCGATGGAACGGAGCTGCGCCCCATTGCCATGGTCAACGAGTATGGTACGGCCCTGAGTCTCACCGAGGAGCTGAAGGTAGGAGACAGCGCCGATTGCAACAAAAAAGTAATCATGACCTTTGAGGTCCCCGCCGGCAAGGTAGACGGCGTGGCGGGAGTTTTGGATACCACATCTCTGGCGGATGGTGCGCATACCTTGACAGTCGCCACCTCCACCGGGGCAGCCAAGAGTTTCCAGTTCACGGTGGACAATAGGAAGCCGATTCCGGATCCGGAGCCAACGCCGGTCGGGGTGAATATGGGCCTTGCGGTATCCGCCTATCCCGCAACCGCCACGGTGGAAGCACCGGAGGCGGCGGCGACGGTGGAGGTTCTTCAGGCGGTTTCTCTGCCGGAGTACGCGGTATCCACCGGCATCGGGGACTCCACCTTCTCCCAGGAAACGGCAGAGACGTTGCAGACTGTGGTTTCTCAAAACGGTCAGCTGCCCTATGAAGTGTTTACCGTGGACACCAAAGGTCAGACGGCAGGCAATATCCGGTTGGATGTGACCGCCCAGGCCGACTACAACCAGCCGGTCCGCCTGTACGCTCTGACCCAGGCCAATACCTGGCAGCCTCTGGAGAGCTGGGAGGAGAAGGGGGTCGTTACGGCCATTGTCAATCTGGAGGGTCTGGCGTCCGATGGCAAGCTCACCGTTCTGGTCCAGGCTCGAGGCGCAGAATACCAGCCGGTGACAACCCGGCCTGCTACGGCGGACACAGTGGCAAATGACTATGTCTGGGATGGCGCCGGAATTCCGGAGCAGTATGACTTTGCCTTTGCCTGGATTACGGACACTCAGTATTATTCCGAACAGTTTATGGAGAACTTTGATGCGGTCACCGATTGGATTGTAGATCAAAAGGACCGGCTGGGCATCGAATACGTGATCCACACTGGCGACATTGTAGACGAATTCAACGAGGCGTATCAGTTTGAAAACGCCTCCCGGGAACTGGAAAAGCTGGAAGACGCAGGCCTTCCCTATGGCGTCCTGGGCGGTAACCACGACGTGGCCCACGGAAACGAAAATTACGAGCTGTACAACAAGTACTTTGGCGCCTTCCGCTATGAGGGAAATCCCTGGTATGGCGGGACCTATGAGGACAACAAGGGCCATTACGATCTGGTCCAGGTAGACGGAGAGAAGCTCCTCCTCATCTACATGTCATGGGATATCTACACCCCGGAGGTGGAGTGGATCAACAGCGTCCTGGAGCAGTATCCGGACCGGAAGGCCATTCTCTGCACCCACCCGGGCATCAATGCCAAAGCGGTGCCCGATTACTTCAGCGACCTTTTGGTGGAGCAGGTCTGTCGGGATCATCCCAATGTCATTGCGATGCTAAACGGCCATTACCACGGCGCGTCTTTGAACTTTGTGGGCTTTGATGACGACGGCGACGGTGTGGAAGAGCGGGTGGTTTACCGGATCTGCACCGACTATCAGAGTGCGCCCGGCGGCGGCCAGGGGTATATCAAAATGATATACTTCGACCTGGCCAATGACAAAGTATATCTCAATTCCTACTCTCCCATTTTGGATGACTTCAACTACTACGACACCCCCAAGCTGGATCGCTATGGCATTGGCACAGTGGCTTCGGACGTGGACATTGCAGAGCTGCCGGTGACCTTTGACCGGCAAACGCCTAAGACCCTGGAGGTCACCGGCTTCCAGGCTAGCATCCTGACCGACACCCGGATTGCCCAGGCCGAGGCGCAGGGCACGGTGGAGCTGCCATTGGGGCAGACCGTAGGCGATGTGTACGCAGTGGCTAAGGATCAACGCGGCGCCATTGTGGCCTACAGCGGGGTGCGGACCGTGGAAGGCTCTGTGCCCCAGGAGCATCCCTTTGTGGATGTGAACGACACAGACTGGTTCTATGAGGATGTGGCATATACCTTCTGCCGGGGAATCCTCAAGGGAATGGACGAGACCCATTTCCAGCCCCAGACGGCGGTAACCAGAGGCATGGTGGCAACGGTTCTGCACCGTCTGGAGGAATGCCCGGAAGCACCGGAAGCAGATTTTGTGGACGTAAATCCTGCCCGGTATTACGGGGCGGCTGTAGCCTGGGCCCAAGCCAAGGGGCTGGTGAAGGGCTACGGAGACGGTACCTTCCGGCCGAATCAAGCCATTACCCGCCAGGAGCTGGCTACCATACTGTACCGCTATGCCGCCTTCCGGGGGGAAGATGTGAGCGCAAGAGCCAACCTGGAGGCCTTTGAAGACCGGACCTTGATCCAACCCTACGCCCAGGACGCCATGAGCTGGGCTGTGGCGGCAGGCCTGGTAGAGGGCGTTACGGAAACCAGCCTGGCGCCTAAAGGCATCGCCCTCCGGTGCCAGCTGGCCGCCCTGCTCCACCGGCTGTCGCTGGACGTGCAGCTCTGACCAACTCCGGCAAGGCCTGAGGCCTATGCCGACAACGCCAGGATGTCACTATGGACGCGGGAGCCCTTGTTTGGCTGCCTTGCCGGCACAGGCTTCATACGCAAGCAAAGGAAAAGCCTTCCCACCCGGATGGAAACACCCTGTGAATCCGGGAGGGAAGGCTTTGAGCTTGGTATGTGTTGCTTGAGATCTGAAATCAGATTCCTCTCCCCTGAGGGAGGAAGAAAGCGGTCAGCAGGTGGACCACAGGTTTTCCGGATACAGACCCTGGGCGGTCATGGCGGCGATGGCGGCTACCACGGTGGGCTTGTCCTCCTGATAGGTGACGCCGTACCACTTGTCATGGCTCCGCAGGACTTTCACCCGTGCCTTTCCATCTGCCAGAAGCTGGCTGACCACGGTGGGCAGGTAGTACTCCGCTTTCATGGGGTCTGCCTTCAGGGCCTGCTCCAGGAAGGCGGGGAACCGGGCCCAAGCCTCGTCCAGGTAGCTGCGGGTAAAGCCCCAGAGGTTCATGGATACCACCGTGTCTCCCGGCAGCTCCTGCCAGGTGTTCCCCCCGTCCTCGGTGAAGCGGGGACAGGTCTCGCCCTTTTCGATGTGGGTCCGCTCCACCACGCTGTGGAGGAACCCGTCCGGCGTTTCTTGGCAGATGCCCCGGGCCACGTGGCCGTTTTCCGTTACGGTGTTTTGAAGCAGGTAGCCCACCATGGCGTATTCATAGCAGCTTTCCAGGTCCGGGTGGCTCACCAGATAGTGGTAGATCTCTTGGAAGCCGTGGGGGCCGTAGTAATCATCGGAATTGATGACGGCGAAGGGGCCGTCTATGAGCTCCCGGGCTGCCAGGACCGCCTGAGCTGTGCCCCAGGGCTTCACCCGGCCCTCGGGGACTGCATAGCCCTGGGGCAGGTCATCCGGCCGCTGGAACACATAGTGAACCTCCATCTTTTTTGCAATGCGGTCCCCGATTCCGGCCCGGAAGGCCGCCTCAATCTCCGGCTTGATGACGAAAATCACCGTTTCAAAGCCGGCCCGGTGGGCGTCAAATAGGGAATAATCGATGATCAGTTGACCACCGGGGCCGACGGGGTCCAGCTGCTTTAGGCCGCCGTACCGGCTTCCCATACCGGCAGCCATGACCACCAAAACAGGTTTTTGCATAAAATAACCTCCCAATTGTATTCTCAAAAGCAGCAGCTCCGTTTTTTGGAGCGCCACCCGAAATTATGTGATGCAGCATGTGAAAATGTCCAGGTTGATTTCTGCCCATTATAATACAGCTTTGCCATTTCTGCAATGAAAATTTCCATTTTTCCCGAGAAAACCGGCTGTATCCCACCTGGCGGGCCGGAGGGAGGAGGCGGAGTGGCCAAAAAGCTTGCTGCAAAGGCGGACGGCACCGCTTTTGCAGCAAGCTTTGGAATATGCTCTCAGTTTGTTTTAAAATCAGTCCCGGTTCTACTGTGTCGCCTCCTGCAGGACAATGTCTGCCGTCAACTGCCGGCCGGACCGGTAGATGATCACGTTGACTGAGTCCCCAACGGAGAAACTGCTGAGGGCAGCGGCCAGCTCCTCCTGAGAGGTGACGCTCTGCCCGTTGACGCTGATGAGCAGGTCTCTGGGCCGGATGCCAACAGCCCAGGAGTTGGAGCTTTCATCCACGCTGGTGATATACAGGCCGTCAGGCAAATTGAAGTACAGCCGGTCCTGTAAGTCCAGCACCACGGTCTCCACGCCAAGAGATGGGCGGCCTGGGATATAGCCGGTCTCAATGAGCTGGTCCACCACATCCTTGGCAATGTGGACGGGAATGGCAAAGCCCAGCCCTTCCACCCCGGCGCTGCTGTAATAGTCCCCGATTTTGGCGGTGTTGATGCCGATGACCTGACCATAGCAGTTGATGAGAGGCCCTCCGGAGTTGCCTTTGTTCAGAGCTGCAGTGGTCTGAATCAGGGTGAACGCGTGTCCCTGAATGGTGAGGTTCCGGTTGATGGCGGAGATGATGCCGCTCGTCATGGTGCCCCGGAGCTCTGTGCCCAGAGGATCTCCAATGGCGACTACGGCGTCTCCCACCTGCGCTTGGGTGGAATCTCCGAATTCTGCCGCAGTCAGTCCCGTGGCGTCGATGTGCAGGACGGCCAAGTCACTGATGCTGTCCTTCCCCACTAGCTGGGCATCATGCTCCTGCCCGTCAGACAAGGTGACCAGGAGGTGATAGGCTTCATTGACCACATGGCAGTTGGTAATGATATAGCCGGACTGGGACATGATGATCCCGGAGCCGTAGGAGGTGCCGCTTGCTTGCTGGGCGGTGATGGACACCACAGAAGGGCTCACCTTCCGGTAGATCTCCTGCAAAGAAAGCCCGCCGGATTGGGGGATATTGGGAACGGCTTCCGATGCGCTGGATATGATAAGCTCCGTATCGTCGCCGTGGGGCCCAGTAGCCTCCAGAATGGGCTGCTCCGTTTCCATGGGCTCGGAGGACTGAGTTTCTGTCAGGGTAACCGGATTGGTGGGCGACTGGACCTCCGGCGACGTTTCCTGCTGCATGTGTTCACTCAGGTTGATGAGAATGGCGCCGCCGGCCAGGCCGCCCAGAAAAATACAGGTCAGAAGCACGGCAGCCACCCAACCGCCGTGGTTCTTTGGGGGACGGATATTTCCGGTCTCATAGAAACCGCTGAACCGCTCTTCCTGGGTCTGAGGGAAGGGGGTATATTCCGGCTCCAAGGGGCCTTTGTCATCGTGGAACATAAGCATTGCCTCGCAATTACAGACTGTTTACCCCAGCCAGGGTGAAGGTGAATTCGGTCTTGCCGTCCCGGCTGGTGACGGAAATGTCCTCGCCGTGGCTGCAAATAATGGTTTTTACAATATAAAGGCCCAACCCCCAGCCGTCCCGGTTCAGGCTTCGGCTTTTGTCTATCTTGTGGAACCGGTCAAAGACCAGAGGGAGCTCCTCTGGGGGGATGGTGTCGCCGGTGTTGGAGACGGAGACATAAACCTTGGAGCCGGATTCCCGGAGGCTCAGACCCAGCTGGCCGCCGGGAGGGCAAAATTTGACGGCGTTATCAATGAGGTTGTAGGCCACCTGGGTGATGGCGTCCAGCTCACCCTGGGCATAGACGGAATATTCCGGGAAGTTCACTGCCACATCCAGGTGCTTGTCGTTGATTTTCTGCTCGAAGGTGATGAGTACCTGCCCCAGACACTCGGCTACGTCAAAGCGTACCATTTTTTCCGGCGGGATGCCCTGATCCTGGAGACGGGACACGTCCAGCATGCTTCGCACCAGGCGGCTCAGACGCTTGATTTCGCTGGAGACCAGACTCAGGTATTTCCGCTCCCGTTCCGGCGGGATGGTGCCGTCCAGGATGCCATCCACATAGCCGCCGATGGTGGTCATGGGGGTTTTCAGCTCGTGGCTCACATTGGCGACAAATTCCTGGCGCTGGTACTCGCTCTGCTCCAGGGAGGAGGCCATGTTGTTGAAAGCGATGGCCAGCTCGTCAATTTCCTGGGTATAGTCGCCGCTGGTCTCCACCCGGGCCTTCAGGTTTCCGTGGCCAAATTCCTTGGCGGCGTTGGCCATGGCCTTCAGAGGGCGGCACAGGTTCTGGCTGAAGATGGAAAAGCATATCACCGTGATCAGCAGCACAATGAGGGCCACAAATATAAACATCTGGGTAATTTGAGACAGAATCTCGCCAATGCCCTGCACCGGCTCCGATACCAGCACCAGGCCGCCCACGGTTCCGTCAGACATGGTACAGACCTGCGCCACCAGGTAGCGGTTTTCTTCGTAGACGCCGGTTAAAATCCCGGTACGGGAGTCCTCCCCATGGAGGAGCACCTCCTGCACGTAATTCGGATCCAGGGTCATGCCGATGTGCTTGCACCAGAACTCCTGACAGGAACAGGTGATGACCTGCCCCTGGGTGTTGCACACCAGGGTATCGGTCTGGGAGAATTGAGATGCGAAAGACAGAGTCTTGTGAAACTTTGTGGAGACGTCCAACCCAAAGGTGGAAGCGTACCCTACATAATCGGCGGCGAGCTCTGATGCGGCAGCTGCCCTGGCTTGCAGAGTTTCCTTCTGCTCATCTGCCAGGTAGTTTTTTACCATGACGCGGAAGGACATGCCCAGGCCTACTACAGCCACCAGGATAATCAGGGCCGTCACGGAAGAGAGACGGCTGAATGTGGTCCTCACGAATTGGTCACCTCAAACTTATAGCCCACGCCCCACACGGTTTTCAGGCTCCACTGGTTGGAGACGCCCTCCAGCTTCTCCCGCAGCCGCTTGATGTGGACGTCTACGGTTCGGGAATCCCCAAAGTAGTCGAAGCCCCACACCTCATCCAGCAGCTGATTGCGGGTGTACACCCGGTTAGGAGAGGAAGCCAGATGGAACAGGAGCTCCATTTCTTTGGGGGGCGTGTCGATTTTTTTTCCGTCCACTGTGAGCTCAAAGGCGTCCATGTCAATGATCAGCCGGTCGAAGACCAACTTGTTGGCTTTTTTCTCCACGCTGTTGCCGGAGCGGCGGAGCACGGCCTCAATCCGGGCCAGGACCTCCTTCATTTCAAAAGGCTTGGTGATATAGTCATCTGCGCCGCCCTTCAAGCCGCTTACCTTATCGCTGGTTTCGCCCTTGGCGGTGAGCATGATGATGGGCACCTGACTTTCCGCCCGGATGGTTTTACACACGGCCCAGCCATCCATGACCGGGAGCATCAGGTCCAGCAGCACCAAATCCGGCTTGATGGCCCGGAATTTAGACACTCCCTGGCCCCCATCCGGGGCAATGGTCACAGCGTAGCCCTCTTTTTCCAGATACATCTGCAGGAGCTCTGCAATGTTGTTGTCGTCTTCTACGATCAAAACCGAAATGGCCATGGAAATTCCTCCCTCTCTTTTCTTCCTTCTGATACATCCATTATATCTGTTTTTTTCGGCTTGGCGTGAACAAATTGTTAAGAGTTCCCGAGGGATTTGTTAACGGACCAGCCTGGCGAAGGATAGGGCTGCCACGAACTTCAGGATAAGCGCACAGCCACCTTGTGAGGTGCGGCGTAGGGTGAGTCCAGGAGGCGGCGCCCTACTGCCCTGGGGGCAGACGGGAACTACGGCCCCCTACAGCGCCATGATGTGACCCGGGCCAACTTGTAGGGGCTGGCTTAGGTGTACGCATGTGCCTCCCGGTGGAAGGCGGAGGCGCTTCCGCGCCAGTGAAGGAGGCACAGCTGCAGCCGTGCCTCCTGACCGGGCTTGGCTCTGGATAGAAGCCAGGGACTACCAGCGCCTATTCTCTTATGACATGGCAGCATGCGTTCAGGAGCCGGGCTTCCCGGTCCTGGCAGGTGAAGAGGAGGATTTGCCGGGGTTCCGTCTCCAGGAGAGCCAGGGCGGCGGCCAGGCGGGCGTCGTCAAACCGGTTGAGGGCGTCGTCCAAGACCAGTGGCGCTTCCGGTATGAGGGCCCGGCTCACTGCCAGGCGCAGGGCCAGGTACAGCTGGTCTCCGGTTCCATCGCTGCGCCAGACCAGGGGGTGCAGGGTGTCTTCCCCGGCGGCTCCGGCGGAAAGGCTTAGATCCCGGTCCAGGAGGAGGCGGTCGTAGCGGCCGCCTGTGAGCTTCTTCAGAATGTCCTGGGCTTCTGCAGCAATCCGGGGAGCAAAGCGGCTCTGAAGCTCCCGCTGAGCTTTGTCCAGAGCGGCCAGGCCATAGCCCAGGGCGGTCTGGTAAGTCTCCAGACGGGCCACCCGGCTGGCCAGGGCTTCCGCCTCCGCTTCCAGCCGGTCCCGGTCTTCCAGGGCAGTCCGGCGGCCCCGGCAAGCGTCCAGCTGGGAGCGGGCGCCCTCCAGGGAGCGGTTTACCTCCTCCAGGGCCTGCCGGGTTTCCTGCGGGGAGAGGGTCATGCCGTCCTGGAGGGGCGCGGCCTCCAGCCCGGCGGTGACGGCCTCCATAGCCTCCCGGTGCCCTTTGGCCTGAGCCGCCGCCCGGCAGGCGGAGGCCCAGAGGTCCCAAGCCTCCAGGGCCTGCCGCTGCTCCTGGCAGAAGGCCTCGGAGCCCTGGCTTCCCGTGAGAGCGGCCAGCTCCTCCAGAAGCTCCTTCCGCCGGACCTCCAGCCCGGCCAGCTTGCGGGTGTGGAGGGCCAGGGCCTCCTGGTAGCGGTTCCAGTCCGCCTCGTAAGCCTGGAGCTGCTGTTCCAAAGCCTGGAGAGAGGGAGCTCCATACGTGGCAAGGAAGGTCTGCAGGGCCTGCCTGGCTTCCCTGGCGGCAGCTTCCTGCCGGCGGCTTCTGATGCGGGACCAGAGAGCAAGGACTCCTCCGGCAGCCAAAAGAGCCGCCCCCGGAAGCTTCCAGCGCCCGGGCAGGAGCCACAGCAGAATCAGCCCTGCCAGAGCAAGGCCCAGGCTGGCCAGAAGAAGGCCCTGAGTTCTGGCAGCCGGTTCTCCAGCCTGGGGCAACGCCGCCAGCTGGCGGCGGACTTCCTCCCGGGCCGCCGGTCCGTCCAGGCCCTCCAGGGGCGGGGGAGCGGTGGGCTTCTGTGGGACCGGCGATTCCATGGAGCCCTCCAGCTCCAGAGCCTCCAAAGCCTCCCGGAGCCCCCGCCATTGGGCCAGCCGCCGCTCCGCCAGGGCCCGCTCTGGCTTGCCCTGGCACTGGACTCTGGCCCGTTCCAGCTCCATCAGGGCGGTTTTTTCTTTCTGCCTTGCTTCTTCTACCCGCTCCAGCTTTTGCCGGTTTTCCTGGCGCTCCAGGGCCTCCTGGTGGGCCTTCAGGGCGGCCCTTTGCTCTTCCAGCTCCCGGACGCGTGCGCTCAGTCCGGCGGCCTGGGCTTCCAGAGTGTCCAGGGCCTGGAGCTTCTCCCGGCAGCCGGCTAAGGCCAGCCGGGCCTGGGGCAGGAGGCCGGATTTGTTGTACTGACATTTGTTTTTCAGCTCTCGCAGGCCTGCAGCCAGAGCGGGGGCGGCAGGGCTGTCGTCTCCCGTGGTCACCAGCTGATTCAGCCGCTGGCTCAGGGCCTCATCCTGGCTCACTGCCAGATCCCCGCCCCGGAGAAAACCGGTGCGCTGGTACACGCTGCGCTCCACCCCCAGGAGAACCTGACCGCAGGTGTCCGCCGTCAGCTCTGGGACAGGAAGGCCGGTTTCCGTCTCAAAGGCCCGAAATTGGCCCATAGGAATCCGCCCTTTGGTCTGCCGCTCAATGGTGACCCGGCGGTCCTGCCACAGAATTTCCATGGACCCGGACATGGGTTTCCCGGACCAGGGCTTGAAGCGCTCCTTGTCCGGAAGCTGGCCCTGCTTTGCCCGCTGGCGGGTGTCGATGCCATAGAGCATGGCCAGGAGAAAGGCGCACCAGGTGCTTTTTCCCCACTCGTTGGGGGCTGAAATCAGGTTGAGGCCAGGGGTGAACTCCAGGGTTTCCCCCTCCAGCTTGCCAAAGGTGGCGGTCATGGAGCAGATTCTCATGGCAGCGTCACCTCCTGCCCCTCCAGAATCCGGCGGCTGATGCGAGCCGCCAGGCACAGGGCCTCGGCCTCCGGCCCGGTGGCGTTTTGAGCGGCCTGCTGCAGAATCTGAAAATACCGCCCCTCCAGGCTATCCTCGCCCGCCCCCTCCCACAGGTCCCGGGGAGGGACCGTCCGGTCCCGGAGCTGCAGGTGGAAAAAGCGGCCGGACAGCGCGTTTTGCAGTCGGTCCAGGTCCACCGGCTCCGACTCTCCCGTGAGGGTGAGGCGGTATACGTCCCGGCCGGTGTCCGGAGGCAGCTGGGCAAGAATGGAGGCCAGAGGGTCCGGACCTGCCGGAAGGGTGAGGTCCTCATAGCGCCCCCCACCCAGAGGCCGGAAGGTAGCTTGGGCGCCCTGAGGGGAAATCCGACAGATGTACACGCCTTTGACCCCGGTTTCGTCAAAGCCCCGGCCCATGGGGCAGCCCGGCCAGGCGCACAGGGTGCTACCGGCCTCCATTTGCCCCTGGGTGTGGATGTGGCCCAGGGCCAGATAGGCAAGGCCCGATGCCGCCGCCTGGGCCCGGGTCACAGGGCAGCAGGGGGAGCTGGGATTGGTGGGGTCGCCGTGGAGGACCATCAGCTGCAGCGGCTCCTGTCCGGTTGCCCGGAAGCCCTCCAGAAGACCGGGGCAGTCCATGCTCTGGAAGCCTGCTCCCCAGACCCGGCAGCTTAGCTCCGGAAGAGTTACGGACTCCAGTGCCTGCCGGGTAAAGATGTGTACATTCCCCGGCCAGGCCCTCTCCAGATAAGGGGAGCCGGGGCATAAATGGTCGTGATTGCCTGGAGCGATGAACACCGGGACTGCCATGGCCTCCAGGGCTTTGGCCAGGGCCAGGGCTTCCTCCCGGCAGCCCTGGGGCCGGTCCAGAAGATCCCCGGGCAGCAAAACCATCTGGCAGCCCTCCTCCCGGCAGAGCTCCACCAGTTGGTCCAGCTGCGCCAGCTGCTCCTGCCGCCGGGCCCGGGCCTCCTCTGGCGGCAGACTGTGGAACCGGGCGCCCAGGTGCAGATCGGCGCTGTGCAAGATTTTAATCATAAACCGTCACCCGCTGCGTGTTTGTGCACCGGCCCCTTTCATCCAGGGTGAAGACCACGCCCTCCAGCTTCCCCGGCCCCGGCGCGGGCTGATAGCGCCCGGTCAGGTTCCCCCGGAACCGGGCCACGGACAGGTCGGGACGGATGCCTAAAATGGAATTTTTGGGCCCGGTCATGCCAAGATCCGTGACAAAACCGGTGGATTTTGGCAGAATTTGGTTATCCGCTGTGGGGACGTGGGTATGGGTTCCCCACACAGCGCTGACCTGGCCGTCCAGCATGTGGCCCATGGCCAGCTTTTCCGAGGTAGCCTCGGCATGGATCTCCACCAAGATGAATTTGGCTGTCACACGCTTTAGAATTTTGTCCACCAGGAGGAAGGGATTGTCCGGATTGTAGTCCATGTTGCACCGGCCTATGAGATCGATCACCGCAACCTCCCCCATGGGGGAGTCAAAGACGCCCCACCCCCGACCTGGCAGCTGAGGGGCCAGGTTGGCCGGCCGTAGAATCCGGGGACAGTCGTCCAGGTAGGGGCAGATCTCCCGGCGGCCAAAGGTGTGGTTGCCCATGGTGATGACGTCGGCCCCGGCGGCCAGAATGGTCTCCGCCTGGTCCTGGGTGATGCCCAGGATGGCCGCATTTTCCCCGTTGACCACGGTGAAATCCGCTTTCACCTGCCTGCGAAGCTGCGGCAGATGCTTTTCAATCATCGAAACGCCGCAGCCGGCTACCACGTCGCCCACGGCCAGTACATTCCATTCCATTTTGCATATGCTCCTTTCGGAAAACGGGCAAATCTCTGCTCCATTTGGAAGTATCATGGCTATTATACCCCAGTTTTCCCTATATTGCAACGTTGGGAAGCCTTTCGCCTTCGTGGGCAATGCTGTCCACAATGTCTTTTTGAAGGCCCGGTATGGAATGGCCCCAAGGCGGGCAGAATGGTGGGCGAGGAGGCGGTAAGATATGGTAAAAGGGATTTCCAGACAGGTGATTGTGGTCCGCTCCCCGGACCCAAAGCTGTTTGAGCAGGCCATTTTTATTCTGCGGGAGGATGCATTGGGGAAGGACGGCATGTCCGACCGGGCCATTCTGCGCCAGGCTCAGCAGGCGGCAGGCAGCTATGTGCCTGCTGGAAAGCGGCGGGCGCTGCCTCTGGGGAAGGCGCTGTGGGCAGCAGGCGGCGCGCTGGTTACGGGCTTGGCTTGGCTGCTGACTGTGATTTTGTAAGCTCCAATTCAGAAAAGGGCGTAGGAGCACACGGTGCGCTCCTACACCGCCCGTACTTTTTGAAACGCATGAACCGGTGCTATCTCATACCCATGCGTGTCTGTGAAGCTGCGCCCTACATCCGGTACACCCGGAAACTTCCCGATTTCCAGGCGTACACCCATACCCGTGTAGCTGATACCTCGAAAAACCTGTAGAAATTTCCGTTTTTTTGTGCTACCATAGAAAAAACGAAAGGGGAGGGCGGTTTCATTGGGGCAAAAGTTGCAGGGGCTGCTCATTCGCAAGCGGAGGCAGGAGCGGGAATGGTCTCAGGCGGCGCTGTGTAATGGGATATGCGCTGTGTCCTATCTGTCGAAAATTGAGCAAGGGAAGGTGGAGAGCAGCCCGGAGGTTTTGGATTTGCTGTTCCGCCGTCTGGATATTCAGTGGCAGGATGACCCGGCCTTTTGCCGGGAGGCTGCAGCCTGGTTTGAGGAATATTACGACAGACTTTTCTCCGGCGAGGATTTGCAGGATATGACCCAGGAACTGCTTTTGCGGGAAACTGTATATCGGAACAGCCCTTTTTTTCTGGATTGGCTGCTCCTGTCCTGGGCGGCCACCGGGCAGGTACAGGAGGAGGTAGAGGAATTTGTCTCTGCAATGGATGCCAGGCAGCAGAACTTGCATCTGTGCCTGAAGGGACAGTTTCAGGATCTGCTGCGGATTGCAGAGCGGAGTTATTTCTTCCTGCAGGCGGGAAAGCATGCGTACTGGCGGGGAGATTATAGCTATGCGGTGGCCTGCTTTTTCCAGGGGGCGGAGCGGGCGGCCAGGGAGGGCAGCCTGCCTGTGATGATGCTGTGCCACCTGTTCCTGGGGAACTGCTACAGCACTCTGAACCAGCTGGATCAGACCCTGGAACATTATGAGGCGGCCAGACGGATGGCGCGTAGTCTGGGCAGACGGGTGACTCTGGTGGAGATTGCCTATAATCAGGCCACCACGGAGCTGCAAATGGGGCTCACCCAAGAGGCCCTGCGCCATTTGCTGGAGCACCCCTGGAATGAGGCTCTGTATTTCCACAAGCTGGCCATCTGCTATGAGCGCCTGGGGCAGGAGAAGCTGGCCCGGGTGGCTTTGGACCGGGCCCTGGAGGCGCCTCTGGGGGATCTGCCCTGCGATCCGCCTCAGGCGCGGGAGATTTTTGAGCAGATGTGCGGCCTCATCCGGTTCCGGCTGGACCACAAGGGCTATCTCCAAGAGCCTGAGTATGGAAAAGCGCTTCACAGCTGCGTGAGAAGCATGGAGCAGCAGTTTTCCATCGGGTTTGTCCGGTTTCATGTGCCTTGGCTGGAGGAGTGGTACGCCGCAAACCGGCAGTACCGTCAGGCATATGAGTTGGTGCGCAAGTTTTCCTAAGATAACCTTGCTTAAGAGGGGAAGTCGGCTACTTTGTGGGATAATTTTCCCAAAGTAGTCGGCTTTCTTTGAGCTGCGTTCTATGATATACTGAAGCAGAAGGAAGCGCCGGATCTCATCTTGCCCCGGCGGGATGAGCTTGCTGTACCCATGTGCTTTACTGCATTAGCAGCAAGCGGCGCTGGCTTATATGTACCCAAAATCAAAACAGAAAGGAAGAGCAACGTGAAAACAAGAATCAGAGCACTGCTTCTGGCCCTGGTCCTAGTGCTTACCATGACCACTGGCGTATGGGCGGCAGGGACCGGAAGCGAAAGGACAGCCGGAGCCCGGTTGACTATGACCGCAGAGTACCGGGCAGGGAACGCGGTTGTGACAGTCTACCTGGAAGGCGGCGAAGGGGTGACCAATGGCCGTCTCACTGCCACCTATGATCCCAAGGTGTCCACCTTGACCGGTTCCCGGGTTCTGGGGAGCTTCGGAGCCTCCAGCGTAAACGGGGAGACGGCAGGGGAGGTTTGCCTGGCTTGGGTCGGCAGCAACCTCACGGCAGAGAAGACTCCCATGGTGGAGTTGACTTTCCAGGTGACCCAGGATGGGACCTTCGCGGCAGAGGCCGGTGAGGTTTATGCCGGGGAGGAGAAACGAACGGTAGAAGGAGACACCGTGTCTCTGGAATACAACCCCTTCCAGGACATCGAGAACCACTGGGCCAAAGAGGAAATTCTGAAGGCCTACCACGGAGGCTTGTTCCAGGGCGTCACCGGGACGAAATTCGTCCCTGAGGGTAAGATGGACCGGGCTATGTTTGTGACAGTGCTGTACCGCTTCGCGGGAAGCCCGGCTGTGGAGAGTCTGGAGACGGCGTTTACGGATGTGGACACGGCCCGATATTATGGAGCGGCTGTGGCATGGGCTGTGGAGCAAGGCGTGACCAATGGTGTAAGCCAGACCCAATTTGCGCCGCACCAAGCCATCAGCCGTCAGGAGCTGGTGACCATGCTGTACCGGTATGCAAAGGCAACGGGACAGGATGTGACCGGGCAGGCGGACCTTAGCCAGTTTGTGGATGCCGGGAAGGTGGCAGGCTGGGCGGAAGCCGCTGTGGCCTGGGCCGTGAAAGAGGAAATATTGGAAGGCTACCCCGGGAGCTATCTGCTTCCCAGAGGCAGCGCTACCCGCGCCCAGGCGGCTGTAATCTTCTGCCGCTATGGGCAGCTGTAAAAGAAGGAGGAGCCGGATATGAAACGAATGAACCGTGTACTTTCCCTCCTGTTGGTTTTGTGCATGATTGCCACCCTGCTTCCAGCGCAAGTTTTGGCGACAGACGGCGAACAGGCAACTGCGACTCCCATCACGGGAGAAGACCGGCTGCAGGCGGAGGCTTTGCCGGAAGCGCTTCCTCAGGAAGCACAGGCGGAGCAGGCAGCTACGCCTGAGGTGACGGCAAAAGAAATTGAAAATCCCGGCGTGGACCTGAAGCGGGACCAGGCTGGCCAGCAGATGCACGAAGCGCTTTACGACGAGGACGAGACGGTCCGCGTGATCGTGGTTCTGGAGGAAGAGGCGCTGCTGGATCAGGGCTTTACCACAGACCAGATTGCCGCCAATGGGGCCAAGGTGGCCCGCCAGGTGGAAGCGATGACGGCGACCCAGGATGCCATGGTTGAGAAAATCAGCCAGGCGGTGGTGAGCGCCCAGGGTGAGATGACGGGGCTGGCTGGAAAGGCGGCCACGGTTTCGGAGCCGGACGTGCCCCTTGCTGTGCGCTATCACTATAATGTGGCCTTCAGCGGCCTGGCCTTGGAAGTCCCCTACGGTGCTCTGGAAAGCATCCGGAAGCTGGATGGGGTGTACGATGCCTTCGTGGCGCAGAAGTATGATGTGCCCGTGGACATGACCGCCGGCGGAGCCGACGTGAGTGACCCCAGCATGTACGCCACCAAGGAGACCTTTGGCTCTGCGATGACTTGGGAGACGCTGGGCTATACCGGCCAGGGAATGCGGATTGCCGTCATTGATACGGGCCTGGATCTGGACCATCCCTCCTTTGCGGCATCTCCGGAGCTCACAGAGGATTCTCTGACCAAGGAGGAAATCAGCGGGGTGCTGGAATCCCTGAACGCCTATACCCGCTATGCTTCCAGCAGCGCCGTGAAACTGACGGCGGATAAGCTGTACCGCAGCGAGAAGATTCCCTATGCCTTCAACTACGTGGATTCTGGCCTGGATGTGACCCATGACCATGACAACCAGGGCGACCACGGTACCCACGTGGCCGGTATTGCAGCCGCCAATGCCACGGAGGGCACGCCTGTGGTTGGCGTGGCCCCCGACGCCCAGATTCTGGTGCTGAAGGTCTTTGGCGTGAACGGCGGCGCTTATAACGATGATGTTTTGGCAGCTGTGGAGGATGCCATCCGGTTGAATGCGGATGTGGTCAACCTGTCCCTGGGCTCTCCCGGTGGTTTCACGGACGAGTCGGAAACGGTCAACAAAATTTACGGAAAGATTCTGGAGAGCGATGTGGTGGTGGCCATTGCCGCCGGCAACAGCGCCTCTGCCGCCGCCTACAACGGCTTCGGCACCAACCTGAACCTGACCGAGGACCCGGACAATGGTATCGTCTCCTCTCCCGGTACTTACATCGGCGCCACCTGCGTGGCCAGTCTGGAGAACACCCGGCTGATGCTCAACTACCTGGTGGTTGGGGAAGAGAAAGTCGTCTTCTCCGATGCTGGCCAGATTCCCCTTACCTCCCTGTCCGGAAAATCCCTGGAGTATGTGATGGTTCCGGGCTACGGCACGGAGGAGGATTACCAGGGCCTGGATGTTGCCGGACGGGTGGCGGTGGTTTCCCGCGGTTCCCTGGACTTTACGGTGAAGCAGCAGAACGCTGCCAATGCCGGCGCGGTTGCATGCTTGGTTTATGACAATGTAGACGGCAGCCTGATTAACATGCTGGACGCCGGTGTGGTGCCCAATGCGTTTATCACCAAGGCCAGCGGAGAAATCCTGGCGGCCAATGCCACAGACGGCGTGGGGACCCTGGAGGTCATGCCCGCCGGCGTTATGACGGAGACCCCCAATCCCCTGGGCGGCACCATGAGCGATTTCTCCTCCTGGGGCGTCACCCCGGACTTACAGCTTTCCCCCGATGTGACTGCGCCTGGCGGAAACATCTATTCTACGTTGACTGACGGCACGTATGGTACCCTCAGCGGCACCTCAATGGCTTCTCCCCACATTGCCGGTATGAGCGCCCTGGTGCTGGAGTACCTGCGGGATACGTATGATCTCACAGATAGCCAAACTCATACCGTTGCCGAGGCCCTGATCATGAGCACTGCTGTGCCGGTGGAAGAGCCCTCTGGCGTTCTGTACTCCCCCCGGAAGCAAGGCGCGGGCTCTGCCAACGTGTACAACGCCATTGTCAGCCCCGCCTACCTCACTGCCGGGAACGGCGTGGAGCAGACGCCCAAGATCTCCATGGGTGACGACGACAACCGGACCGGTGTGTACCGCTTCTCCTTCCAGGTGAATAACCTGTCGGACCGGGAGCAGGTGTACACCTTGGACGGCGTCGCTTTGACGGATCAGGTGAATCTAGATTACCCCGGTTATACCTTTATGGGCGAGACCTCCAGAGCCTTGGGCGCTTCTGTGGTCTTCAGCGCGGAAAACGGACAGCTGCCGAAGCTCTATGATGTGAACGGCGACGGCGCAGTGGATATGACCGACGTTCAGGTCCTTCTGGACGGTGTCAACGGCCTGGAAGAGCTGAGCGAGACGGTGCGCCGGGATCTGGACCTGAGTGGAGACGGCATTTTGGACACGGCAGATGTGCAGATCCTCTTTGAGAAGGTCTCTGCCGGCTTTACCGCCTTGGATGTGGTGAAGGTGCCTGCCAACGGCACGGCTACGGTACATGTTACGGTGACCTTGACCGATGCGGACAAGGCCTACATGGACGAGTATTACGAAAATGGCATTTACGTGGACGGATTTGTCCGGCTGTATGCCCAGAGCGAGGACGGGGTGGACCTGAGCCTTCCCTTCATGGGCTTCTACGGCAACTGGAGCGATTCCAAGGTCTTTGACATTGGCTGGTACTATGAGGGCCAGGATGTGCTGTGCAACCGGTATCCCAATGTGCTTTTTACCAACTATGGTTCCAGCTATTCCAATCTGGGACTGAATCCCTATGTGGCGGAGGCCTATGATCCGGCCCACAATGTGCTGTCTCCCAACGGCGATGGGTATCTGGATATGATCAATGAAATCTATCTGGGTATGATGCGGGCAGCGGAGCTGGTGGACTTTACCTGGACCGATGAAGCGGGAAATCAGCTGTTCTATGAGTGGTACCCCTATGCCCGTAAGAGCTTCTACATGAATGGGTATGGCATCTGCATGCCCTTGGCCTACAGCAATGCCTGCGCTCCTTACGACTTCAAAAATCCGGATGGCAGCTACGCAGTGGCGAACAACGACCGGGTGACGCTTACCATCGATGCCTTCCTGGATGATGGCGAGCTGGATGACGGAATTGCCGATGAGGCGGATCTGGATGATCGCGTTGAGGTTCCGGTGATCATTGACACGGAAGCCCCCAAGCTCTATACCGATGAGATTGCCTATCTGTACAATCCCTATACCGATGGACGCCGGTTGGAGTTCTACGTCTCCGACAACTACGACATCGCCGCCGTGGTGCCCATGACGGTGGCTGGTGTGGCTTACGAGTACATCCCTGTGGATGTGAAGCCCGGCGAGAAGACCTTGGTGTCCATCGATGTGAGCAAGTACGACGCCACCTTCCGCATTGCGGTTTGCGACTATGGCTGCAACGAGTCCTACTATGAGATCTCCTTTGCAGGCGCAAACAACGTAAGCTTTGATTCCTTCTATGCCTACCGGCGGTACAGCTCCCCTGTGATTGGCGGGTACCTGTACACAACAGATGGACTCAATGGTTGGTACTCCTTTGAAGATGCCAGTGAAATGCTCCAGCATACCTCCCAGTATGACAGCGGCGATCCGGCTGTGGCGGCTGCGGAATATGTGGACGGCTACATCATCGGCATTGATGTCAACAGCCAGATTTTCACCATGAAGGCCGGCTCCTGGGTCAGAACGAAGCTGGGCGATCTGAAAATCGGCAGCGGCTACTTTGGCAAGACCTATTCCGCCCTGGACATGGCCTTTGACTACAGCACGGATACCCTCTATGTTCTTACAGACGAGCTGAAGGAGAACGAGGGGGGCCACCTGATGACGGTGGACTATCTCACCGGTAAGGTGACGGATCTGGGCGTGATTGAGGGGGTAGACCATGAAGATACCCAGCTGCTGACCTTGGCCTGCGATAACGAGGGTCAGCTGTTTGCGGTGGATATCAGTGAGGGCCGCCTCTATACTGTGGATGCGGAGACCGTCACGGCCACTGGCATGGCGCAAAAGAGCAGCTACTACCCCGCCTATGCCCAGAGCATGACGGTGGATCATGAGACCGACAAGCTCTATTGGGCCGGTTACCAGGGCCAGGTTGGCCAGGGCTATTTCTTCGAAGTAAGCAAGGAAGATGGCAGCCTGCTGTCTATGGTGAAGCCTGAGGACAACGCGGAGCTCACCGGCCTGTTTAAGCCCTATGACTGCGGTCGGGCCCTGCTGCCTGAGAATGAAGCGGCTACGGCACTGCTCCTGTCCAAGACGGAACTGTATTTGACCATGAATCAGACCGCCGGCCTCACCTGTCTGCCGAAGCCTTACTATGCAGACATGGAGAACGTGACCTGGACCTCGGACAATCCGGAGGTTGCCACAGTATCCGATGGCATTGTGAAGGCGACTGGCGTGGGGAGCGCCACGGTCACTGCCCAGGCTGGCGACCTGACGGTTTCCTGCCAGGTGCACGTCAACGCCGTCACAGGAGAGGCATACCTGTACAACAACAAGGGAAGCCAGTGGGTCCACCTGGCGGCGGGCCAGCCTCAGAACGGCCTGGCGCTGTCCGGTACGGCGGAGACCGGCCCCATCACGGCTGCCGCTTACATGAAGGGCTTTGTCTATGCCTTCGACTGTGAAGAGAGCTATGACGAGGACTATAACACCATTTACAACAGCACCCTTTACCGCTTGAACCCCACAGATTTTACCGGAACGGCAGTGGGCGAGACCCAGGGCAAAATCCTGGCTATGGCTGTAAACTATGCCGATGGCTTCCTGTATGGTCTGACTGAAGAGGAAAACACCTCCACCTGGGAAACGGAGTACTTCCTCCTTCGGGTGAACCCTGCCAGCGGCGAGACTGCCAAGGTACAGAAGCTGAGCAGTCAGTTCGGCGCCCCCAAGGGCGGCATGGCCATTGACTACGAAGGGAATTTCTACTTTATCACTGAAAGCCAGGAGACCTGGGAGGCAACTCTGGTGAAGGGGAAACTGTCGGGAGACAGTCTGGACTTTGTGGGCGAGACATCCCTGGGAGAAGGCCTGGCAGACCGGACGGATTACGGCTCTCTGGTGTACTCTCAGGAAAACAACGGTCTGCTGTGGGCCGATGAGAAGAATCTCATTCACTGGATTGACCTCAGCACCTGGGAGGATCTGCGGATCATCACCACTGGCGCTGTGGGCGGCCAGAGCCGGACAGCGGAGAATACCGGCCTTTTGATCCTTTTGAATCCGGAGCCGGAGACTCCGGTGGTGGCGCCCAGCCGGGTTTCCATCCCGGAGCGGGTTGAACTGGCGGAGCATGAGACGGTGCAGGTACAGCTGACGCTGGAGCCCTGGAATGCCACCTGCCACCCCACCTATACCATGGCAGATGAGACGGTTGCCACAGTAGATGAAAACGGCCTGATTACCGGCGTCTGTGCCGGCGAGACGGTTCTCACGGTCACCGTGGAGGGCCTGGAGCCTTTGACGGCTCAGGTGGTGGTTAATCCGGATCTGGGCAGTCTGTATGGCTTTATGCTGTATGACTTTGGCGATGGCATGAATGGCTTCTCCATTGAACGCTGGGGCGAAATTCCCATCCTGCGTCCCGGTGAAGGGAAGCTCCTGTCTGCGGCCAGCGACATTGGCATTTACGCCGGCGCTTACTATGACGGAAGTATCTACGCCAGCGGCCAGAGCAATAAGGATTACCTCTACTACACCCTGAAGGTAGACCCTGGCAACTTCTCCTATGAGGTACTGGCACAGGTGGACTGCTTCGTGCGGGACATGGCCTTCGATTATACCACCGGTACCATGTTTGCTGTGTTGTCAGATGACCGGAACACCGGCGCCTTGGCGCAGATGGATCTGAAGACCGGCCTGTTTACGGTGGTGGGCGATACCGGCTATGAGATGGTCGCCCTGGCCTGTGACAACGGGGGCATTCTGTACGCGGTGGATGCCGCCGGTAATATGTATCAGCTCAATAAAGACACGGCTGAGGCTACATATCGGAGCAGCACCAGCATGTCCGGCTCCATTTATCAGAGCATGCATTATGATTACAACAACGACACCATTTACTGGGCACGGACCAACGGCTTTGGCAGCAAGCTGATGCGCCTGGACCGGGAGACCGGATATGCTGTCTCGCTGGGCACCATTGACGCCGCCAGCGGCGAACAAAAGGGTGTGGGCATTGAGGTAACCTCCCTCTTCAGCATCCCAGCGGAAGAGCCGGCAACACCTGCCACACTGCAGGCTACCGGCGTCCGACTGCCGGAGGCGATGGCTGCGGCGGTGGGCAAGCCTTTGACGCTGCATGCCACCCTTCTGCCGGTGAGCGTGGCCCAGGTGGAGGGGAGCCTTACCTGGACCTCCAGCGATGAGACAGTCGCCACAGTGTCCGACGGCGTGGTGACGCCGGTGTCCACCGGCACGGTGACCATCACCGCAAGCACGGCTGAGGGGGCTTCTGACTCCTGCACCGTCACGGTTTTGGACCATGAGCGGAAGTTTTACGGCTACGACGAGCTGAATACCCGGTGGATCAGCTTTGACGAAACCACAGGGGAGGTGACCACCCTGCGGGAGGACGCAGAGGGCGAGGCCAAGATCACGGCTTCGATCCTGGCCGGTGAGACCCTGTACTCCTACGACGCAGAAGGGTACTTCTACACCGTGGACACAGAGACCTTCCAGCGGACCCAGGTGGGCAGCGGCATCCACGGCCTCACCGAGAGCCTGGAGGCCCAGGATAAGCTGGGAGCAAACATGGTCTATTATGTAGATGCGCCTTACAGCGTGGTGGATATGACCTATGATCCGGAAACGGGCAAGCTGTACGCCACGATGGAGGCCTACAACATCTCCCCGATTTTGGACTCCTTCAAAGCCATCATTGCCGAGGTGGATCCTGCCACTGGTGCGATCAAGGAGCAGATCATGAAGGACTCGGAGTCTCGTCCCACGAACCTCCTGTTCCACGATGGGAAGCTGTACTTTGTGGATGGCTTTACCACAGGTATGCTCACCAGCATTGACTTGGAAGGGAATCGATCTCCTGTGCAGCAGGCGATTTTTGCCAAATACTGGGGCGATTTCGTTGGCGGTCGCAGCTTTGTGAAGGACATGCTCACGGGTACAGTATATGCGATTCGCGATCTGCGCACCGAGTACTACGACGGGGCCCGGCATGAGTCTGTGCTGTGCACCATCGGTTTGGGCACTGCCTGCGCCACGCCGGTCTGCGAGATCGGCACAGGACTGGTAGTCAACAGCCTGTTCCTGAAATAAGCGCTGCGCTGTGGCTGCAGCAAGGTTTGGCCCCGGGGCTTTCCCGGGGCCAAATTGATAGGGAGCGTTTTGGGCGCTCCGGGGGACACGCTGGTCCGCCCCTATGGACAACCATGGCATAGACAGCATCGCCCTAGCTGTACGCCTTTGTCTCCGCGGGAAGCCAGGAGAGCTTCTGTGCCAGTGCAAAGATGGGTGGCGTGCACCCTGAAAGAGGCTAGAATGGGGGTGGAAATATGGGGGAAAACATGATATACTGATTCCATAAAAGGCTGGACTTCCGGCCTGAGCCGCGCGGCAGCAAGTCCCTTTCCTCAGGCAGCGCGGCGTTTTTCTAAACAAATTTGGGAGGGGATCAGCATGAAAACTGCACTGGTTATTTTGGCTGCGGGAATCGGAGCCCGGTATGGCGGCGGCATCAAGCAGCTGGAGCCTGTGGGCCCTATGGGCGAAATCATTATGGATTACTCCATTCACGATGCAATTGCGGCGGGGTTTGACAAAATTGTATTCATCATCCGCCGGGACATCGAGGCGGACTTCCGCCAGGTAATTGGGGACCGGATCGAGGCGATTTGCCGCCGGCTGGGGGTAGAGGTGGCCTATGCCTTCCAGGAGCTGGAGGATGTGCCAAAGGGCGCGAAGGTTCCGACTGGGCGGAAAAAGCCTTGGGGAACCGGACAGGCGCTTTTGGCCTGCCGGGAGGTACTCCATGAGCCCTTTGCTGTAATCAATGCAGACGATTATTACGGAAAAGAGGCCTTCGGCCGCCTGTACGCCTTCCTTCAGCACTATGATCCCCGGAAACCAGGCGCTTTTTGCATGGCCGGCTTTATTCTGCGCAACACCCTCAGTGAGCACGGGGGCGTAACCAGGGGCATCTGCCATGTGGGCCAGGACGGATATCTGCAGCGAGTGATAGAGACCCGGAATGTGGTAAAGCAGCCCCACGGCGCGGCAGTTCAGGAGCCGGATGGCAGCCTGCGGCCCCTGGACCCGGATTGCTTTGTGTCTATGAACATGTGGGGTATGACGCCGGAGTTTTTGCAGGAGCTGGACCGGGGCTTTCGGGACTTCTTCCGCCGTGGGGAAGAGGAGCTGGACAAGACGGAATTCCTGATCCCCATTTTTGTGGATCAGCTGCTGCAGGAGGGGAAGATTTCCGTGCGGGTCCTTCCCACGGCGGACCGGTGGTTCGGCGTCACCTATCGGGAGGACAAGCCCCAGGTGGCAGAGGCCTTCCGGGCCCTCATTGCGGCAGGAGAGTACGGCGCTGACCTGTTTGCCGGTCTGCGTCCGGTCTGACGGCAGGAAGAAAGGAATGGAACGGCATGACCCGCTTGAAACGGATCTGGCAGAAAATCAAAGAGGGAAAGCTGCGCCAGGTGCTGAGCGAGCTGGCATGGATTTATGGCTACGGGAAGCGGTACCGGTCTGCCGTGACTTGGTATATCTTTTTAGGCGTTCTGGGCACCGGTATGAGCCTGATGGCCAGTGTTCTCAGCAAGAACATTGTAGACGTGGTCACCGGCTTCCACACCGGCGCTTTGGCGCCGGCGGCGGTGTTTTACGTGTCTATGCAGTTGGCCCGGATTGGTATAAATGCCTGGACTGGCCGTATTTCCGCCAAAATTGAGGTGAAGGTGGATCAGGAGATCCGGGCGGAGGTCTACGACAAGATCATGGAGGCGGATTGGCAGGCCATGTCCCAATACCACTCCGGCGATCTTCTGAACCGCATGGACAATGACGTGGCCAGCGTCTCCAGCAGCGTCTTGGGTTGGCTGCCGGACTTGGTGACCCGGCTGGTGCAGTTCCTGGGGGCGCTGGGAATCATTTTATATTACGATCCCACCCTGGCGGGGTTGGCCCTCCTCAGCGCGCCGGTGACCCTGGTGGTGTCCCGCACCCTCATGGGCCGGATGCGCCAATACAGCCGGCAGGTCCGGGAGGTCAGCTCTCAGGTGATGATGTTCCATGAGGAGTCCTTTCAGAACATCCAAGTGATCAAATCCTTTGGCCTGGGCGGTCTGTACAGCCGGAAGCTCCGTCAGGTTCAGGAGGATTACCGCCAGGTGAAGCTGGCATACAACAAGTTCTCTGTGGCTGCCTCTGCCCTCATGTCCCTGGTGGGGACGGCGGTGTCTGTTGCCTGCTTCGGGTGGGGCGTGTACCGGCTCTGGGGCAACTACATTACATATGGCACCATGATCCTGTTTCTGCAAATGGCAGGTAGCCTGTCTGCCAGCTTTGGCGCCCTGGTGAAGCTGGTGCCCAGCGCCATTTCCGCCGCCACGGCGGCGGGCCGCATCATGGCGGTGACGGAGCTGCCCCGGGAGGACCGGTCTCAGGACAAGGAGGCCTGGGAGCTCCTGGAGGAAAACCGGGCTGATGGCATCCGGGTGGAAACCCGGGATCTGGTCTTTCGCTACCAGGATGGGGACGTAGTCCTGGACGGCGCCAACTTCTATGCCGATCCCGGTGAGATTGTGGCCCTGGTGGGCCCTTCAGGAGAGGGAAAGACTACCATGCTCCGCTTGCTTTTGGGCATTGTGCGGCCGCAGGCGGGGTATGTGGCGGTCACAGGGCAGAGAACGGGCCAGAGCCTCACGGCGTCGGCCTCCACCCGGCCGTTTTTTGCCTATGTGCCCCAGGGAAACACCATGTTTGCAGGGACTGTGGCGGAGAACCTGCGGGTGATGGCCCAGGAAGCTGGGGAGGAAGACCTGTGGCGGGTGCTGGACCTGGCCTGCGCCGGGGAGTTTGTCCGGAAGCTGCCCCAGGGCCTGGACACCAAGCTGAAGGAGGGGGGCGGCAGCCTGTCCTCCGGCCAGGTGCAACGGCTGTCCATTGCCAGGGCATTGCTGGCCGATGCGCCGGTGCTGCTGCTGGACGAGGCCACCAGCGCGCTGGATGTGGCCACAGAGCGGAAGGTCCTGCGAAACGTCCTCCAGGCACAGGCGCATAAAACCGTCATCGTCACCACCCACCGCCCCAGCGTTTTGAACATCTGCAACCGGGTCTACCAGATTGCAAACCGGCGGATTTGCACGTTGACCCAAGAGGAAATTCGACAAAAGATCGCTGATTTTTAAATGGCAAGCTGCGGAATGGTTCTGCAGCTTGTTTTTTTGACTTTTTGGGGTGCAGCAGATGGAGGGCGATATGTTCCACTGCTGGATTTGTGCTGTGACAGTTTTCTTGAATAAAATGCAAAATAGGACTTGCTTTTTTCACTGTCCTATGCTATTGTATACCCAGATGTACCTGCAAAAATTGCAGGAAGAAGACGCGCTTTACTGCGGCAATAGCAGTCTCCCCGTGCCCCGGCGCGTCTCTACTCCAGGATCCAACTGCACAGGCGGTGCAAATTGCCCGGCTCCCCCTGTGCAGTGTGATCGTGTACCGGTTTCGGATACACAGTCTTTATAACAAAAAGGAGGAAACAGTGAAAATGAGAAACAGTTCAACGCGCTTCGTCTCCCTCTTGCTGGCTGTGGTCATGGTCTTCTCTCTGGCCCTGACTGGCTATGCGGCTGAGAGGACACCTTTGCTGGTTCTGCATGGGGACGAGAAGGAACCTGTGCTGAACGGCAGAGTTACCGTCTGTGTGGATACGACGGTGGACGCTGTCCTGGCCGATGGAAAGCTTACCATTCGGTACGACAGCCAGAAACTGCAATTTTTATCTGCCAAGGGAGGAGAGGCCTGGCGGGACAACACGGACCTGAGCCTTCAGGTCAATAGCAACGAGGCGGGCAAGCTGGTGGTTGCCTTTGCCGGTGAGGAGCCGGCGATGGTAGGCACGGCGATCTGTCTATCCTTCCAAGCCATTGCCGAAGGCGCTTCCTCCGTGATGGTGGTGGAGGAAGGCAGCTATGTCACCGGTGCTGAGGGCTATACTCTGGAAGCCCGGACGGTTGTGGAGGTGGGCGGCCACAACTGGAGCCAGTGGAAGGTGATTAAGGCTGCAACCTGCACCGAAGCGGGGGAGGAGTCCCGGACCTGCCTCAACTGCGGTGAGGTGGAAAAGCGGACGGTTCCTGCCACCGGCCATCAGTGGGGCGAATGGGCTGTGACCAAGGCTGCCACTTGCACCGAGGCCGGTGAGGAGACCCGGACCTGCACTCTGTGCGGTGAGAAGGAGACTCGGGCCATTGCCGCAACCGGCTCCCATACGTGGGGCGAGTGGAAGACCCTGGAGGAAGCCACCTGCACCAGCAACGGTGTCCAGGAGCGGGAATGCACGGTCTGCCATGAAAAGGAAACCAAGCTGATCCTGGAGCTGGGCCATGCGTACACCGAGCAGGTGGTAGCTCCCACCTGCGAGACTGCCGGTTACACGCTCCATACCTGCTCCCGGTGCCAGCACAGCTATGTGGACAGCATCGTAGAAGCCCTGGGGCACAACTACGAGAAGCAGGTGACGGCACCTACCCATGATAAGATGGGCTACTCCACCTATACCTGCACCAGATGTCACCACAGCTACGTGGCTGACTACACCGATGCCTTGGGCCACGAGTATACCCAGAAGGTGACGAAGGAACCTACCTGCACCGAGGAAGGCGTCATGACCTTCACCTGCTCCTGTGGCAAGACCTACACGGAGTCCATCCCCAAGAAGGAGCACACCTATCAGGATGAGGTCACGAAGCCGGACTGCACCCATATGGGCTACACCACCCATACCTGCACCGTCTGCGGCCACAGCTATCAGGATTCCTTTGTGGATGCTCTGGGTCACGACTGCGAGGCAAAGACTGTGCCGGCTACGTGCACAGGCTATGGCTATACAGAAAACACATGTAAGCGTTGTGACTACACGTACATCAGCGAGATCACCCAGCCTCTTGGCCATAAGGGTGAGACCGTAAATGCCAAGGAAGCCACCTGCACGGAAGATGGCTACACCGGCGACCTGGTCTGTTCCGTTTGCGGCGAGGTTCTGGAAAAGGGCGAGGCGATTGCCAAGGGTCACACCTGGTCCGACTGGACCGTCACCCGGGAGCCGGAGTGCTTCCAGGATGGGGAGCGGACCCGGACCTGCACCGTCTGCGGTGAAACGGAACGGGAAGTTCTGCCCGCCAATGAGGACCACTGCCCCTCCAGAGTGTTTGCCGATGTGGACACCAGCCGCTGGTACCACGAGGGCGTGGACCATGTGGTGCGCGAGAAGCTAATGAATGGCGTGAGCGAAACCCTGTTCCACCCCAATCACAACCTGACCCGGGGCGAGCTGGTGACGGTGCTGTACCGTATGGCCGGAACTCCCGCGGTGGAGGCCAGCACGCCCTTTACGGATGTGGCCGAAGGTCGGTTCTATAGCGATGCAGTGGCTTGGGCCTATGAGAATGAGATTACCGAGGGCGTGACCGACACGCTGTTTGCCCCCAACACCGACGTGACCCGGGAACAGCTGGTGACCTTCCTGTACCGATATGCACAGCGGAAGGGCCTGAAGACGGATGCAGTGGGCAGCCTGGATCAGTATCCGGATGCAGGCAGCATCGGGAACTTTGCAGTGGAACCTATGACCTGGGCTGTGACCAATGGCATCGTCGACGGCTTGGATGGTAAGCTGGCCCCCAAGGCGGCGTCCACCCGGGCTCAGATCGCAACTGTGATCATGCGGTTTGAAACCGCTGATCTGGCTTAAGAAAGGCAGGTGCGGATAAGATGAAGAAACGGTTCCTATCTTGGCTGCTGGTGCTGGCCATGATTTTGACTGGCGTCCCCATGGCTACCGCCGCAGGCAGCGGCTTTGTAAGCCCGGATGCGGAAGCGCCCAGCTATGAGGGCGGCCCTCTGGAGCTGCCTGTGGACACCGGGGTTGAGGCGCAGTCCGGCATGCTGGACCCCTCCACCGTGGAAGCCGGCAGCGATACCCTGGAAAATGAGCCGAAGATCGTCCATGACGCTTCCGGACGCTTTTCCCTGACCGAGGCCGGCCAGACGAAGACTCCCGAGGATACGGATGTGGTGAACTTCATCGTCGTGATGAAGGAGCAGTCCTTGCTGGCTGCCGGCTTCTCCACAGACGATATCGCCGCGCGGACGGCTAGCGTGACTCGTTATGAGGCCGAGCAGACGGCTTCGCTGGATTCTCTGAAGACCCAGATGACAAAGCGCTTTGCCTCTGACGAGAATTTTGAGATCGGCTTTACTTACACCGTTGCCACCACCGGCGTTTCTGTGACCACCGAGTATGGCAACAAGGAAGCTCTGGAGGCTATGCCCGGTGTGGACTACGTGTATGTGGCCCCCACCTTCCAGCTGCCGGAGGATTATGCGCTGGACACTGGCGACGCCTACCAGCCTATGACCAGCAACGCCACCACCATGATCGGCGCTGACGTGCTGAATAAGACTGGTTATACCGGCAAGGGTATGAAAATTGCCATTCTGGATACGGGCATTGTGGTGGATCATCCCAGCTTTGGCGCCCTGTCCGAGGACAAGCTGACTGAGACTTCCCTGACCAAGGCGGGCGTCAATGAAATTTGGGATACGCTGAACGCCAGCAAGACCACCTCAGGCAACATGTCCTATTATAACAGCAAGCTCCCCTTTATTTTCAACTACTTTACCATGAGCTTCGATGTATCCCATGCCACGGCGCAGCATGACCATGGCACCCACGTTGCCGGTATTGCGGCTGCCAACAAGACGGATTCCAACTCTGTGATTGGCGTTGCTCCCGATGCCCAGCTCGTGGTGATGCAGGTGTTCAGCAACAAGGGCGGCGCCGGTTGGGACACGATTATGGCGGCTCTGGAAGACTGCGTCCGGTTGGATGTGGACTCTGTGAACCTGTCTTTGGGTGCAGCTGCCGGCTTTACCACCTCTACCGATGGCATGAACGAGGTCCTGAAGCAGTTCGTGGATACCGACATTGAGGTCCTGATTGCAGCCGGTAACGATACCAATAACGCCTACATGAACCTCACCGGCCTCAACATGTCCAAGGCCGGAAACCCTGATATCGGCCTGGCTGGTACCCCCAGTACGTATGAGCCTGCGATTTCCGTGGCCTCCGTGGACAATGACGGCACGGATCTGCTGTATTTCACTGTGAACGGCCGGGAGATCGGCTACTATGATACGGCGGCCAGCACGTCCACGAAATTCTTCAATAATTTTAAGGGCCAGACCCTGGAGTTTGTGGCTGTGCCCGGCATTGGCGAGACTTCTGATTATGCCAATCTGGACGTGACCGGCAAGGTCGCTTTGGTCTCCCGCGGACAGTCTTCCTTCCCTGAGAAGCAGGCTGCTGCCCAGGCGGCTGGCGCCATTGCCTGCGTGGTTTACAACAACATGCCTGGCCAGATTTTGATGCAAATCAATGACGGCGGCGACAACATCCCTTGTGTTTCCATCTCCATGTCTGACGGCCAATACCTGAAGGAGATGGCCACCGGTTCCATGACCGTGTGCGAAGGTGACCTGATCCATGTGAAGCTGGAGAAGACCATCAGCTCCTTCTCCTCCTGGGGCGTCACCCCTGACCTGAAGCTGAAGCCTGAGATTGCAGGTGTGGGCGGCGGCATCTACTCCACGAGAGATCCTTCCCTGGCCGGCTCCTACTACGGCGAAATGAGCGGTACCTCCATGGCCACTCCTCAGGTAACCGGCGCCATGGCTGTGCTGATGCAGTATCTGCGGGAGCACTACGACTATGAGGAAGCTGAGCTGCGCCAGGTGGCGGCAAATCTCATGATGAGCACTGCCAACCCGGTGATGGAGGGCGAGCTGGAGTATTCTCCCAGAGCCCAAGGTGCAGGCCTTGTGGATCTGGTGAAGGCCACCACCTCGGATGGCTATCTGAGCAGCCGCGATGCGGTGGAGGGCCGCCCCAAGGGTGAATTTGGCGACGACGACGCCAGAACCGGCACATATGAGTTCGGCTTTGAGATTAACAACATGTCTTCTGACAAGGACCTGACTTATACCTTTGATGCTTCGGTCCTCACGGAGACCCTGTATGCCGGTGCATTCATTGCCAATGCTCCCTATGCCTTGGATGGGAATGTGACCGTCTATCGTAACCAGGAATCGAACGTTCTGAAGTATGACTTCAATGACGATGGCAAGATCACCACGGCGGATGCCCGTGTGCTGCTGCGCCATGTGAGCGGCGCGGAGGCGCTGGATGAGGCCAACGTCCATTATGCTTATACCGATGTGAACGGCGACGGCAAGACAGACAAGGCCGATGTGGACCTCATCACGGCGTATTGCGCAGAGCTGGAGGTCCCGGTGGACCTGCTGGCCAAGGTTGCTGGCGAGGAGGCCGTTACAACCGTGACGGTTCCTGCCGGGGAGACCATGTCCCTGGTGGCTCGCATTGAGCTGACAGAGGCTGATAAGCAGTACATGGAGGATTCCTTCCCCAATGGTATGTATGTGGAGGGCTTCCTCTATGTGAACAGTGCCGATGAGGGCGGTGTGGATCTGGAAATGCCCTTCGTTGGATTCTATGGCGATTGGTCGGATGCGCCTGTCTTTGACGAGCCGGGCAACGACGCCAGTCTGTATGAGCGCCTGATCTTCACCAACAACACGCAGCTGGGCACCAATCCCTATCTGCGGAACGGCAGATCCGGCGATGAGTACAATGCGTTCTCCTATGCCAACCCCCTGGCTGAGATTGACTTTGGTATGCTTCGGAATGCCAAGAAGATGAGCTTTACGGTTACAGACAATGCCACCGGTGAGGTTTACTTTGACATCAGTGGCGATCAGCTTACAAAGTCCTACTACAACGCCAACTACGGGCAGGTCATTCCCTTCTACGTCTTGGCCAGTGAGAACGAGGTCTGGAATGGCATGGACGCCGAGGGCAACAAGCTGCCGGACGGCACCAAGGTCACCTATGAGATCAAGGCTTGGCTGGATGACGGCGATGACGAGGTGGACGATTCCTTCTCTTTCCAGGTGACGCTGGACAACGAGAAGCCGCAGATTGTCAACGCCTATGACCTGCAGGATAGCCTGAGGATCGAGAACGGTAAGATTCTGCTGTCTCTGACCCTCCAGGATAACCAGAACCTTGCCGCCGTGATCTTTGTGAACCCGGATGGCATTATCATGGGCAAGTACGAGGTGGATAATGTCCCCGGCCAGCCCTACACTGCCGAGTATGACATCACTGGCTTTGGCACCGATTTCACCATTGTGCTGGCGGACTATGCCTGCAACGAGACCGAGTTTGATGCGGTGCTGGACCTGGGCGAGTACTCTGATATGGCGCCTGCTCTGAAGCAGCTGAGCAAGGACCGGCTGTATGGCTGCGAGACCTTCGATGCTGCCGTGGTGGAAGGCGGCTGGTTCAGCGCCAACAGAGCGGACCTGTCCGACCCGAAGAACGAGACCTTTGACTCTACCAACCGCTACTATTCTGCGGAGTATGTCAATGGCTACCTCTTGGCCCAGAGCGCCGTCACCGGCGACCTGATGCTGGTGACGCCCACCAGCACCTACTGGAACGCCAGCACCCTGGTTTCTCAGAACGGCAAGAAGATCGGCGACCAGGGCGTGTGGGTCCTGTATGATATGGCGCTGGATTACTCCGGCCAGTATGCTGAGACCCTGGATCCTTACCAGAGCCACACCGGCACCGATACCCTGTTTGCCGTTGGTTGGCAATATGAGGGTGACAAGGATGGCGACGGCAAGGACGACGGCCAAAACACCCTGTTCCAGATCTGGATGTCAAAATGGAATGCTCAGGTCTTTGTGGACCCGATCGCTCCCATCACAGGAACGCAGGATGGCGCAGAGCTGCTGACGTTGGGCTGCACCACCGATGGCGGCCTGTATGGCATCGATACCCAAGGCAAGCTCTACACCGTGGGCGTTGACGGTGTGTGTACCTACGTGGCTACCACGGATTTTGTCAACGAGCTGAATTACTCTGGCTGCAATGTCATCCAGTCCATGGGCTACGATCACAACACCGGCAACATGTACTGGTATGCCCACAGCCAGACTGCCAACGGCAACCGGTATATCAATGTCTGCATGACCTACATTGTGGACTTGGCCACTGGTGCGTGCACGGAGGTTGGTACCTACGGGCCCAGCGGCCAGACCTGCCTCTTTGTTCCGACAGACCAGGAGTCCGATCTGTTCACCATGGGTGTAGACCCCACTGAATTCAATGTATCTCCCTCCAGCCTGACCATGGCCCAGGGCCAGGTGAGGCGGCTGGATATCAACTGGACACCCTGGAATGCCGCTGCAGCCAAGGTGACCTGGGCTTCCTCCGATGAGTCGGTGGCGACAGTGAATCCTTACGGCTATGTCACCGCTGTAGGCGAAGGCAATGTGGAGATCAGCGCCACTGCCCAGGTTTGGGATCAGTGGAGCGGTGAAAACGGCGAATGGGTGGACCGCACCGCAACCTGCCAGCTGCAGGTGGTCGGCTCCAACGACGGCATTTACGGCTATGTGATCATGGACTACAGCAATGCGGATAACAACCAGTCCTGGGTCACCTATTCTGACAAAATGCCCGGCCAGGTAACACAGGTTGCCAAGCAGTATGTGACAACCACCGGTATGGACGGAGCGCCGGCGGAAAGTCTGGCGCTCTGGCAGGGCGGCACATACTACAACGGCTACGTCTACACGGTCAACACTGATATGCTGGCCGATGAGAATGGCAGCGTTGGCGCTGCATCCGTCCTGTACCGCAGCAAGGTTACTAAGGGCGCTACCCCTGCTGAGACGGTGATTGGTGAGCCAGAGAAGATTGGCGGCACCATCGGCGTAGAGCTTGGCAACCTGGGCTTTGATTACAACACCGGCCGCATGTACTGTGTGGATTACACCAACGGTGGCCTGGGCATCATTGACCTGGATACCGGCGCTGTGGATCTGCTGGGTACCTACTCCGGCGATATCGGCGGTCCTGCCATTACGCCTGCTATGTGTGTCACAGCCGATGGACTCATCATTGTGGCGGATATGTCCGGTAACCTGTATACGGTGGACTGCGACACCATGCGCACCACAAGGATTGGCTCCTCCGGCGCCGACGGCTGGTATTACGCCGGCATGACCTACGACCACGACACCGGCAACATTTATTGGAACCCCTGTATGAACACCGGCCTGTCTCCTCTCTATCTGGTCCGCCTTGGTACCAATCAGTGGAGCGGACAGCTGGAGGCTACCATTGTGGATATCGGCGATGTGAGCAGCAAGAACGGTGTGGAGCAGACGGCTATGTTCACCATCCCCACCAACGAGCCTGAGACCAAGCAGATTCCCGTGGAGGGCATTGAGATCACCAACGGCGATGCGGTTACCGGGCTGGTGGGCGGCACGCTGCAGCTGAACACGGTTACCACGCCCCTGCGTCCCACGGTGCAGGCCAGAACCTGGAGCACCTCGGACGAAAGCGTTGTTACAGTGGACCGGTTTGGCAAGCTGACCTTCCAGGGCGTTGGCACTGCCACTGTTACGGTGTCCATCAGCAATAAGAGCCCGGAGCAGGGCGGTCCCTTCACCGATACCGTGGAGGTTACCGTCTACGCAGCTGCCGGCCAGCTTACGGCGTTTGCGGTCGATGACGAAGGTGGCAGTGGGTACTACTCCTACTGGCTGGATATGTACGACTATGCGGTGCAAGCCTCCGAGCTGAAGGAGAGGGCCATTGGCAACTACGACATCTACACTGGCACCTATTATGATGGCTATTTCTACGGCTACAACGTGAACCTGCAGTTCATTCGCGTCGATGCCGCCCAGCGTCTGGACTATGCCATCCTCAACGAGGGTGTTGCGGAAGGATTGGCTGTGGACGATTCTGGCTACGCAACTGAGCAGGTTACTGCTATGGCCTACGACTACACCACCGCAACGATGTATGGCTTGGTCCTCCCGGTGGGTTCTGAGATGGGCTATCTGGCCTCCATTGATTTGGATACCGGCGCGGTGACCAAGCTCCACCAGCTGGATCAGAAGGTCTTTGCTCTGGCCATCGATGATCAGGGAACCCTGTACGCAGCAGGCAGCGACTCCTACGTAAAGGATGCCAACCTGTACACCATTGACAAAACCAACGGCGCCTGTACGCTGGTGAAGGCGCTCCCCGGCGCTTGGGTGTATACGGGTTCCAACTACTATGGCTCTCCACGGTACAATGCACAGATGACTTTTGATTTCACGACGGGTCGTCTGTATCTGAACGCTACGTGCAAGACTGACTACTATGGCAAAAACTCCGGCATGTTCATGATTGATCTGGAGAACGATCTGGTGCTCAACTTGGGTAAACCTGCAATTGCCCGGGACCGGGCCGCAACCAAGGTGGGCGACCTATATCTGGGCGTGTTGTGTGCCATCCCCGAGGAGAGTGAGCTGCCTGAGAGCGGTGTCACCGGAATCCTGCTGAACAAGGAAGCTGCACGGGTAGCTGTGGACGGCACCATCACCCTGACAGCAAGAGTTCGCCCCTCCAATGCTACCAATCAGGCAGTCACTTGGTCCTCTTCCGATCCTACCATTGCCACGGTGGATGAAAACGGTACCATTACCGGCGTTGCGACAGGTATTGTGGATATTACCGTGACCAGCGTGGAGAACCCGGCCATCAGCAAATCCTGCAAGGTCACAGTGGTGGATGTGACGGGACCCCAGTCTGTGGGCTACACCGTGTCTGCTCAGAAGGACGCGCTGATCAGGTTCAATCCTGAGCTACCCGGCGCGACGGCCGAGATCATCGCGGAATTCTCTGGCGGCACAAGCATCTCGGGCCTTGACGTGGATGGCGACAACCTGTGGTATCTTCTGGATGACGGCGGCCTGCCTCTCTTGTACCGCTATGACATGGTGTCCAAGCAATCTGTAAGCTACGGTAAACTGAACACCTTTAGCATGGGCAATGACCTGTCCTATGACCCGGTCAATCACATGATTTACGTGACTTCCGGCTTCTATGTCTTCCAGTTCGACGTGTCCAAGCTGGATCCCAGCGGCCTGAACTGGGCTGCGGGGTACCGGGACATCAGCACCCTGAGAGATATCCCCACCACCCATGCTGTGGTGGCAGTAGGCAATGACGTCTACTTCCTGGGCAAGGGCTACTACTATGGCTGCAACCTGTACAAAATTACGACAGATGAAGTCACCCATGCGCTGACTGGTACACCTGAAGTGGTGATCTCCAATCTGGCTGTGAATACCAATGCCTACAAGAGTGAGATGGCCTACGACAGCAGCAGAGAACTGTTCTATGTCACGGACGCTGCCAACCGCCTGTACAGCTTCGACCTCCAGGGCAACGTCACTTCCATCGACACGTTGGGCGATGGCATTGACATCAATGGCCTTGGTATTGCTCCTGCTGTGACAGAGCAGCCGTAAGCGTTTTCTGACGCATTCCTTTCCTACCAAAGACGCCCGAAGGCTCCGGCCTTCGGGCGTCTGTTATAAAAAAATGCCGTACAGCCAAGTTCAAGGCTGTACGGCGGGTGAATGACGTGGGGATGGTGTTGTAAAGCCGCCGGGTTATGCTCCGTTTAGAATGACAGGGCTGGCTCTTCTTCCTCTTCTGGCTCATCCTTTAGGCCGTCCGACACAGCCTGCCAGGCCCGGCTGAATTTGACGTCCCGGAACAGGGCGGTGAGGCCTGTGAGCTGCTTCAGGCGCAGGATTTCATCCCGGTCCATCCCCAGGTGCTTGGAGATCCAGGCGTCGGAGCGGCCCAGCTCGTGGAGCTCCTGGATGATGTTGCTCATCAGATCTACGTTGTGGCTGCCTCGGGCCCGGTTGTGGCGGATGGTGCTGGCCATCCGGCAGTCCAGGGGCTTGTCCACCACGGAGACAGGGAGCTTGCCCTCTTCCCGCTGGTAGATATCCGGATAGTCCAGCATCACCCGGTAGCGATGGAACCCGTCAATGATGATGTAGATATCCCGCCCTTGGTCGTGGTAGCAGACGATAGGCATAGTGTAGCCGTCCTCCCGGATGCTGTCATACAGGAGCTGTAGCTCCGGCGGCGCCACGGAATTGGGATTGTATGTATTGGGTTCAATTTTCTCGATGGGAACAGCGCGCACCCGGTATACCGGGCTTAAAAACGCCATGAGCGGTCACCTAACCTTCCATATTTCTCTTTCAGGCTGTTCACCATGCGCTGCTGCTCCCGGGTCAGACCAAAGCCCATGGTACGGCAGAGATGGTCATTTTTCAGGATGCAAAAGCACATACGCTTCCAGCTGGGAATGTCTTTGGTGGATTTGATGTCGTCGGTGTGATCCGGGATCTTTCCCAGGAAAATGATCCGGGAATGCTTCATGAGAGTGTAGTTGGACACGCCGTTGCGGCGGATGTCGTAGCCGTGTTCTTCCAGCTCCTGGATGGTTTGCTCCTCCAGACCACCGCCCACGGTGTGCCAGAAGTGGATGGAGGTTTGGAATTTCTCCATATAGCTTTTCCGAAGGCGGGCGGGCAGCGTGGCCAGGAGGAAACGGGTGTAGGACTCCCAGGTGTGCCCCTTGGGCAGGGTGATGTTTCGGTAGCCAAGGGCCTTGCTTTTGCCGTAAATGGCGGCAAAATTTGCGCCCTGCACGCGCCCCACCAGTTTGACCCAAATCTGAGGGTCAATGACCCGATAGAGATTCAGACTCTCCTTGGCGTAGTCGTTGAAGGGGGAGGCCACCCGCATTTGGGAGGGTCGGAGCCCCGCCATATGATAGAGGTCGTAGAGGCGGTTGTAATCATAGTGAAACACAGCATTGGCGTGCCACACATCGCTGGTGGTCCAGTCGTACATGGGAGATGCGGTCCACACATTTTTGAATTGGCTGCTGATCCAGCAGGTGTTTTGGTAGCCGCATTTCCGGTTAAGAAAGCCCCGGTAGCGCTGGAGGGATTCATCGGCCCGAATCCCCAGAAGGCACACGGTCTTTTTGTTCCCATGGCGCATGCGGTACCACCGGCAAAACTGCCGGGCCAGATCTTCCTGGTGCATCTTATAGCGGTAGGTGGTGATGGGGTTATTGCGCAGGTTGATCACATAGGGATGCTTTGGCATGGGGCGAACCCAAGCCTCCTCCTTTTCATCGTCCCAAGGATACCAGTACATCTCATAGTTACTCAGAGCCGTCCGGGTAGCCATGGGAAGACAAACCCAGTATGGCTCCACCTCCTTTTCAATGCGGGCAAAGGTGCGTTCAATATACTCCGTGGTGACGCTATACTGCGCTTCAAAGTCCTGGTGAAATACCCCAATGCGCCGGTTGGGGTAATACTTCTTTCGAAAGTCCAGCACCAGGTTCAAAAGCAGTCCGCTGTCTTTCCCACCGGAAAAAGAGACAAAAATGTTCTGAAATTCCTGAAATATAAAATGCAAGCGGCTCTGCAAAGCTTCGTATACATTTTGATTCAAATATTGTCGCTGCATAGACTCACCCGTTTCACTGGTAGAAGGAAGAAACCTGACCTGCACATTATAGGACAAATTCTGGCAAATTTCAACATTTTTCCAGGTTTTTCCAAATTGCCCGCTAAAAATCGGCCCCGATATTAGTGAATGGTGAATAAGAAAAATCGACAATCTTTTTTCGAGGATTGCCGATTTTTGTCAATTGTAAATAGTACAGATGCAGCTACCTCCAGATCTGCGCCCAAACGCCAAATGCGAGCCCCGCAGATCGCATTTGGAGAGGAGGAACGATGGAATGAGTAAGAGGTGATTTCTTGAAAAAAAGTCGTCGCGAACGACATGCAGTCCGCGACGACGTGGTGGAGGGGGAAACCTTGGCCGTGTAATAGCACCATGCCGCAAGGCGTCAAGGGCAAGGCAAGCGGCGTACCGCCGCCCTTGATCCATTGCGTCCTGCCTGCTGAAATGTAACCAAGGGGCGGTTAAGCCGCCCCCTGTAATAGATTTCTACCAGTGGCCAAAAACAAATTTGCGCATAACTCTTGACACTACCGCCTTTTGAGTTGCCAACGCTGCAAAATGATTGCAAATATGATATGGCAATAAGTTCGGAGTTCCCTGGAAATCCGAAAAAATACAAAAGAAAGCCGCCCAGACCGTAAAATCTGGACGGGTTTGTTTGGTGGAGGCGGGGGGAATCGAACCCCCGTCCGAAAGCAACTTGACAGGAACTTCTCCGGGCGCAGTTTGTTATTTACCTTCCCGCAACCCGCCGGGAACAAACACCCTGCGGGAATTGGTAGCTTCATGATGCATGGTACGGGCAAAGCTTACCGTACGCACGGTCACCACTCAAATCACACCCGAGCCCGGCTCGTGGTCCTTCCGGGGCGGATGGGCGGCCTAATTAGGCTGCCAGAGCAACGTTAGCGTTGTCAGTTAATTTTAAAAAGTTGCCCGTTTTATCGTGGCCAGGCGCCACGGCCCGCTATTCCAGCCTCACTGCCCCCGTCGAAACCAGTACGCCCCCGTATAGAAAGGGCTAGGGGAAAGAAGCCGGAGGGATGGGGGAGGAGCCCCCATCTTTCAATGGTTTTCCAATGGCTGCTTACGCTGCAGCCGGAAAAACTGCTCCAGGAACGCGGTGACCCGCGCTTGGAAATGGGTCTGCAGCTGGCGGATGGGCGCCAGCTCCGGGATTTCATATTCGGAATCAGCAATATCAAACCAGTATCGCTGGAAATATGGGTCCATGCTCAGGCTGTCCAGGGGCCAGCCGGGGTTTCGCTTCTCGTGGGGATGGGAACACATGAGAAAGCCGAAGGCGCGAAAGAAATCGGCATCTCCCGGGTCATCCTGAAAGAACACGGCATCTCGCCCTTCCTCATCCACCACAGCAAAGGCGGTGCAGTAGCAGGCATGGAGCAACCCGAATTCCCGGGCCAGGCCGCTGTAGTACTGGAGCATTTCCTCATCGGTCAGAACTCTGCCCCCCACCCGGCGGATGTAGGGGCCGGGCTGCCGGGGATCGTCCATGGGAAGCTCCCGAAAGAACAGTCCGGAGTCAGCACTGAGCACGGCCAGGCCGGTGCGCCGGTGAAAGGCCCTGGCCTTGAGCTGGGCATTTTCCGCCATGGTGGCGCCGGTCTCCGGAATTTCCATTTGCAACGCCAGGTCAGACGGGCTGACACAGGCAACCCCGGAAAACTGGAAAAACCGCCGGGACAGACTTTGGAATTTGCTTGGATTGGTGGTGCCAATCAAAATGCGCCGGGGGGCATCAGAACCGGCCATAGGGGTCAGGGAGCTTATTGGGCTCGGGGTAGGTTTCTCCGTGGGTGTCTACGGTGATGCGGCGGATTTTCTGCTCCGTCAGGGGCCGGTCGTTTCCATCGGTCTTCCCGGCGGCAATTTGATCCACCACATCCATGCCATCTGTGACCTTGCCAAAGGCGGCATACTGGCCGTCCAGGTGCTTGGCGTCAGCGTGCATGATGAAAAACTGGCTGCCGGCGGAGTTGGGGGACTGGGCCCGAGCCATGGACAGTACGCCCCGCTTGTGCTTCAGGGGATTGTCTACGCCGTTGAACAAAAACTCGCCTTTGATGCAATAGCCAGGCCCGCCCATGCCGGTGCCGTCGGGGCAGCCACCCTGGATCATGAAGCCAGGAATGACCCGGTGAAAAATCAGACCGTCGTAAAAGCCCTTCTGAATCAGGGAGATGAAATTAGAAACGGACTGAGGGGCCTGCTGGGGATAGAGCTCAGCGGTGATGACGCCGCCGCTCTCCATTTCTATGGTGACAACTGGGTTCATAGGATTAGTACCTCTCTTTCATGGCGCGATCCATCTGCCGCTTGGCGTCTTTGACGGCGGCGTCCTGGCGCTTGTCATAGAGCTTTTTGCCCTTACACAGGCCGATGGAGACCTTCACCCGGGCATTTTTGAAGTACACACAGATGGGGATGAGGGCATACCCGTCCTGCTTCACCTTGCCATAGAGACGGTTGATCTCCTGCTTGTGCATCAGCAGGCGGCGGGGACGGCGGGGGTCCTTGTTGAAGATGTTTCCCTTTTCATAAGGAGAAATATGCATTTGGTTGACGAAGAGCTCCCCATCTTTGATGCCGCACCAGGCGTCCTTCAGGTTCAGGGTACCGGCGCGGATGGATTTGACCTCGGTCCCAAAGAGCTCAATCCCGGCTTCGTATTCTTCCTCGACAAAATAGTCGTGATAGACTTGCCGGTTTTTGGCCATAATTTTCATGCCTTTGTGCTCCATGGAACCTCACCTCCTGCCTTTCGCAGTCTCCTTTTATTATACCATGGCTGTCAAGGAATCAGACGCGAAAGAAGGTCAGTCAAACAAAAAATGCTCCAGCTGGGCGGGGGTGTGGAAGGAGAAGTCACAGTGAGCTTTCATAAAGGCGGCCACCTCTGGCAGATTTTGCCGGCCCCAACCGGCCCAGGCAAAGGGGACGCTTCGGGCCTTGGCCATGTCAAAGCCAGATTTCATATCATCCACCACCAGAAGCTCTGACGGGCTCAGGCTGTAAGCCCGCATGATCTGGTCCAGTGGGTATGGGGCAGGCTTGCGACGCTGGGGACCCAGCTCCCAACCATAAATACAGTCCGGACGTATGCCAAAATGGGTTTGGTAATCCCGAAGAATGTTCTCACGGGCGGAGTGGGATACCACACAAATGAGACCGCCAGATTCCCTCTGCCGCCGCAGAACGGCAGCCATTTCCGGGAAACAGGGTGGCGTGTGAGTCATCACATAATCCAGCCAGATTTCATATTGCCGGTCCAGCTCAGACTGGGTAAAACCGAAGTGCCGGACGCACATGTCAGTAAAGCCCTCCTGAAAGGTCCAGAGGGAGAAGTCCCGGAGCGATACGGTCTGTCCGGGGCGGAGCGCCTCCAAGGCCTTCAAAAAGGCGGGATAATTGACGGTAGATTCACTTTGGACCAGGGTATCATCGTGGTCCAGCACCAAACAGGGGTATTTTCCCATAGTAGCCTCCCGATCGTTTGACAGAAAATGCGTAGGGGTGGATTATAGCAGACGGACAGGCGGATTGCAATAGGGGGGCGAGGAAAATTTATGAGGTGTGTATCTTGCAAACCAAAGCCGTCTGTGATAAAATAGAACAAAAGTTCAGAACAAAATTTCGAGGTGAGAGGATGGAGCAGGATCAGAAGGTGGAGGTGATCTCGGTTTGCGATACCGGCGGCGGCCTGCGCCCGCTGCGGTTTCGGTTTGAGGGGGAGGACCACCAGCTACATCGGGTGGACATTGACCAGGTCCTCAGCACCCGGGAGGTGTCTTACGTAGGCATTGAAGCCTTCATTTTCCTTTGCAGGGCCAGATGGGAGGAGCGGGAACGGGTGCTGGAACTGAAATACACCATCCGCACCCACTGTTGGAGCTTGCTCAGATGGGTGTATTAGAGAAATCAAAGGGGGCGCCTCAAACCGCAACTTTGAGGTGCCCCCGGGAAAAGATTTAAAGAATGACAACCGGCTTGATGAGATCGCGGGGCTTATCCTTCATCAGCAGCAGCGCCTCTTCCATATGCGCAAATCCCTGGAAGCGGTGGGTCAACAGGCGGGAGGTATCCAGCCGGCCGGTCTCCATCAGAGATGCCAGCTTCTCCATGCGCAGTCTGCCACCGGGCATCAGACCGCCGCGAATGGTTTTGTGCCCCATGCCGCAGCCCCATTCTACCCGCGGAATCCGCACATAGTCGCCGCTGCCCAGGTAGTTGACGTTGCCAATGCATCCGCCGGGCTTTACCATTTCTACGGCCTGGCGGAAGGTGTCGTTATCGCCACCGGCGAGAATCACCCGGTCCACGCCCTTGCCGTGGGTTTGATCCAGGATCTGTTGGACGATGTCGCCCTCTCGATAGTTGATGATGTCTGTGGCGCCATAGGCCTTGGCGGCTTCCACACAAACTGGGCGGGAACCTACGGCAAACAGACGGGAGGCTCCCCGCAGGGCAGCGCCAGCCACGGCCATGAGGCCCACCGGGCCGATTCCAACAACACAGACAGTGTCGCCAAACTGAACGTCCGCCAGCTCTACCCCGTGGAAACCGGTGGGGACCATATCGCTGAGCATCACGGCGGACGCAGGGTCCAGCTGCTCCGGCAACCGGGCGAGGTTGGCGTCTGCCTCATTGACGTGGAAATATTCCGCGAAAACGCCGTCCTTGAAGTTGGAGAACTTCCATCCGGCCAGCATACCGCCAGAGTGCATGGAATATCCGGCTTGAGCTTCCAAGCTGCCCCAATCCGGTGTAATGGCCGGGACAATGACCCGGTCGCCGGGCTTCAGGGTCTTCACCAGGCTGCCTACTTCCACGATTTCGCCCACCGCTTCGTGGCCCAGAATCATGTCAGTCCGTTCGCCGATGGCGCCTTCCCAGACAGTATGGATGTCCGAGGTGCAGGGGGAGACGGCCAGAGGACGCACAATGGCATCCAGAGGCCCACAGGCGGGGACCTCCTTCTCAATCCAGCCGGTCTTGCCGATTCCTAACATCGCAAAGCCTTTCATTCGCATGCGTATCGTCCCTTTCTTATCGATAAATTTGCACTGATTTGTGCAGCCTTATTATATATGGCGGCGCGGCGAATGTCAAGGCCCTTTTTATGGCAAATTAGACGTAGTTTTTCGGAGATGCGACCATTTTTAAGTAAAACAGAGGCGTTTGCATTATGACAAAGCGTGTTGTATTTCATATTGATGCCAACAGCGCGTTCCTCTCTTGGACAGCGGCGCACAAGGTCCTGATTTTGGGGGAGAAGGTGGACTTGCGGGAGATTCCCTCGGCGGTGGTTGGGAACCGAACTTCCCGGCATAGCATCATACTGGCCAAGAGCGGCCCGGCCAAGAAATACGGCATTCACACAGGGGAGCCCCTGTTTCAGGCTCTGGAGAAATGCCCCAATCTCACGGTGGTGGAGCCGGATTATGGCCTGTACGTGGAGTGCTCCCGGCACATGGTGGCGCTGCTGCGCCAGGTGGCCCCGGCAGTGGAGCAATATTCCATTGACGAGGCATGGGCGGACATGACAGGGACGGAGGGCCTATACGGTCCGCCGGTGCAGGCTGCCGAGATGCTCCGGGAGAGGATTCACCGGGAGCTGGGCTTTACGGTCAACATCGGTGTGTCTTCCAACAAGCTCCTGGCAAAGATTGCCGGGGACTTTCAGAAGCCCAACCGGGTCCACAGTCTCTTTCCCGAGGAGATTCCCGGGAAGCTGTGGCCGCTCCCAGTGCGAGATCTGTTTTTGGTTGGACCAGCTACGGAACGGAAGTTGCGCCGCATGGGGATTGGCACCATTGGGGAGCTGGCCCATGCGCCGGTAGATCAGCTCCGCCGGGCGCTGGGAAAGCAGGGGGAGACCATCTGGCATTTTGCCAACGGCCGCAATGCCGACCCAGTGCGCCAGGACCCAACAGAAAACAAGGGTTATGGCAACTCCGTGACCTTGCCCAGAGACGTGACAGACCTGCGTACGGCCCATCAGGTGCTCCTGAGTCTGTGTGAGACGGTGGGGATGCGGATGCGGCGGGACCGCAAAAGTGGCAGCTGCATCACAGTGTCGCTGCGGACGCCGGAATTTCAGGACATTACCCATCAGCGGCAGATGGCCGGGATGACAGATATCACCCAGGAACTCTATGAAGCTGCCTGCCAGGTTTTTGATGAGGTCTGGGATCGCAAAACACCGTTGCGGCAAATAGGCGTTCAGGTTACCAAACTGTCCGGGGAGCGGTATTGTCAGTTCGATCTCTTCTCTCCGGTGGATCCGGTACAGTATGAGCGGAGGGCCAAGCTGGATGCGGCAGTGGATGCACTTCGGGCACAATTTGGTGAGGACGTGATCCGCCGGGCCCGGTTTTTGGGAGCAGAGCTGGACCATATGGCAGGCGGCCTATCCAGAGAGCGGCGGACTGGGGTGACCAAGGAAGTATGAACTTGTGAATGATGCGGAAACAATTTAACTCAATGCTAGGGCGCTCTGTAAGAAAATTTACGCTGACGAGCATAAAATTAGGAGAATTTCACGGATTGGCCTTGAAATTTTCAAGAAATATGGTATAATAAAAACACGGGTACATTTTCTGCAAAAATAGCTTTGCTGTAAGGTAAAGCTGTAAAACAAGGAGGGCACGCATATGAAAAAACTCTGCACACTTTTTTTGGTGTTGGCTCTGTTGGTTTCTGTCTCTGCCCCGCTTTCTGCGGCTGCCCCGGAAGAGGCTGTTGTGATTTCCGATTTGGAAACTGCAGCCGCCTATGCGTACCTGGATTTGGAGACGGCCTCGCCGGAGCTGGCGGACACCATTCTCGCAGCACGGAACACGATCATCTACCACTCCACATGGGTTGCCGATGGCTACAAGGCTCAAATTGTGGACGTCGCCACTGGTGAAGTGCTGGAGGAGGTTCCCACCTTCTCGGAGCTGTTCCCCGGATGGGACATTCCTGTGGAAACCCCGGCTGAAGAGGCAGCCGACCTTACGCCCCAGGCTACGGAGGAGTTCCCCTGTACCGTCTACCTGAGCCGCCCCAGAGATGGCGTGCTCACAAAGCCGTTTCTCACACTTCCCACCTTGGGCAAGAGCCTGTATACCTATGCGACCTATCTGCAGAACAGCGCAACCTATAATCTGGGTTACGCCAACGGATCCACAGGCAAGTCCTTGGGCTATGCCTCCCAGATTCCCCTTGGCGCCGGATATCGCCTGGAGAGTCCCGGCTACATCCAGTGTAGCGTCCGCGCCAGCACGTACAGCACGCCGGGAAACGCCAGACTGGTGATTGTCCGGTAAAGGCGATTCGTTTTGACTTTGTCACAGTGTAGACCTCCGGCTAACGCTTAGGTAGGTCCGCACCCCCGGCAGAGAATGCGACCCGTATGGCATATCCCGCCCTGCCGGGCCTCCGGCAGGGCAATTGAAAATGAACTGGGGGTTGGATGTATGAAGAGAGGACATGGTTTTATTTGGGCGAAGGCGCTTGTGATACTCTGTGGGGTTCTCCTGTTAGTCGGCTGTGACCGGAGAACGGAGGCCAGCATGCCGGAGCGGCTGACCGAAGTAATACTGGAAACGCCGATGTCATTTGCAACCCGATTTTATCCTATGGATGGGATGACCTGCTTGGACATTACGGCAGGGGAGAACGGCTACCTGCTGCTGGCTCAGGAGAACGACGTCATGCAGGAGATTGCCTTAGATGCTTCCTTCCAAGTGCTGTCCCGGCAGAGTGCCGCGCCGGAGGCCAAGGCCCTGCTGCGGGAGGGAAAGGCGTGCTTCACTTATGAGGGTCAGGCGGAAACCGGATTTTCGGTGCGCCAAAACGGGGAGGAAAAATTTACGGTACAAGGTGAGCCGAATTGTCAAATGGCCGCCGTGGGCCAGACGCTGTACCTGGTGACAGCGGGGCAGTTGTATGTAGATGGACAGCAGGTATCTCTACCGGAGAACTGGTCCGCAACGGGACTGCTGAAGCTGAAAGGCCAAATGCTGGTAGCGCTGGCCTCTCATGAGGGGGAGGTTGAGATCTCGTTCCTCTATCCGGTTTCTCCCAACCTGCGGGAAGTGGCTGCGCCGGAGGAGGGAACATCATTTTCCGGTTTGGCGGGATTGTGCAGTTGGGACGACTCCTATGGCTACCTTCTCCGGGAAAACCAGATATGCCGGACGGATGGGGAGGAGTTAATTGTGTACATAGATCTGACTCAGCAGAATCTAGATGGGGCACAGCTTCTTCGAATCCTTCCCTTAACAGGTGGAAAGCTGCTGCTTCTATGGTCGGATGGCTTCACAGTCTGCACGCCTACATTGGAGTAATGCGTTCGGCTGGGGTTTTGCTTGCTGTAGAATGACTAGTTTGGTATGCTACCCCCGCAAGAGACAGAGAAAAAGCAAAACTGTCTTTTGCGGGGGTGATGCCATACCAAAAATAAACGTAGCTCTGAAGATGGTTGGGATTCCAATAAGATAAACATAAGATGCGAGTAGGTCATATACCAGGAGGGGTATTTTATGTATAAAAATTGCAATCACAATCAGGCGCCTGAAAAAACTTATTCTAGAATGTTTTTTTGGTACATTAAAAACACAAGTACATATACAGGGAAGCAGATGTCGGATGTTGTAGCGTGTGCAATTTGTGGCCAAGAAATTCAACGACCAATAGAGTACTATCCTTGCATGTATATTGGTTTTATGCTGCTGTCGA
>UQZA01000009.1 GCA_900545515.1 uncultured Eubacteriales bacterium | reverse complement strand
TAAAACTTCTCATTAACACTATATAATATTTGGAAAGATTTCTTTTAAATAAAGATTTAGACGCCGTAAAACGCCACAGGGGATGTGCAAACCACCAGCTGTGTGAAGCTCCGTAGGGTGCGGCCTCCCGGACACACCGGCAGAAGAGACCGGCCGTGGCTCCCGGCCCAGGCAAATTCGTACCAGCCTGAGAGCCGGCCCGGATTTGCCGAAGCGTGGCAGATCCCCGAACATTCTACCGCCGGTGCTTCCAGGAGGCCGCACCCTACCGCCCTGGGAGGCAGGCAGGGCGCTTCCGCGCCAGGGGGAAATCAGCAGGTCGTGAGTTTAGCCTGAAGTTCGCGACATTGACCAGTCTGTCCGCCCCTGCAGATCGGAAGCAGCCGTACCCTTACAGATAAGCCCGCATCTGCCCCAGAGATTCGCTTTCCAAATCCAGCAGCCGCTGGGCCAGGGTGCTCACGGCTGTGTCCTGGTAGGGAAACTGGTGGAGATTTTGCAGTCCCTTGATGAGACCCCGGGTGCTACCCTGCATCACCATGGCAGCCGCCTTGGAGTCAGAATTGCCCCCGCCCATCCGCGCCCGGGAGACCATGCGGGAGCAGGTTCTGGCCACCGGGCCCAGCTGCTCCACCTGCCAGTTCCGCCCCGCAGCCAGACTCAGAGCCTCCTGGGCAATCTGCTCATAGACCGCCGCCTGTTGCTCCAGATTCTCCCGGAGGGAGGGCCGCAGAGGCGCTTGAAGCACACACTCCAGGCCGGTCTTTCCCATTTGCGCCGTCTTGACCACGGAGCCCAATAAATCCTTGCTGTTTTTCATCATTACATCACCCAGGCTTAGGCTGCCCCATGGAAAAAAAGATATCCCTGGTAAATTCCACCGTTCACAGAACCGGGGACACGGAATAGACTATAGCGTGCTTGAAAGGGGTTGTGATGATTATGTGCGCAATTGCAGGCATTTTGGGCTCCACCGGGGAAAACCGGGAGGTCCTGGAGTCGATGCTGAAGACAATGACACGGCGTGGACCGGACCAGTGGGGCATCTTCCAGGGGAAGGGACTCAGCCTCCTCCACGCCCGCCTGGCTGTGGTGGATTTGGAGGGCGGAAGGCAGCCCATGGAGCTGCTCCACAAGGGCGTCCACTACCACATGGTATACAACGGCGAGCTCTATAACACGGAGGAGCTGCGCCGCCTGCTGGTTTTGGAGGGGCATACTTTCCTGGGCCATTCGGACACCGAGGTAGTCCTCCACGCTTATGCCCAATGGGGCGACGGCTGTGTGGAGCGGTTCAATGGCATCTTTGCCTTTGCCGTCTGGGAGGAGGAGCCAGAGCGGCTGTTTCTGGCTCGGGACCGGATCGGCGTCAAGCCCCTCTTCTACACCGTTCGGGGAGGTCAGCTTCTCTTCGCCTCCGAGCTGAAGACCCTCCTGGCCCACCCGTCGGTCCCGGCTCAGGTGGACGCCCAAGGCGTGGCGGAGGTGATGCTCCTGGGGCCTGGCCGGACTCCAGGCTGCGGCGTCTTCCGTGGCATCCGGGAGGTGGAGCCGGGGTGCTGCGGCTACTTTGACGGTCAGGACATGCGTCTGCGCCGGTACTGGCGCCTAGAGGACCGGGAACATATAGATTCCCTGCCCCAAACCCTGGAGCGGGTCCGCGCTTTGGTGACGGACGCCATCCGGCGGCAGCTGGTCTCCGATGTGCCCATCTGCACCTTCCTCTCTGGCGGGCTGGATTCCAGCCTCATTTCCTCTGTAGCCGCCCGGGAGGAGGCCCGGCAGGGCCGGAAGCTCCACACCTTCTCCGTAGATTACAAGGACAACGCCAAATACTTCCACGCCGGAAAATTCCAACCCAACAGCGACCCGGAGTTCATCCAAATCATGACCCAGTATCTGGATTCCCAACACCACTGGGTCATCCTGGACACCCAGGAACTGGCCGACGCCCTCTACGAGGCGGTAGAGGCCCGGGATCTGCCCGGTATGGCGGATGTGGACACCTCGCTCCTGCTTTTGTGCCGGAAGATGAAAGAAACCGCCACCGTGGCTCTGTCTGGTGAGTGCGCCGATGAGATTTTTGGCGGCTATCCCTGGTACCGGGACCCGGAGGTGCGGGAACGGGCTGGCTTCCCCTGGGCCCAGTCCACTGCCTGGCGCAGCTCCTTCCTGACCGATGGCTATCGGGCCGTCCTGGACCCGGAGGCCTATGTATTCCGCCGGTATGAGGCCACCTGCCGGGCCAGCGATGTGCTGCCGGGCCAGAGCAAGGAGGAACGGCGGATGAAGGAAATGGTGAACCTGAACTTCCGGTGGTTCATGCAGACCCTCCTGGACCGGAAGGACCGGATGAGCATGTGGTCCGGCCTGGAGGTGCGGGTTCCCTTCTGCGATTACCGGATTGCCGAATACCTCTATGGGATTCCCTGGTCCTTCAAAGACCTGGAAGGAATGGAGAAGGGGCTCCTGAGAAAAGCCATGGAGGACTTCCTCCCCCCGGAGGTTCTGTGGAGGAAAAAAAGTCCCTACCCCAAAACCCACAATCCCGCCTACCTGGAGGAGGTCTCCCGACGGCTCCGCGCCCTTTTGGACGAGGGCAGCGCCCCCATTTTCCAAATCGCCAATCGCCACGCCCTGGAGGATCTTCTCACCGCCCAGTACCCCTGGCCCTGGTACGGTCAGCTGATGAACACAGCTCAGACCATCGCCTACATGCTCCAGGTGAACCACTGGATGGAAGTTTATCGGGTGGAGCTGGTGTAACGGAAGGGGCCTGGCTTCCCCCGGGGTAGGCGCATAGCGCCATTTCAGCAGAACTGCAGGATCCTCTCACCTGCCGGTGGCAGGTGACTCCATAATTCCTGGTGGCCGCCGCCAGACGGTCGGATGCAGAACGGGGATATCTGGCAGACCGATAGGTGGGCTCGATCAGGAAGCCGCATGTTTCTTTTCGAGCAGAACTTCTTATCAACCGGTTATATTTCTCCATTTCCATCCCTCACGGCCCCGTCGCGCCACCTGGAATTGTGGAACCACTGCAAATGGGAAATACCGTCCTTCCCCTCAACTCAGATCCACACGGCTCTGAGCCGGTCCGTCCAGGACCGAGCCGTCTGCCGTAAACCGGGACCCGTGGCAGGGACAGTCCCAGCTGTGCTCCGCCGGGTTCCACTTGAGGGCACAGCCCATGTGGGAGCACCGTTTGGGGGTTAAGCGAAGGAAATTGCTCACCGTGTGGCCCAGATTGGAAAGCAGCTGGGGCCGCAGCATAGAGCGGGAGGGGGTATATACAGAGGCATAGGGACTTTTCTTCCCCTGCACCAGGTCCGCCAGCAAGGTCGCCGCCGCCATGGAATTGGTCATGCCCCATGCGCCGAAGCCAGTGGCCACATACAGGTCCGGCGTATGGGGGCTGAAGAGCCCTACGTAGGGCAATCCGTCCAGGGTCATGCAGTCCTGGTTGGCCCAGGCATACCCCTCCGGCAGCTCCGGGAAATGACGGGCGGCAAAGCTCCGCACCGTCTCCCAGCTGCCTTTCCCGCCAGTGCGATGCCTGCCACCGCTGAGAAACAGCAGGTTTCCGGCATTGCGCAGGGAGATGCCACTGGCTCCCATCCCGGCATAGGTCCCTTCCACATCCGGCCCGCCCTCCAGGGCAATCACATAGGACCTGCGCTGATAGAGCTTCATAAAATAGAGCCCCCGAAAACGGCCCAGGGGAAAGTGGGTGGCAACAATGATCTTCCGGGCCAGGATTCTGCCCCGCTCCGTAAAGGCCGCCCCATTGGAGATTCCCAGGACCGGTGTATTCTCTCGAATGTTCAGCCCGGAAGCCAGACCATATAAAAATTGCAGCGGATGAAATTGGGCCATACCCGGCAGATACAGCGCCCCGGCCACAGGAAAAGGCAGGGGCGTCTCCTTGTGGTACGCTGCGGCAAATCCCAGGCTGCCCAGCAACTCCGCCTCCACCTTCAGGCGCTCTGCCTGGGCCTGGGTCATGGCATAGCGGTAATGGGGCCGCTCCTCCCAGCTGCAAGCATACCGCTGGGCCAGGGTTCTGTATTTCTCCAAAGCCTCCCAGTTGGCCAGAACATACAGTCGGGCAACCTCCTGGCCAAACCGGGCCGCCAGATCCTGACACAAAGGATCATGAAGGGTGCTGAGCACTGCCGTCGTTCCACTGGTGATGCCGCTCCCCACGGTTCTGCCCTCCACCAAAAGACACTCGACCCCCCGGGACTGCAGCTCCCGGGCACATAAAACTCCTGCCATTCCCCCGCCTATGACCAAAATCTCCGTGGACGTATCCCCGTCCAGCTGGGGAAACCGGGGAATCTTCAGCCCCTTTGTCCAGATCTCCTTCATCGCGCCGCCTCCTTGCTTGTTTCCCTTAGTATGCCACAGATGGAAGCAGGTATTTGCTCCTCCTGTGGAAAACTTTGTCTCCACCCCCCAGAATTCGACAGCTCCACCCATATTTCCCGTATATTCCCCCGGTTTCGGTTGACAATAATGTGGATATCCACCTGGGTACACATGAGTTTTGCACATTCTCCACAGGGTTATCCACAGAAGTTCACAGGGAAAAGTCTGGCGTAATGTGGAGATTTCTCCCCCTCTGGTTACAGTCTGTTAACATTTTGTTTCTATTTTCTATGCAAACGGAATTTGACATAATCTCTATGCAACCGTAACCCAAAATCCGCCGGATGAGGACAAGCTTCGGGCCAAAAAGGGGAAAGCCTGGCGAATTTCAAAAAAGACACGGAAAAAACCGCGTAAACACCACCAGGCAGCAGCATTTTCTTTACCTGCATCCGGGCAGCCGCATCTCCTTTTTCCGCCCTGAGATCACTTCCGATTTTACTTGACATTTCCCCCATCTGCGGGTAGACTGATATCGAACCTTCCACATGATGACAAAGGAGAATCTGCTGTGTCTGATTTTGCCATTGTAACGGATACTGCCGCAGAGCTTCTGGAGGAGCTGTCGGTCAAACTGGACATTCACATGATCCCCATGGAGTTCACCATGAGTGGAGTATCCTACCAGCATGATGCCGGCTACCGGCAAATGGACGCCAAAACCTTCTACCGCCGCCTGCGAGACGGCGAGATGGCCACCACCTCTGCCATCAATCCGGGGCAGTATGTTGAGTACCTAACGCCAATCCTGGCCGGGGGGCAGGATGTGCTGCTTCTGGTCTTTTCCTCCGGCCTGTCCAGCACCTATCAAAATAGCCTCCTGGCCGCAGAAGAGTTGCGTGCCCAGTTTCCAGACCGGAAGCTCTATGTGGTAGACACCTTGGCCCCCTCTGGCGGCCAGGCATTGCTGGTCTATCATGCCGCTCTCCGGCGGCAAGAAGGCGCCAGCTTGGAGGAAACCCGGGATTGGGTGGAAGAAAACAAGCTCCATTTGGCCCACTGGTTCACCGTAGACGATCTGATGTTCCTAAAGCGCGGCGGCCGTATTTCTGCCGCCACGGCAGTGATGGGCTCCATGCTCTCCATCAAACCGGTTTTACACGTGGACGATGCCGGCCATCTGGTGAATGTCTCCAAGGCACGGGGCCGCCGGGCTTCCCTCCGGGCGCTGGTGGACAAAATGGAGCAAACCGCCATTCACCCAGAAAACCAGACTGTTTTCATTGGCCACGGTGATTGTCTGGAAGATGCCCAGTGGGTGGCAGAAGAAGTCCGCCGCCGTTTTGGCACCCGCAGCATCTACATTGCCTACACCTGTCCCATCATTGGGACCCACTCCGGCCCCGGTACGTTGGCCTTGTTCTTTTTGGCTTTCCATCGGTAATATGTTAATCTCTAATCATAGGACGGAATTTATACTATGTTCCAAAAATATCTGCTTGTCTTTCTGGTTTCCATGGTCCCCATGATTGAGCTGCGGGGGGCGGTGCTGCTTGCACCGGGATTGGGGCTGCCCATGCTCCCCTCCTACATTGTCTGCATACTGGGCAACATGCTGCCTGTACCCTTCATTCATCTGTTCGCTCGAAAAGTCTTAACCTGGGGGGCAAATAAACGAGTAATCGGCCCCTTTTTCCAGTGGTGCCTGGTGAAGGGCCACCGGGGCGGAGAAAAGCTGAAGGCCAAGGCCGGCCGGGGGCTGTTCTTGGCTCTCATGCTGTTTGTGGCCATTCCTGTCCCCGGCACTGGCGCCTGGACGGGCACCCTGGCGGCCAGCTTTCTGGATATGGAGTTCAAGCCCACTGTCCTGGCGGTCCTGTCCGGCGTTGCCATTGCAGGCATCATCATGACCCTGGTAGGAACCGGCGTCTTTGCCGTGTTCTCCTTTCAATAGCGCCTGATATGAAAAAACCGAGAGGGAATTGTCTCAAAGTTCGTTTTGGGACAACCCTTCTCGGTTTTTTGTCTGTTCATTTTACCGGATGAAGTTGGTGGGCGTCCAGGGCTCCCGCTCTGGCGCCGGGATGGCAGCAGCCTGACGGCAACGAAGAATCCAGGCCAGGTTTCGGGCCAGGGTGCGCATGGTTTGCAGGCCCTCCTGATCCTGGGCCACCTCTTGAGGCGTGTTGCCATGCACCTGGTTCCAATACTGGCTGGTGGCCACCACCATGTTGTTCATACCGAAAAACATATTGAGCTGCTGGAACGCCGCTGAGGCCCCTCCCCGGCGGCAGGAAACTACAGCGGCAGCCGCCTTGCCTGCCAGTCGGCCCCCGGCAGCGTAGAACAGACGGTCCAGGAAACTGAGCAACTGGCCAGAGGCGCAGCCATAATACACAGGAGAACCCACCACCAGGCCGTCCCACTCATGGGATCTGGCCAGGAGCTCGTTGACACCGTCATCATATATGCATGCCCCAGTCTTTTTGCAGCTGCCGCAGGCGATGCAGCCTGGCACCGGCTTGTTGCCCACCCAGTGGGTCTCGGTCTCAATACCCAGCTCCTCCAGAGTTCTGCTTACCTCCCTCAGAGCGGCGGCTGTACAGCCGTCCTTGTGAGGACTTCCATTAATGAATAAGAGTTTCATACTTCATTTCCTCCTTACGATTAGAACGAGATAAAATTTCCATGGGGACGCGAACAGACCGGTCCGGGCCCAGCTCTTCCATCTCTGACACTGTTTTTCCAGAGGCCAGTTCCATGGCCAGACGGAAAACCGTTCTGCCATGGATCTCGGGCTGCATGGCCACGGTTCCCAGGAGCTTTCCTTGGGACACTGCGGTTGCTCCGGCAGCTGTGCCGTCGATCCCCACAATGTTGTGAAAATCCAAATTGGCCTCCTCCACCGCGTCGGCAACCCCCAAGGCCATGTCATCATTGTTGCAGATAACCAGCTCGACCTGTCCACCATACTGGTCAAGGTACCCGGCCATCAGGGCTTGGGCCTGGGTCCTGTCCCAGTTGGCAATGCCGCTGTCCAGCCGTTCCAACTCCAGGCCTCCGTCCCGGAGCGCCTGAATGGTTCCCTCTGTGCGGATCACCGTATCCTGATGGCGGCGTTCTCCCTCCATCATAATATATTGGATCACCCCGTCCCCATTCCGATCCAACGCCTGCGGCTCCCGCTCCCAAAGGTCCAGAATGATTTGCGCCTCCAGTTCTGCCGACTGCCGGGCATCAGAACCCACGTAGCACAGCCGGTCCCATTTCTCCATATCCTCCGGTACCGGTTCCCGATTAAAAAAAACAATGGGGATGTCGGCCTCCATGGCTTTATCTATGATGGGCGCCGCGTTGGTCCGGTCCACCAAATTGACACACAGCACATCATATCCCAAGGACAAAAAACGCTCAATCTGTTGGTTCTGGGAGATCTGACTGCCCTCGGCGTCAGCCACGGAAATAGACGCCCGCCAGGTCCCCTCCCGGCTGCTCTCCGCTGCCGCCCGATGAATTCCTTCGGTAATGGCCTCAATGAACGTATCGTCCTCTTTATAAAGCGCCAGGCCCACCCGGATCTCCGGCCGATTCTCCCCTCCGCCTCCTCCACATCCGGGCAAAAGCAGCGCCAGAGCGGTCAAAAGCGCCCAAAGCCGCTTGTTCATCTCTTTCATTCCTTTCTTAAGTTCCAATCGTTTACCCCATGGGAACCAGCTGCGCGGCATACGGAGGATCAAACATTTCCTCTCCTGTCACCAGAAATGGCGTTAGCAGCTCTGGAGGTTGATAGCGGCCGGACACAAGGCCAGCAGCAGCGGATAAGGTCAGGTATCCCAGGTCATATTCATTCACCGCCGCCAAGGCGCAAATACGGCCGGCTTCCAAAAGCTCCAGCACCGAGCCGCTGACACCCATTCCGTACAGAGGGGCTTCCTCCGGTAGCTTTTCGGCCAAGGCCGCCAAAGTACCGGCGTCCAAAGCCACCGCTGCTATACCTGGCTCCCAGTCTAAAGAACCTGACCCCAAAATAGCGGTGTCCGTCACCACCCTGGCCTCCTCCAGGGCCTCCGTAAGCCCCTCCAGCCGCTGCCGGTCCAGCTCTCCGCAGCCTGTGCGGAGGTAAATCCGGCAGTGCCTCGCACCGCTATCCACAATGGCCCAGGCCAGAAGGCTGGCCTGGGCCCGGCTGTCCACCGCCACACAGCCAGCAATCGCCTCATCATGAACCTCAGACCCCATTGCTACCACCGGTTGGAGCACAGAATGATTCCGGAGATACTCTGTCAAAGCCTCTGCATCCAACGGAGCCACTGCCACAGCCTCCGCCCCGGAGGCCAGCTCCGCCTCCATGGCCTGTAGCTGGCCCACCTGACCTGGGTTCTCATAGCGGTAAACATAGCGCAAGTCCACATTGTATTCCACCGCCGCTGCATCTGCTCCCCGGCGAAAATTCCGCCAAGCTGTCTCCTCAGAGCCATCCAAGAGCACAGAAAGGTGCAGAATCTCCGGCTCATCGGAGCCGGTCTCCTGCCACAACAGGAGCGCCAGCAGAGAAAGCACCAGTGCCAGGGCAAATACTGTCAAAATGGTTTTTTCCTGCCTGCTCATAAATCCTCCATCTCTCCATAGGGAATCGCCGGAAGGCGGAAGGTCACCTTGGTTCCCAAGTCTGGCTCGCTTTCAATGGTAAGGCCATAGCCCGGCCCAAAGTACAGTCGGATTCGACTCTGAACATTCTGTAACCCCACGCCAGAGCCCTTCTTCGCCCGGGGGGCAGCTTCCGGAGGCGCATTGGGGTCCAACAGCCGGGCCACCTGTTCCTCCGTCATGCCCAATCCGTTGTCCTTCACAGCAATCACCAGATCCCCATCCTGAATTGCTGCGTCAATGGTAATGAGGCCGGTTTCATCCATAAATTCCATCCCGTGGCAGATGGCGTTTTCCACAATGGGTTGGATCATCAGCTTGATGGTAGAAAGTCCCAGGGTCTCATCCTCGGCGTGAATCTGATAGTGAAATTTGTTCTTATAGCGCATTTCCTGAATGACCAGGTAGTTCCGCACATGCTCCAGCTCGTCCCGAACCGGAATGACGTTCCGCCCTCCGGAAAGACTAATGCGGAAAAACCGGGCCAGTGCCGTGACCAGGCGCACTGCCTCAGTGGGCTGTTCATTTTCTACCATCCAGACAATGATGTCCAAGGTATTGTACAAAAAATGGGGATTGATCTGGGCCTGAAGGGCGTTGAGCTCTGTCTTTCGCTTGGCCTCATGCTCCGCCGCAGCCTCCTGCGCCAGGCACTGCATCTGCCAGACCATTTTCTGCACCGATTCACCTAACTGGCGGGTCTCCAAGGCGCCACCTACGTAAATGAGAGCTTCCCCGTCCCCCTCCACCTGGCGGACAGAGACCTCCAGCTGCCGGATGGGATCCGTCAATTGTCGGGAGAGGAAGAAATTGGCTACTGTGAGCAGCAGAAAAAAGGCGGAGAAAATCACCAGAACCAGAAGAATCTCCCGGGCGCTATCAAAGGTGATACCCGTCTGAGACACCACCCCCAGAATCCGCCAGCCGGTGTATCCGGCCGTTCGCACCAGGACGGCACAGCGCCGCCCTTCTATGACCTCCTCATAGGCCCCGTCCCCTTTCTCAGCAAGCACACGGTAGGCAGTCTCCTGCTTCCCATCCATACGCTGCAAAAAAGGATGGTACAGCAGACAACCGTCAGAGTCTGTCAAATAGACGTAGCCGTTGCTTCCAAGGCTCACATGGCTAAAGAGCTCTGTCAGAGCACTGTAACGTAGCTGGATCAACAGGACGCCGGTCTGGGTGCTTTTTCCCCGGGTGAGCTCCACAGCCGAAGACAGAGGCACCACCCATCGGTAGCTCCCACCGTTGGAAAAAACATGCTGCACCTGAGGCTGGGAGAAATGGAGATTTTCCGGCTTTTCCACAGCGCAGGAAAACCATGGTTCCTCTTGAGGCGTAGCGTCTTTGCTCAACAACCCTGCCGGCGCCGTGGCCACCAAATTCCCTTGTGGATCGAAGACCGCAATGCTATCCACATATTCCGAGTAGGTATCGTAGAGCAGCATCAGCTCCCCCGTCAAATCTTCATTTTGCACATTCCGACCTTTCACCACATTGTAGCTACAGGAGTCCGCCAGGCCTAGCATATCCCGCAAGTACGTGCTAAGCGACTGTTCCACCTGCTCCATGACCATTTGATTTTCCGCCTGAATGGCGGTATTCAGCTGAGAGGAAAAGCGGAGGTACAGGGTAATTCCTGTGAGGAAAACGGCTATGATGGCGCTGGCTGTGAAGGAGAGGAACATGGTATACCGAATGGACGCCCTGCCCCTCCAAGCTTCCACGCGGTCTGTCAACTTTTTGGCCATATGGATCACTTCCTGAATTGGGTCGGTGAGATGCCAAACTGCTTCTTGAATACGTAGCTGAAGTAATTGGCATCGTCGTATCCCACCTTCTGAGCCACCAGATATGTCCGGTCATCGGTGGTCCGTAGAAGCTCCACAGCTCGGTCCATGCGCACGGAGGTGAGATACTGAATGCAGCTTTTTCCCGTCTCCTGCTTAAACAGATTGGAAAAATAGGACTGGCTAATATGCAGCTCCGAGCAAATGGTTTCCACCGAGAGGTCCGGATTTTGATAATTTGCCTGAATGTACTGCTTTGCGGCCTCCGCCAGATTCTTGGCTCCGCTGTTGCGCCGTTGGGCAAGGCTGGCCCTAATTTGCAAGCTCAAATTCAATAGCATCTCCTTGGCCTTCTCCAATGGACAATTGCGGTCCAGAAGGCGGCTCCAGAGAATGCCGTCCCGGGGTGTTTCCGTTTCATACCGCTGCGCAGTGCGGAACACAAAGCCCGCAATGCCGGCCAAACCGGCCGCATAGCTCCAGTCCCCCGGCTGCAACCCGTCCAGACGGCTCATAAGCTCCTCCAGAGCCGCGTCAATCTGCTCCTGGGTTCCATATTTGATGGCAAAGAGGAACCGTTCCTCCCGCCGCCGGTCCCAGTCAAAGGGCTCCCACTCCACGCTTTGCAGATCCCCGTAGTAATAGGCCCGGCCTTCCCCTGCAATGGCTTTGTATTCCACCGCCGCTAAGCTATCCCGCCGGGAGCCGGGCAGCTCCATAAAATTCCGGCAAGCCCGCCCCACCCCCACAGTCACCGTGGTACCCAAGGCTCGGAGAACCTGAGCACAGAGCTCCTCCGCCAAGCCTATGAGGCTTTCTGATGGGTCCGCACTCCATCCTGTGATGGCAATGAGGTTCGGAGGATTCAAAATGGTCTCCAAGTGGCACAGTCCCAGAAGCCGGTCCGTCACCAGCTGCTGCAAAGACACCGGCAGCAGCTCCGCCGCCACAGCCGGCTGATCCGTGGGATGGGTCTCCATATGGAACATGACCACCGCCTGGTAGGGATCGTCCCGAAAAGCAGGTTCAAACCGGGCTGCCCCCACCTCCGCCTCCTCCCTCGTCAGATTGCCTCCAATGAGGGCGCTCAGGTACTGCTCCCGCAACAGGGGAAGGCTCTGTTCATAGGCAGCTGTCAACCGGGCGATGTTTCGCCGCTGAGCGATTTCTTCATCCAAAGATTCCCGCACCCGGGTAAAAATCTGGGTCAGTTCCTGGGCATTCACCGGCTTCAGAATATACTCCACCACATTGAGCTTAATGGCCTCCTTGGCATACTGAAATTCGTCAAAGCCGGAGAAAATAATCAGCTTCACGCCGGGGTGGGTCCGCATCAGGTGTTTGCCCATGGTAAAGCCATCCATAAACGGCATTTTAATATCTGTGAGTACCACATCCAAAGGCACAGACTCCGCCTTCTCCAAGGCGTCCTGTCCGTTTTCCGCTTCCAGTACCACCTGGAAGCCCAAAGCCTCCCAGTCCAGCTTCCGAATCATGGCCTGCCGGACCTCCTGCTCATCATCTACAATCATAATTCGATAGCGCCCCATGGCAGTGCCTCCGCTTTTCTTGATTCTTTTATTATACAAATAATCTCCCGGGGATGCAAGCCCCGGGAGATGGATGAAAACACAGTGGATATGAAGCATGCTGCCCCACCTTGAGCAGATCAGGGCCCCGCCGGTGGGCGGAGCTTGGCGGCGTATTCATAAGCGCCCCGGTAATCGCCAGACTCCCGGCAGCAGGCCTCCAGCAGCTGCCAGATAGGAGGAGCCTCTTCCGGCGTTGCCTGAACCTCTGCACAGCGCAGAAGCTCCAATGCCTCCTGATATCGGCCCAAGCGGTAAAGAGCCTGCCCCTGGAGCAGGGACTGGTCTGGAACTCCCTCCAGCAGGGCCAAGGCCCGGGCCGGACAGTCCTGAGCCAGGCTGAGCCGAGCCAGCAGCACAGTCTCCCGGTCCCGGACCCACGCCTTTGCAGCCGGGAGGAAATCCGGTCCCCCAGCCAGCTCCGCCTCCCGCAGAAGAGCCCCCTGAACCAGGTCTCCGGCCGGAAAGGCGCACCGGGTCAAGGCTTCCCGTCCCCGGGCGGCCAAGCTTTTGGCATAGGGGAGTCTGCCCTCTGCAGCCGCCTGATCCGATGCCGCCAGGCACAGGATGGACTCTAGAAGGGCCGCAAGATCGTCATATGCCGATCCGTCCGGTTGGTAACCTTCCAATGCACGGAGCGCCTCACCCGGATCTGCACGGATTCGGGCCTCTTGCAGCGCCAGCAAATTAGAGGGCGTCTCATCCAAAAAGTAGGACACCGGCCTACCCAGCTGCCCGGCCAAATACCGCAGGGTCTCCACTGAAGGCCCTACCCGGTCATGCTCCAGCTGGGACAGCTGGTTTCGGGTGATCTGGTCTCCGCAGACCTGCCGCTGAGACAGCCCCGCCTCTTCCCTGGCCCGGCGCAGCCGCTCTCCCATGGTCATAGTAAGCCCTCCTTTCTCCCCAGCCCCGGTCGCTTACCGCACCGAGCTCTCCAGCTGCCGGGCCGTCTGACCACGGTGGGCAATGGGCTTCCAAACCTTGGTCTTCCGGAAAACGGCCAGAATATGTAGGGGATACCAGGAAGCAGTGAACAATGGATAGAGCAAAATGGACTTCCACAGAGGGCGCAGTTTTCGCCGTCCCGCCAAGGCCAGGGCCAGTGCCGTCAAGGTCATGCCGCCCCAGAAGGACGCCAAGCTCAACGCCAAGGCCAGCCAATTTTCCAGAAGTACCGCCTGTGCCACCGCCCAAAGCCCAGGCAGCAAAGCCAGCACCTGGACCATAGGCATAGAGAGAAACACGGCGAAGTCCAAGCAGTAAAAGAAGTTCCGGGAGGGAACCCGCCGCCACAGCCGGGGCAGATAACGTCCCGCTACGGACATGACGCCGCTGCACCACCGGCGGCGCTGGACCAGGGATTGCCGGAAGGTCACAGGCTCCTCATCGTAAGTGAGCGCATCCGGAACCCACCAGACCCTGACCCCTGCCATGGCGCACTGCGCGGCAAACTCTGCATCCTCCGCCATGGTCTCGGTGTTCCAACCGCCCAAGCGGTCCATCAGAGCTTGGCTCACTGCAAATCCGGTGCCTACCAGCTTGGCAGACAGCCCCAGGTTTCCCCTGGGACGGTTGTACAGCAGGTTGAAGTTCTCAAAATACAAATCGTAGCAGCCGGAAATCCAGGCGTCGTGAGGGTTCATGGCCGTCTGTTTCCCCTTAGCGGCCTGGGCTCCTGCACAGAAAGCGTCATTCATCCGAGCCAGGAAATCCGGGTCCACCAAGTTGTCTGCATCAAATACGCAGTAAGCATCGTACCCTGCCTGCTTCAGAGCCGCAAATGCGCCGTGTAAAGCGTCGCCCTTGTTCCGCACCGTCCCAAGACAAGGCAAAATCTGCGCACCAGCCCGCCGGGCAACACCCTCCGTATCATCGGTGCAGTTGTTGGGGATGACATAAACATCAAAGAGCTCCCGGGGATAGTGCTGATCCAGAAGCTGCTGTACCGTCCGTCCAATCACAGCTTCTTCATTCCGGGCCGCCAATAGGACCGCAAACCGGGTCCGGGCCTCCGCCCTGGGTATTTTCCGCCGGGGCAGCAGGAAAAAAATGCTGATCACAGCCGTATACGCCGTGAAAATTTTCAAAATTAGGCTTAAGGCCTCTATCCAGTCTTCCATAGGAACCTCCTTCGGACATTTCCTCCCATGTACTTCTTGTCTCGTTGGAGATAGAATAGCGGAAATCTCATTAAGAATCAATGCAGAAGACCCTTAATTCTTTCTTAATTCGCCGATTGCCGCAGAAAAAGAACAGCCCAAGGGAAACCGGCCAACTCCCTTCCAGGAATTGGCCGGCATTGATTTGCCTCGCATATGGGAAGTGTCCCATATAAAATCAGAGGAATTAAGCTTCAGGAGTCTCTGGAGCTGCAGGGACAATGTTCTCGCAGAAACGCATCAGAACCGTGGAAATCTGCGCACGAGTCGCGCCGCTCTTGGGCTGGAGATAAGTCACCGAACCGTTGCTCACACCGTTGATGAGACCCACAGAATAGGCCCAGGACAGGCATTCCTTAGAATAGCCAGCAGTCTTATCATAGTCCGGGAAGGACTCAATCTCCTTTCGGGCAGAGACGTCTGCCTTCAGAATGTTCTCCGCATACCGGTAGAAGAACGCAGCCATCTGCTCCCGGGTCACAGAACTGTTGGGATAGAATTCCGTCTCTGTGATGCCGTTGACAATCCCCTGCTCATGGCCCCATGCCACAGCCTTCTCGTAGAAAGAGCCCTGCTTCAGATCCGCAAAGGGAGCCGCAGATTCAGGCTCGGGAGAGCCAGCCATCCGCCACAGAACCGTGACAATCTGGGCACGTGTGGTGTTAGTAAAGGGCTGGAAGCGGTTGTTTTCCATGCCGTTCATCAGCTTGTTCTTCAGGCAGTAGTCAATGCCCTTGTGAGACCAGTTGTCATCCTTCGGCATGTCGGTAAAGATGGCGCCGGGGCAGGTGTGGTAGGGAGCCGTCTTGGTCTCGCCGCAGCGGGTGCAGGTGTAGAGCTTCTCTCCCCAGGCTTCCTCGGTCTCTTCCTTGGTGATCCGACCGTCGTCCCAGGCATGGCCCAGAGCAGGGATGGTGCTGCTGGACTTCACGTGGCCACATTTTGTGCACACAATGCTGGAACGTCCTTCCTCTGTGCACGTGGGCTGGGGATTCACTACCTCTTTGTTGTAGTCGTGGCCCTTGTCGTCTGTACAAATTTCCACAGAAATTGTAAAGTCCTTGCGAATATTGCCCACAGACACTGTTGCTACACCGTACTGCTTTGCATTCAGCGTCAGGAAGCCAGCAAAGTCATCCACCTCCAGCATATCCGAGTTGGAGGTTGTAAAACTCGCAAAACGGTTGTCAGTGGTATTCTCCGGCCCAAACCGCAGAAAATAGTTGGTTACATCCTGGAAACCACGGGCGACACAAATCTTTGTCACTTCCGGATAATCCGACTGACCGGCATCGGCAAAGAAGCTCCGTGTCATGAGTACCGCGTTTTTCGTCACATATACATGATGCAAAACCACAGTATCCTCAACCACCTGGAACTCATCATCGCTGATGTCATAGCTGCTAAAATACACCACCGTGTACGTTCCAGCCTTCAGCTTTGCAGGATCTACATCGATGGAAATGGTATAGTAGCCAGCTCCAGAGTCAAAAGTACCCCAACTGCTTCCAACATAGCCCTTCTCGGTAGGTTCCGCTCCGGCATACAACTCCAGATTCCAATCCTGCTTGACAGACGCATCCGGTACGTAAGCAATGGCCTCCAAATGCATTTTATCGCCTACCATCCGGTACTGTTCCAAGCTGGAGGAATGTGGTACATATGTCGCATAACCAGAAGCTCTAGCGTCCATCGGTTCCACGGCCTCTTCCTGCAGCTTCTGCACAGACTCGACCTGCAGAGTCTGCGTCTCGTTGGCTTGGTGCTTTTTCAGCAGAGAGAAGTCAAGTTGATCCTCCACCGCCTGGCCGGCCAGCGCTGTGGGAACCGCAGCCAAAACCATGCACAGAACGAGGAGCATACAGGTAATACGTTTTTTCATAATATGTGCCTCCTATTATTTTTGGGGATTGCTGATATCTGGACAGCGCGCCGCACCCGCATCCCTGCTCAGGGGGTTGCTGTTCCATTTATGAATGCGCCATTTTCTTTCTCGACCCGTTTCGATTATAAAGCAATCAGGCTGAAAAGTCAATACCCGCTCAAATCAATCTTCTTTTTTATGCTTTACTCCAGGGAACCTCCTGGAGCTTGCCAGTTTGGAAAAAATACAGCAGCAGCTTCTTCACCGGCTTGCCAAAAATCCGGCTTAGCGCCTGCCCATAAGTTTGGATCTGTCCGCCATAGCGGGCGGCCGCGGCCGCCTCGCCCCCAGGTCGGACCCGGTCCGTTTTGAAGTCCAGAACGGTGATCCCGTCTTCCTCCATGAAGCAGCAATCCACCACACCCTGCAGCAGCAGCTTCTCACCGGTCAGGTCCTCTTGCAGGATCCTGCCATCTGCCAAAATCGAGAACTTAAACTCCCGCAGCACATCCTGGCCCCTTTGCAGCCGCTGTCCCAGCTCTGTCCGGAAGAAGTCCCCAATCCACTGGCGGTTCACTGCCCGGGCCTGGCGGGCTGTCAGGAAGCCTTCCGCCAGCAGCCGGCTTAGCTCCGCCTCCACTCCCGCCTGGCTTCCGCAGGCCTCGTAGCGGAGGAATTGCATGGCCAAATGGGTGGCCGTGCCGATCTCCCGGCCTTCCAGGGGGCGCTGGGTCAGAAAGGCGGGCTGCCGCCAACGGCGCGTGCTTGCCAACAGAGGCTGCATCGCCTGCTCCGCCGCCTCCCGGTCCAGCTCCCGGCCCTTCAGCTGGGTGGCAGTCACCTTGGAGGGAGCCTGAACGGCAGACTGGTGGGGATACTGGAAGGACAACAGCGTCTGCACGTCCGGCAGCGGCTCCAGCTCCCTGTCTGGAGTCTGAAGCACCGGCGCCTCAAGCTCCTGTACCGGACCCCGCTGATGGAACCGGATCCTCCAGGGGCTCCCCCTCACCACTGTCTCCTCCGGCTGCCCTGCCTGGGCAAAAAGCTCCCCTGCCTCGGTACGCACCATAGCGGCCATGAGAATCCAGTGCCCCAGGCAGTCCGCCTCCTGGGACAGCGCAGTGTTGCTTCCCAGGGTCACCTGCCTGGCAATGGCCTCCAGCCGTTTGGTGAGATACCGGGAGGCGTAGGTCATAATCAGCATGTCCTTGGCCCGGGTCATGGCTACATACAGCACCCGCAGCTCCTCGGAGGTGTTCTCCTCCTGAATCCTCTGGGCAATGGCCCGCTTGGCCAAGGTGGGATACCGGCACCGGTTCTCCCGATCCAGGGCGCTGCATCCAATGCCCAGTTGGGCGTCCACCAGCACATTGGAGCGCAGATCCTCCCGGTTAAAGGCAGCAGAGAGGTTACTGAGAAACACCACCGGATATTCCAGGCCCTTGGATTTATGGATGCTCAGGATGCTCACTGCCTCTGGCACACCCCCCGCTTCCTCCGGCTGGAGTCCCCCCTGGGCAGCCGTATCCAAAAAAGCCAGAAACTGCGCCAGATCTTTCCGCCCCCCCTGCTCAAAGGAAGCGGCAGTTTCATAGAGAAATTCCAGATTTCGGCGGCGCTTTTCCCCGCCGTCCATGGCAGCAAACACCGCCTCCATATGGGTCCTGGCGTAAATCTCCTCCAGGAGCCGGGTCAGATTCTCCAGCCGGGCAGCCTGGCGGAGGGATTGGACCAGGTCCAGGAATGCTCCCGCCTGTGTATCTCCTGTCTCCCCTGCCCGGGTCAGGGCCTCAAACAGCGCGCCCTCCGGGCAGGCCGCCCGGATGCTCCCCAGGTGATCCGCCGTAAATCGGAACACCGGGCTGGCCAAAACCGCCTCCAGAGGAATGTCCTGGAGCGGATTGTCCAGAACCTGGAGAAATGACCGGAGCACCGCCGCCTCGCCGGTGTCCAAAACGCTGCCCCCTGCTCCCGCAGACACCGGAATGCCACGGGCCTCCAGAGCCCTGCGGTAATACCCGGCGCAGCTGCCTGGGGAACGGAGCAGGATGACAATATCCCCGGGTCGAACCGGACGCAGGTCCTCCCCCTGGCGGATCATGGCCGGCTCCCCCAAAAGGGCCTCAATTCGTTCCGCCACAAATTGGGCTTCGGCCTCATATTTCACCGCCGCCTCTCCCCCCGGCCCTGGCGTCAGCTGGATGCCGTGGAGCTCCACCGCACTCTGAGGAAGGGGACGGTGGGGGATCCCCTCCCGCAGGGCTTCCGCCTCCCCATACTCCAATCCGCCCACAGAAGCGGACATGGTGCACCGAAATACGTGGTTGGCCGCCTCCAGAATTTCACCGCCGGACCGAAAATTCTCCGACAAGAGAATTTTCCGCCCCTGCCCCGGCTCTGCCTCCCCGGCCGGAACAAATTCCCGGTATTTCTCCAGGAAAATTCCCGGGTCCGCCAGACGGAACCGATAAATGGACTGCTTTACATCTCCCACCAGGAAGCAGTTGCCCCGCTCTCGGGTGAGTGTCTCAAAGATCCGGTCCTGGACCTCGTTGGTATCCTGATATTCATCCACCATCACTTCCCGGAACCGCCGCCCAATTTCCCCGGCGGCCCGGGTCGGGCTGTCACCCAGCTTCCCCAGAAGCAGCTCCAGGGTCCGGTGCTCCAGGTCCCCGAAATCCAGCACCCGGCGGCGGCGTTTTTCCCCCTCATAGACCCTTGCGAAGTCCCGAACCAGCTGCACCAGACCCTGCAGGGCCAGATGGGACTGGTCCAGGTCAGCCAACAGTCTCTGGGAATCCACCGCAAAGGGGGCCTGGCGAGCTTTGACCCCTTCCCAGCAGGCCTTGCGCAAAGCCTTGATCCTCTCGGCCAAATCCGGGTCCCGAGGCTTGCGCACAGCTGCCAGGCGGCCAAAATCTGTGATCTGGTGAGTGCGGACCTCCTCCCAGGTGCGGCAAGCCCGTAAAGACTCCAGCTGTCGGAGATTTTCCTCTAGGGTGGGGCCATATTTGGGTCCCAGGTCCTCCTGGGTCCATGCCAGCTGCAGCGCACGGCGGAGCAGCTCCTCCTGGTCCGCCAGATATGCCTGGAGCCGGTCCATCAGATATTTGCCCCAGGTGGTCTGGCCTGCATCCCGGGCCTCCTCCTGCCCCTTCAAACAGCTCTCCAGCCAGGCATCCGGCCGGAGATGGCACCGGGCTGCCTCATAGACAGCCGCCACAATCTCCGGCACCGCATGGTCGTCCCGGCCAAAGCCCTGGGTATCCACAAAGGCCTGGAGCTGGGGACTCCCAGAGATGTTCTCATAGGCTGCCTCCAAAATTTCCTCCATAGCCCGCTGCCGCAGGCTATGGCACTCCGTCTCATCCGCCACCCGAAAATCCCCGGGCAGCTCCAGAGCAAAGGCGTACTCCCGCAGCAGATCTCCGCAAAAGGAATGAACCGTGGAAATTTTCGCCAAATATAGCCGCTGCACCTGGCGCTGCAAGTGCCGGTTTCCTGGATTTGCAGCCAGCACCTCCGTCAGCTTCGCCCCGATTTTCCCCCGGAGCTCTGAGGCAGCGGCCTTGGTATAGGTGATGATCAGGAATTCATCCACATTAGCCGGGTCCCGGTCCTGGCAGAGGTAACCCATCAGCCGGTCTACCAATACCTTGGTTTTGCCGGATCCGGCAGCCGCCGCCACCAAAAGGGGCCCCCCCCGGTCCTCCACTGCAGCCTTCTGGGCTTTTGTCAAGGTTTCAGTCATGGCGCGTTCCCTCCTGTTCCACCTGCTCCCAGAACTCCTCTGCGCTCACCGCCCGGTAGGACCGGGGCTGGCCCCACAGGTCCAGGTGGCAGGCGCTGGCATATTCACAGTAGCGGCAGGCGTTGTGATTGCCCCTGCTGTAGGGGTTTGGCTCCACCTGGCCTCCTGCAATGCCGTCCACCAGACGGGCCAGAAGACGAAATACATAGCTCTTTAGCTGATCCAGCTGCTGTCCCGTGGCCAAATCCCCGGTAAGCGCTCCGGTTTTCCCTCGCTTCACCGGCAGGAACCGGGACTCCTCGCTCCCGTCCATAGCCTGCAGCACATCCTCGTCAAGAAGCAGCAGACCCTTCCGCCGGGCCTCCTTCTGCCGCAAAAGCCGGGCTTCCTGGGGCTCTACAGGCCCCTCCACCGGCAGCACCGCCGCCCGGGCCGGAAAGTACAGAACGCCTGCAGCTTCCGCACTGACCCCCAAGTAAGCCCTGCCATGGTCCTCCAGGGCAAAGAGATACAGAAGCATCTGCAGCCCCAGGCCGTTCAGCACATCGCAGTAGTCAAAGTCCTTCCGACCGGTTTTGTAATCCACCACCCGAACATAGGTCTGCCCGTCCCGCTCATACAGATCCAGCCGGTCCACAAAGCCCCGGAGCTGGGCCGGCATGGCTCCGCCTGGGATCTCCACCGGGGGCATGGCCCCACCGGGGCCAAACTGGACCTCGAAGCCCGCCGGTTGGAACCGGGACTGGGCCAGCTCCTCCCACAATTCCCGGACCACGGCCCGGAGCTCCTGGAGGTTCCGTTCCAGAAGATAGTCCTGGCGGCTGGTCCGCTCTCCCAGGCCGGCAAAGTACTCCCGCCGATACCGGCCGGCATACTCCATGGCCAGCTCCTGGGTCCGCTCCAAGCTCACCCTGGAAAAGCCCCCGGCTTCGCAGACATCCCGGGCCGTATGCTCCAGAATGTAGTGCACAAATGTCCCAAACTCTGCCGGGTCTACCGTAATTTCTTTTCGCTCCCTGGCCCTGAGGCCATAGCGCATGAAGTAGGCAAACCGGCAGGAGGCGGCTTTATCCACCTGAGAAGCGGAAAGCCGTAGCCGCTCCCCGTAAAGCCCCCGGACCGTCTCTGGCGTCAAAACGCCCAGCGTATACCCGGCTCCTGCCCGAACCTGCCGCCAGGCCTCCTCCACCTCTGAAGGGACCTGGCTCTGGCCTGCCAGCCGGGCCCCGGCATCCCAAATGTCGGCAATCCGGTCCTCCGGTGGAAGATGCTCCGGCTCCGCCTCCCGGCCCAGCATCTGTGCCAACCGCCGAAAGACGGCAGCCGGTTGCCCTGCGCCGCAGGTGAGGCAAAGGAACCGGGTGGCGCCCCCTGCCACGGCATAAATCCCCGCCGTTTCCTGCTCCAGCTGCCGGTACAGGTCCGCCGTGAGGGGCAGGCCCAAATCCATCAGCGTTTTCCGCTCCGGCTCCGTAAGGACCATGCCTCCCGTCCCTGCCTGGGGCAGGAATCCCTCCTGAGCCCCCAGGAGGTATACATATTGGGCCTCCTGCCGCCGCATGGCAGCCACGCCGCCCACCATAACGCTGTCCAGAGTCTGGGGGATGGTTCCCACCTGGTACTGGCTCAGGAGCAGACGGAACAGCCGGGTGAATCCGTCCAGATCCCGGACCGTCTCCCCCAAAAGGGCCCCCATCTGCTCCATAGCCCCCACCAGAATATCCCAGAGCTGCTCCTGCTCCTGGGTGCCCCGGCGGTCTCCTGCTGCCTCAAAGGCAGTCGCCAGGTCCTCCAGACGCTGAGGCGCCCGGATCTCCTCCAGAAAGGCATACAGGGCCTCCAGCTGCTCCAGGGTGTTCCGCGCCCCTGCCATGGTCGTTTGCATCCGCACCAAGGGCAGCACCCCGGTCTCCCGGCTCCGGTTCAGGTCCTCCAGGGCGGCCTCGTCTTCCAGCTCCCAGGGCAGTCCCAGTCCCCGGGGATGCCGGTCAAAGGGCTCCCTCCAGGCTTTTCCGCCCAGGCCCCAGGTAATGACATAGTTCTCCAACCGGTCACAGGCCGCCGGGTCCAGGGGAGAGAGGGCAGATTTCAGATACCGCAGCACCGGCTCCCGGTCCAAGCCCTCTACCACTGCCTCCAGAGCGGTGAGCACCGCGTTGGGGGCGGGCTTCAGAAGAATATCCTGAGATCCGGCAAAGTAGGCGGGAACCCCGTACCGGCCCAAAACCTGGCGCAAAACCGGCTCATACCGTGGGAAATCCCCGCACACCAGGGCCATATCCCGGTACCGCACCCCGGCCCGGGCTCTGCGGCGAAGCTCCGCCGCCACAAACACGCATTCCTGCCGCACCGTCTCCAGACGGGCAGCCCGGGCGTAATCCGCCAGGCCCGGGATGGGCTCCAAGGGCCCCCACAGGAGCGTCCGGCGCATGTTACCCCAGGGCGTTCCTACATCCGGATCCCGGAGACCCTGCTCCTGGGCCGGAATCCCGGCCTGGGACGCCAGGCGCAGCAGCGTTCCCGCCGTCTCCCCGGCCAGCTCCATCCCCGGGGTCTGGGAGCCTGGCCCATCGCAGACCAGGCTCACCGTCACAGAGGGAGACTCCTCAATGAGATGGGCCAAAACAGCCAGCTCCTGGGCGGTGAAGTCAGAAAATCCGTCTATGTAAAACACATGCTCCCGGGCAAAACTCCCCGCTTCCATCTGCTCCAGCAGCTTGGTCATCCGGTCTCTGGGGTCCTGGCCAAAGCCTGCACAAATCCCGTCGTAGGCCTCCAGAAGAAGCGACAGCTCCTCCAGCTTCTCCGCCAGGATGCCCTCCGACTGCCGGGCAGCTGCCTGTAAGGCCTCCCGGGTCACACAGCAGCTTTTAAACTCGTCCACCGCAGTCACCAGAGCCGAGAGAAATTCCGGCCTGGTTCCTACGGCTGCGTAGGCCTTCAGCCGGGGCCGCAGCTGCTCCACCGCCGCCGCCATGGCCAGCAGTCGCCCACCGCCGTCCAGAACCGGCTCCGCTCCGCCCCCCATCTGGGCAAACACACGGCCAGCCAGGCGGGTGAAGCTCAGCACCTCCCCATACCGGCTGGCCGTATCCCCGGCCCTGGCGCAGAGACGGCGCTCATAGTCGTGGGAGGCCTGCTCCGGAACCAGCAAAATCCGGCCTCCTGCCTTCCTGCTCACATCCTGAGCCAACAGGTCCAGAATCCGGTCCCGGTTGGTCCGCCAATTGGTTCCCAACATCAACTGAAGCATGGGTTCACCTCATTTCTGTATTGGTGCAAATCCCCTGTAGAGTCTGATTTCCGGGGAATGCGTCCTGACTGCACACGGCTTTGGGCAGTCGAAAATCACGAATGAAGCCAATTTTTGACCTGCCCCAGCCAATCCAGGAACTGAAAACGAATTTCGTATTCCCCTTCCTCCCGAGTGAGGGTTCCGGCCAGCTGGCTGGAGAGACCGGAGGCCTCTGCCGTTTCCTGGAAGCCCTCTGAGGAAGCGGGGACACACAAGGTGGGGAATACCACACACCACCAGTTGTGCCCCGCTCCTTCCCCGATGGTAACCCGCAGCGCTTCATAGAGCCCGGCAGGAAGCTGGAAGGTGTCATACACCCGGGTGGGAAATTCCTCCAGGGCCAAGCTCACCTGAGCTTTTAGATGGGAACCGGCCTGCTGCAGCACCCGGTTAGCCGTGTCCTCCAATTCCCCCAGATGTTCTGCCAGAAACTCCTTGGCCTCCTGGGCAGAGTCCAGCTCTTCCATCACACCGTTTAGCTGCGCTACAATGGCATCCCGCACCTGGAGCTTCAGGTCCTGGTCCTCCTGAGAGTCGGAATTGGCTACCACATGGAGGCGGACCAAATTTTCCTCCAGTGCCTTGCTGTCCCGCAGGAGGCCCGCCCCCCAGGTGAGAGCTCCCGCCGCCAGGGCCAAAATTCCCAACCGTCTCCAAAACCGCGCCATAAAAAGTCACCGTCCATCCGTAATTTCTCACAGTATGGACGGTAACCTCAAAAATTATACAGTTTTGGCAATGAAAACCTGGGGATAGTTGTCCTTCAGCATGGTGCAGATTACCGCAGCATACTCAAAAGAGGGCGCGATGGCATACACCGACGGGCCAGACCCAGACATGGCAAAGCCCAAAGCCCCATAGGAATTCATCAGAGACTTGATATAATTGAGCTCCAGGTGCTTTTCCGTCACCACCGGCTCAAAGACGTTGCACAGCTGCCCGGCTATGGCGCCCACATCCCCCTGGACAATGGCCGCCTCCATGGCGGTGTGATCCGGCCGCCGGGCAATGGCGGTCTCATCCAACCGCCGGTACAGCTCAGGGGTTGACACAGGAAAGTCCGGTTTGCACACCACGAACAGGGTCTCCGGCAAATCCGGCAGCTTCCGCAGCCGCTCTCCCCGTCCTTGGCACAGCACCGTGCCTCCCAGGGTGCAGAAGGGCACGTCGCTTCCCACCTCTGCCCCCAGCTCTGCCAGAGCATAGATGGAAAAAGGATAGTCATAGTGCCGGTTCAAAGCCCGCAGGACTGCAGCGGCATCGGCGCTGCCGCCGCCCAGGCCCGCCTGGGTGGGAATGCGCTTGGTGATTCGGATGGCCACGCCCTCCGGGTCCCGTTTGGCCGCCCGGCAGAACATCTCCGCCGCCTTCCAGGCCAGGTTGCTGCTGTCCTGAGGTACGTCCTCTTTGTCACAGGAGAGGGTCCAGGGCTTTGCCGTGCCCACCTCCACCTCCACATCATCCCGGATGGAGATGGTCTGCATCACAGACTGAATGTCATGGTAACCATCGGGCCGCTTGCCCAGCACATCCAGTGTCAAATTGATTTTGGCAAACGCGCCTTCGCGCAGTGTCACACTCACTTAATGGTTCTTCCTTCCAGGTAATATCTCTTCTCTCGGGCGTGGCCCATGGAGAAGGTCTTCCGAGGCAGAACGCCGTCGGCCACCACGCCCCGGAACAGCTGGCTCTTGGCCATCGCAGGAAGCAGGAAGCCAATGGCCCGGTCCTGACGGGCCAGGTTCTTCAGGTCCTCATCGCCGTGGATGTAATCAATCTTCCCGGGATGGGCCGCCAGATATTCATCCAGGAATTGCTGCAGGACGCCCACCTCCAGCTGGCTGCGGCTCCGGTCCAGGTACACCGTGCCGGTTTTCTCCCCAGCATACCAGGTGATGGGATAGCCATCTGGTGCGCACCAGGGCTCCAGTGCAGCCAACAGGGCCTCGGGGTCAGTTTCCACCACAACCCGGTGAATGGGCTCAAACTGCTGAGCCTCGTCGTGGATGTTCTCCAGCTCCACCAGGGCATACCGGGCGGGGTGGTTCGACAGATCCACCCCGGGATTTTTGGCCTTCAGCTCTTCGTAGCAGCTCTTGGCCGTGGCCAGGGAGTGGTTGCCGTCGCCCACAGCAAAAACCAGGGACGCGCCGGGCAGATCCTGGTATTTCTCCGGGCAGGCGGCGGTATAGGCGGTCAGACGGTCTTCAAAGGCCGCCGCCTCCTCACCAGAGACCAGGTAGCCAGTAATGTGGCCGCCGCCCTCCATGAGGTCAAAATCGTACAGCTTCGTCAAGCTCTCCTTCTTGGCCCCGACGGGCTCCAGCAGCACCTTCCGGTCGTCGTCACACAGCAGCAGAATATGGGGCAGCTCCAGGCTGGCGTTCCGCCGGACCCGCTGGCGGGGGGGGATACGCTCCGTCACCGTCCGCTCCGTGGCACGGACGGCAGAGGTGGAGCCGGGGTTGTAGTCATAAGCCTCCAGGTCCACCATGCCCACCAGGCCCTTGCGGACAGAGCCATTTTGGAGCGTCCGTTCCACATAGACAAACGAATTTTCATAAGTCCGGAACAAGCCGTTGGCCAGATAGGCCTCCATGGTCCGGTTGATCTCCTCTGTATGAGCTGCCTCCTGAGGAGTCCCCAGCTCTGCTTCCGGCAGAATCAGGCGCAGAGTAGAGGGGGCGTCCCCTGCGGTTTCGGCCACGCGGGCCCAGTAAGCGGGGTCAGAGGTAAACTGGTCACAGGCGATCACTGCCCATTTCTCCATAGAATCCACCTGGGGAATCAGAATGTTTGCCGGCAAAAATGCGTTCATCAAGCTCCAACCTTTCGTTTTATGTTCCCGGCCAAATCTGCGCCGGGTTTCCCGTTCATTATACACGATGTCCCTTAAAAAAGAAAGCATGATTCTGTGCCATTTTGCCAAAAAAGAGCAGCCTGTCCACCTGTTGCAGACAGGCATACCCATGGCACAGCTTTTTTACTTTCATACTGCCCATGCAGTCCCGCCACTGGACGCTGCACGCACGTTCTTTCCAATGCGGCGAACAGGCAGGCCTGCTGCTACAGGCATTTCCTAGCCCCGGCAGCAGGTCTGCCCGCACCCAAACTATTCTACCAAATCGACAAAATCGCTGTCCTCTCCATAACCGGCAGGGGGTGGGGTCACGTCCCGCTGGCTGCGAAGCTCCCCAATGCGCTGAAGGGCGGCATCGATCCGGCAGATCTGCTCATCATAGGCCGGTCCGGATGGTGTGGCGGCGGCAATTTGGTCCTGATAATACAGCTTGCCTATGGCCTGGTAAGCGGACTTGACCTTCTCCTCCTCTGCAGCAATGGCAATGGAGAGCTTGGCGGAATTTGCCGCCCGCTTCGTGGCCGAGGCGGCGGTCTGGGCTGCACTGGCGGCCCGGTTCCAGAATTCATCAAAATGGCTCATGGCAGTATCTCCTTCCGGTTCAGGTTTCTCCTTGTATTATAACACAATTCCGGCCCGTCCGGTGACATAGGTTCCGTTTTTTTACAAAAAGTTTATGTTCTGAGCCAGGTCTGGAACCGGTCCTTCAGGCTTTTTTTCTCCTCAACCGGCACTTCCCCCGGTTGCTCCTCCGATGGTTCCTCCGGAGCTTGCCCAACCGCCACCCGGTTCACAAAGAGGCCGCTTGGATCGTGCTTCCGCACAGCCTGCACCGCCAGAATGACCAGCGCCACCACACAGCCCACCGCCGCCAAAATCTGGCTCACCCGCAGGCTGGTGCCGGGAATGTATAAGCTGTCGGTGCGCAGGCCCTCAATCACCGCCCGGCCCGCTCCGTACCAGGCCATATACTGCAAAGCCGTCTGGCCGTCGTACTTCCGGCCCTTGGACAGGAAATGCAGAAGCAGGAAGCCCACCAGATTCCACAGCGATTCATACAGAAAGGTGGGGTGGACATAGGACGTCTGGCCCGTAACCGGGTTGTACAGGCCCATGCGCAGAAAGCTGCTCGTTTCTTCCCCAAAGGCCTCCCGGTTAAAGAAATTGCCCCACCGGCCGATGCACTGGCCGATGAGAAAGCCCAGGCAGACCAGATCCAGCAGGGCAAATACATTCAGCTTCTTCACCCGGCAGTACACCAGGCAGCCAAGGACTGCCCCAATAACACCGCCATAAATGGCCAAGCCCCCCTCCCAGATATACAGGCAGGAGATGGGGTTGGCGGCATACTGCTCCCAGGAGAAGGCGCAGTAATAGGCCCGGGCGCAGAGAATTGCGAAGGGAGTCACCCACAGGACCCCATCAATGACGTCATCTTCCCGGAAGCCGAACTGGCGGCTCCGGCGGCAGGCATACAGCACCGCCAGGCACAGCCCCAGGGCAATCACCAAGCCATACCAACGGATGCTGAAGCTGCCCAGGGTAATCCCTGTGGAGGGATTTAGAGAAATCCCCAGACCTGGGAAGGAAATTTCTGTATATGTGAGCATTGTCATACCTCCTGCTGGCGCGGCAGAACCACGGAAATGGCGCAAAGGTCCTCTCGCACAGTCTGCCGCAGAAATGCTTCCACTTCCTCCTTGGTGACGGCGTCGTATTCCGCCGGGAAGGTCCAGAAGTCCGTGCCGGAAAAATGGGCCTGGCACAGGCGGAAGCAGGTGCTGTCAAAGCTATCCAGAGCCCGGACCCGGCGGCCCAGGGCGGACCGCTTCAGCCGGTGGAACAGCTCCTCCTCCACCCCCTCGGCAGCCAACCGGCGCGCCCCGGCGCAAATGGCGTCCCGGACGGCCTCTGGATTCCGGCTGTCTCCGCCACAGCTGAGGAGGGCCACTCCGGGCATGTCTTCATATCCGGCAGCAAAGGAGGAGTCGATGAGCCCCGCCTGGTACAGCTCCAGATACAGTCGGGAGGACTCCCCCATCAGGGCCTCCGCCGCCAGGTCTCCCACCAGCTCCTGGCGGGCGCCTGCCGGTCCAAAGCCGGGCCAGGGGCACTTGAAGCCCATCTGGAAGGTGGGCATGGCCACATCCATCTGCCGGCAGGTACCGGAGGTGCAGCACCCCGGCTCCTCCGGCGGCCCGTAGTCCCGCACCGGAAGAGGGCGGCGCTCCTGAGGCAAAATCCGCTCCGCCGCCGCCACCACCTGGGCCGGGTCCACATCCCCCACCACGCAGAGCATCATGTTGGCGGGATGGTAAAAGGCATCATAGCAGCTCCGGAGAATCTCCGGTGTAATGGCCCCAATGCTCTCCACAGTCCCGGCAATGGGCACCCGGACGGGATGGTGGCGGTACATGGCGGCAAACAGGTCCTCATAAACCTGGCTGTCCGCGCTGTCCTCATACATCCGGATCTCCTGGGCGATAATCCCCCGCTCCCGCTCCACAGATTCCTCGGTGAAATAGGGGGTGGAGACAAAGGTGAGCAGCAGCTCCAGGCAGGCCTCAAAATGCTCCGTACAGGTGAAGTAGTAGGCCGTCATGTTATAACTGGTAAAGGCGTTGGGATTGGCGCCCAGGGCGGAAAACTCCTGCATCACGTCCCGGTCCGGCATCTCAAACATCTTGTGCTCCAGGTAATGGGCCACCCCCGCCGGGGTATCATAAGCCCGGCCCATCCAGGTGAATTTGGTATCCATGGAACCGTAATTGGTGACAAAATAAGCGCACTTTTTGGCAAACCCCGGCTTTGGCACCACGCATACGGGTAGTCCGTTGGGCAGGGTGGCTGTCACCGCCCGTTCGTCCAGCTGGGGATAACGCTGTTCCTTCATACCTTGGCCCCCTTCAGGAAAAAGATGGTGTCCAGCTCCACCTGTCTGGCCGCCCAGGCGGCGTCAGCCACGGTGACTGCTCGGACGGCGTCCCGGTAGCCCGTCCGGTCCAGGGGGAACCCGCTCAGCAGACGGAACAGGGCGAAGTCCTCCATCCGTCCCGGGGCGTCAGGAATGGTGCGCAGGCTGGAGCAAATGGCCTCCTGAGCTGCCTTCAGCTCCTCCTGGGTGATCTCTCCGGCCTGGCAGGCAGCCAGCTGCCGGAGGATCTCCTCCTTGGTCCGCTGGTAGTTGCAGGTGTCAATACCGGAGGACACGGTGAGGATGCCCTTGGATCCATAGACGGAAGAGGACGCATAATAGCACAGGGACAGCTTCTCCCGCACGTGGAGAAACAGCTTGCTGGTCAGGTCCCCGCCAAACAGGGCGTTCAGGACCATCAGTGCCGGAAAACCGGCGTCCCGGGTGGTAATGCCTGTGGTGAAACCCATAGATAGCTTTCCCTGTGTTAAGTCCATGGTTTCTTCCAAATACTGGGGCTCCCCCCGCCTGCCCATGGAGGCAAAGGGCAGAGGCTCCGGGGTCTGGCGTGGCAGCTCCTGCAGCGCCCGGCGCAGCAGCTCCGCCACCGCCTCCAGGGGGGCGCTGCCGGCATAAAACAGCTCCACCTGGGAGGTGCCCAAAACCTGCCGGTAATGTCGGTACAGCTCCCCGGGAGTTATGGCCGCCACATCCTCCGGCTCTCCCAGCCGGGGGACGCCGAAGCCGTCGTCCCGGCACATGGCCCGGAGCATCTGCTGCCCGGCGTAGACCCGCTTGTCATTGAGGGAGGTCTCTATGGTGCTGATGAGGTTTTCCTTCTCCCGCTCCACATAGTCCGGATCCAAGGCGCCCCCCACCAGCCGGGGCCGGAGAAGCACCTCCCCCAGCAGCTCCGTCATAGGCTCCAAAACCCGGTCCCCCTCCAGGGCAAACCGGTCCTCCAAAAAGCTGAGGTAGAAGCCCCAGGTCTGGATTTCCCCATTCTTCCGCACCAGAGGCCCCAGGCTTGCGCCATACAGGCCGTCCAGCGCCTGGGAAATGCTCTGCAAATCCGGGTGTACATCTGTACCCTGGATCAACACGTTGGCCAGGAGGGCATTTTTCGCCGCCTCGGACCGGCACAGAGGCCGGAGAAAGCTACAGCTGAGGCAGGCGCTTTTAAACCGCCCGGTGGTTACGCCCCGGAGGCTCACACCGGGAAACAGCTCGATTGTTTGCTCCATAGACTCCATCCTTTATTTTCATTGCAGCAGGATAGCCCTGCATCATAATTCCATTATATACCAATTCTCCAAAAAGGGAAAGGGGCGTACGGGACTTTTCCAAAAAAATCCCCACGCCCTGTCGGAATTTCCCTCTTGGTTTCATATTCCCATTTACCCGCCGTCTATTCCCCGCCCCCAGGTGGGAAGGCTACTACATGGCCTCTTACACCATCTCCTTCCGCACCGCCGCAAATCTGAAGGCGAAACGCACGACCTTACCCTTTTGCACTGACGGGGGCGGCCTCCCGGGCGCGCCGGCAGAAGAGGCCGGCTGGTTGCCGGAGCCCCAGGCGAATTCGTACGGCCTGAGAGTCAGTCCGGATTTGCCGGAACCGTAACAGGTCCCGGAGCGTTCTGCCGCCGGTGTGCCAAGGATGCCGCACCCTACCGCCTCGGGGGGCAGACGGAAGTAGGGGCGTCTCAATCGATCCTGCCCGACAGTCTTACGGTCGCAACATAGTCCCTCCCGTACTCCTGCCTGTCTCAGCAAATCCCAAAGACAAACTCCGTCACCGATTCCTTCCGCTCCCCGGCCTTTACCAGGGGGCTGGGCCACCCGGGATGATTGGGGCTGTCGGGGTAGAACTGGGTCTCCAGACAAACGCCGCTGCCCTTGCCATAGACTCTGCCGCCCTTCCCCCGGGCCTCCAGGAAGTTTGCGGTATAGACCTGGACGCCGGGGCAGTCGGTGTACACCGTCAGAACCCGGCCTGTCTCCTCACACACCAGCCGGGCAGCAGGGCCTTCCCCTGGGTCCAGGACAAAATTGTGGTCAATTCCCCCCTGAGGAGCCAGCAGATGGTCCTCCTGGTCCAGCTTCAGGGCCTTGGGCCTGCGGAAATCCAGAGCCGTTCCCGCCACCGGCAGAAGGCGGCCCGTGGGGATGGAAGCCGCATCCACCTCCGTAAACCGCTCTGCCCGGAGCTGCAGGGTCTGCTCCATGGCCGCCTCCGGCCGCTCCTCTCCCGCCAGGTTAAAGTAGCTGTGATTGGTCATATTAAACACTGTATCCCGGTCAAAAACACCCTGGTAAGTAATTCGCAAACGCCCCTCGGCCAGGGCATAGGTCACCTCCACCCGTCCCATCCCGGGGAAGCCCTGGTCTCCCTCCGGCGTCTCCAGAGCCAGGGTGATGGCGCTTTCCGTCAGACGGTCCACCATCCACATCCGGTGGAACCAGTACTCCGGCCCACTGTGGAGGTTGTTGGGTCCCTCGTTGGGGGTCAGGCATACCCTTCTGTCCCCCACCGGCAGGCAGGAGCCGCCCACCCGGTTGGCGTTCCGGCCCACCGTAGCACCCAGGCAGCCGCTGCCATGCAGGTATTCCCCCGCCGTGTCAAAGCCCAGGACCACATCGGCCAAATGTCCCTCCCGGTCCGGTGCCAGCAGACTCACCAGGGTCGCGCCAAAATCCGAAATCCCGGCAGTGAGGCCACCCCCACATATGGTGTACAGATGGGCGGTCTCTCCGCCCGGCAACGTGCCAAAGCTCCGTGTCATATTCCAAGCTCCTTCGCTGAAAAAGTGATATTCCGGCCTCCCGAATGCGGCAGGTACCTGCCCACATTATACTGGAACGCCCCCTGAAATTCAAACCCCAATCCCAAAAACCGGACGCTTTTCCGAATCTTTCCCTCCCGGTGATCTGGAACGCTGCTGTGTCAAAAAAATCACAAAAAGTTCCAAAAATCCCAAAACACAAAATTTTGTGTTTTGGGGCTTGCAAAAAGCACAAGATGTAGTATAATAAAAGCCGCTACCCACCAGAACCGATAGGCCGGACTCGTCCCGGCATAGCATACGGAAAACGCCCCCAAAGGTACAGCAGAGAGGAGAAACCCCTATGAAGATCATCAAACGCAACGGTGCAGAGGCCGCCTTTGACATTTCCAAAATCGAATCCGCCATCACCCGGGCCAATGCCGCCGTGGCAGAGCAATTTCAGATGACTGCCACCCAGATTCACCGGATTGCTGAAAGCGTGGCCCTCAGCTGCCAGGAAATGGGCCGCAGCCCCGCCGTCGAGGAAATTCAGGATCTAGTAGAAAAGGCCATTATGGCCCACGGTGCCTTTGAGGTGGCCAAACAATACATCACTTACCGCTACACCCGGAGCCTCATCCGGAAGTCCAACACCACCGATGACCGGATTCTCTCCCTCATCGAAAGCAACAACGAGGAAGTCAAGCAGGAAAACGCCAATAAAAACCCCACGGTGAATGCCGTTCAGCGGGATTACATGGCTGGCGAGGTCTCTAAAGACATCACCCGGCGGATTTTGCTGCCCAAAGAAATCGTGGAGGCCCATGAGGCCGGCATCATCCACTTCCACGACTCGGACTATTACGCCCAGCACATGCACAATTGCGACTTGGTAAACCTGGAGGACATGCTGCAAAACGGCACCGTCATCTCCGGCACCATGATTGAAAAGCCCCACTCCTTCTCCACTGCCTGCAACATCGCCACCCAGATCATCGCCCAGGTAGCCTCCAACCAATATGGTGGCCAGTCCATTTCCCTCACCCACCTGGCCCCCTTCGTCCAGGTGAGCCGGGAGAAGATTCGGGCCGCTGTGGAGCGGGAGCTTCGGGAATTTCACGTCTCCCCCGCCCCAGAGATCATATCCCAGGTGGTAGAGGAGCGGCTGCGAGAGGAGATCCGCCGGGGCGTCCAAACCATTCAGTATCAGGTGGTCACCCTCATGACCACCAACGGTCAGGCCCCCTTCATCACCGTGTTCATGTATCTGAACGAGGCCAAAAGCGAGCAGGAAAAGAAGGACCTGGCGGTGATCATCGAGGAAATGCTCCTGCAGCGGTGCGAGGGCGTCAAGAATGAAACCGGCGTCTGGATCACCCCCGCCTTCCCCAAGCTCATTTACGTCCTGGAGGAGGACAACGTCCGGGAGGGCACACCTTACTGGTACCTGACCCGGCTGGCCGCCCAGTGCACCGCCAAGCGGATGGTCCCCGACTACATCTCCGAAAAGAAGATGCTGGAGCTGAAGATCGACAAAAACGGGGAAGGCCACTGCTACACCTGCATGGGCTGCCGCTCCTTCCTGACTCCCTATGTGGATGAAACCGGCAAGCCCAAGTACTACGGCCGGTTCAACCAGGGTGTGGTTACCATCAACCTGGTGGACGTGGCCCTGTCCTCGGGCAAGGATCAGGAGAAGTTCTGGAAGATTTTCGACGAGCGCCTGGAGCTGTGCCACCAGGCCCTCATGTGCCGCCACAACCGACTCAAGGGCACCCTCTCCGATGCTGCGCCCATTTTGTGGCAGTACGGCGCATTGGCCCGCCTCCAGAAGGGCGAGCCCATTGACAAGCTCCTGTACGGCGGATACTCCACCATCTCCCTGGGCTACGCCGGGCTGTATGAGTGCGTAAAGTACATGACCGGCCACTCCCACACCGACGCTGAGGCCACCCCCTTTGCCCTGTCGGTCATGCAGCATATGAACGACGCCTGCGCCAAATGGAAGAAAGAGCACAACATCGACTTCAGCCTCTACGGCACTCCCTTGGAATCCACCACTTACAAGTTCGCCAAGTGCCTCCAGCAGCGCTTCGGCAAAATCCCCGGCATCACAGACAAAAGCTACATTACCAACTCCTACCACGTCCACGTGTCTGAGCCCATCGACGCCTTTACCAAGCTGTCCTTCGAAGCGCAGTTCCAGCGCCTCAGCCCCGGCGGCGCCATCAGTTACGTGGAGGTCCCCAACATGCAGAGCAACATCGATGCCGTGTTGGAGGTCATGCAGTTCATTTACGAAAACATCATGTACGCTGAGTTGAACACCAAGTCCGACTACTGCCAGGTCTGTGGCTATGACGGAGAAATTGAAATCCAAGAAGATCCCGATGGCAAGCTGGTCTGGACCTGCCCCCAGTGCGGCAACCGGGATCAGAGCAAAATGAACGTAGCCCGCCGCACCTGCGGTTATATCGGCACCCAATTTTGGAACCAGGGCCGAACCCAGGAGATCCGGGACCGGGTCCTCCATCTGTAAGCCGCCTCAAATCCCATATCAAACTGGCCGCCTTCCCCACATGAAGTTCTCCCTGTCAAGTAAACACGGAAACCAAGGACTTATTGAAAATCGTGGAGTCCCGGTATAAGCAAAACTCCACGATCTTCTGTTCTCAATTTGACATCCTGGAATGGCCAGAGAAGCTGTCTGACCCGCTTCTGGCAGATGCCATTTGCGGCCGGAGCGTCCACGATGCCTATACCGTGGTAATTGGCGGCAGGAGTCTATGCGCAAGCAGAAAGGTCTGCAGGAAATCTGACATCTGCGAGGGCTCGATTCCCTTTTGCGATAGCTGCGGAGAGCTTATACGAACCCAAACAAGACGCTGGGACACACTGATAACACCTTAGCGGCTCAGCCCTGGCCATACGCAACCTGTGCGGTGGGACTGCTCAATCCAGGCGGTCCCATTGCTCCATCTCAGCGGAACCGCTGCTCCATTTCGCCGGTGGAGGTGATTTTCACGGGCGGCGTAAGCATTTTCCTACATTTTTGTTTATACTCCAATCTCTCAGTAGTGTCACGGGTTATGGGTGAATTATTGTTCAGCTTTATTAGAGATTGATTTTTGAGGGCAGTTAAGCCCCCCTCTGCAATCTATTTCTAATAAAGCTGAACAATAATTTGCCCATAGCTCTTGATACTACTGCATATTTTCCCGTCACAGCACAAGCTGCCCAACAAAAAAGAGAACACCTTTCGAAATTTCTTTCAAAAAATGTTCTCTTGACAGCATGTGCCGTATTGCATGTTAGCCTGACAACAATGCATCCTACGCTGTAATTCTTCCTATTGATACAAAAATTGTTGTCAAGTAAGATTTGAGTTGCCGGCAGCCCTTGATTTTACTGGTCTTTTCCGCCGATGGGCTTCATCGTCGGGAACAAAATAACCTCCCGAACACTATCCTGGCCGGTCAGGAGCATGACACACCGGTCGATTCCGATGCCTAAGCCGCCTGTGGGGGGCAGACCATATTCCAGGGCTGTGATATAGTCTGTATCCATCATACCAGCCTCTTCGTCTCCATGCTCCCGCATCTCCACCTGCTTCTGGAAACGGGCCTTTTGGTCTATGGGATCGTTCAGCTCTGAGAAGGCGTTGCCCATTTCGCTGCGGCAGATGAAGAGCTCAAAGCGCTCTGTCAGTCTGGGGTCCTTGGGGGACCGCTTCGCCAAAGGCGACACATCCACAGGGTGCATGGTGATAAAGGTGGGCTGCACCAGCTTCTCCTCCACCTTCTGGTCAAAGCACTCATACAAGAAATTGCCCCAGGTGTGGTCCTTTTCCGGCCCCAGTTCCACGCCCACCGAAGCAGCCAGCGCTTCCGCTTCTGCATCCGTGGTAACAGACATAAAGTCCACACCCAAGTACTTCCGCACAGCCTCTGCCATGGTCATTCTGGGCCACCCCGGAGTCAGATCTACGTCTTCGCCCATCCAATGCATCTGATATGTGCCCAGAATCTCCTTGGCCGCCCCGGAGAGCAGGGCTTCAAACAGATCCATCATATCGTGAAAGTCAGCATACGCCTGGTACAACTCCACAGTCGTAAATTCCGGATTGTGCTTGGGGTCCATTCCCTCGTTCCGGAAAATTCGCCCAATTTCATAAACCCGGTCCAAGCCGCCTACCACCAGCCGCTTCAGATGCAGCTCCGTGGCGATTCGCATATACATGGTGATGTCCAGGGTATTGTGATGGGTGATGAAGGGACGGGCTGTAGCGCCACCGGAGATGGTGTTGAGCACCGGGGTCTCCACTTCCATATAGCCCCGGTCATCCAGGAACCGGCGAATATAGGAAATGAATTTGGAACGAATTTCAAAGGTACGGCGCACTTCGGGATTGACAATCAGGTCCACATAGCGCTGGCGGTAGCGGGTCTCCAGATCGGTGAGGCCGTGAAACTTCTCCGGCAGGGGCAGCAGGGCCTTGCTGAGCAGGGTCGCCTCGTGGACCCGGAGAGAAATCTCCCCCTTTTGGGTGCGGAATACATCCCCCTTGACCCCCACAATGTCGCCAATATCCATTTTTTTAAACCGGTCATAAGCTTCCGGGGTCTCCATTTCGTCCATTCGGACGTAGAGCTGAATTCGGCCGGCATAATCCTTCAAATCACAGAACATGACCTTCCCCATGCCGCGCTTGCTCACAATACGGCCCGCCAAGGAGACGGTTTTGCCCTCCATGGCCTCAAAATGGTCCTTGATCTCTGTGCTGCAAGAGTCAAACTCAAACTTTGTCTGGACAAAGGGGTCCATGCCTTCCGCCTGAAGCTGCGCCAGCTTCTCCCGGCGGATCTGGACCTGATCGCTCAAAGACATCTCAGATGCGGGTACAAACTTTCCCATAATAACCTCTCAAATCTTGCTGTTCTATAGTATTATCTCGTCACGCTGAGGATTTTAGCTTCAAACCGGCCGGCAGGGGCCTCCACAGTCACCACTTCCCCGGGACCATGGCCCACAAGAGCCCGCCCAAAGGGGGAATCATCAGACATTTTGCCCATCATAGGATTGGCCTCCTGAGAGCCTGTAATTCGGAACTCCAGAAGCTCCCCGGAAGACAGATCCTGAATCTGCACCGTACAGCCCAGACCAATGTGACCACTGGCTTCGTTTTCGTCTTCAATGATCACCGCATGGGCAAGGATATCCTCAATTTCCGTGATACGGCCAAACAGCTTTGCCTGCTCATTTCTGGCCTCGTCGTATTCACTGTTTTCAGACAGGTCGCCCTGGGAGCGCGCTTCTTTAATATCCTCTACTACCTCCTGCATCCGGGTAGTTTTCAGGTAATTCAGTTCCTCTTCCAGTTCCTTGACTCTTGCAGCGGTCAGCTTGAATTCTTTCGCCATAACAAATCGAGCCCTTTCTTCGGATTTGCATCCACAAATTTCAGTTTCGCCTGTGATTATAAGAGATTTTCTCAGGTCAGTCAAGTTCTATTTGTGAAATCGACACAATCAACCACCAAACCGGCCCTTTGCCCAACCTGCAGGACACTTTCATAGACTAAGCGGCGTGGGCGCCTCCGAGGACCCCCTCTCTGGGAAACGTAGCGGGCGGCCACCTTAGGCAGCCTCCTCCAGTGCAGCAACTGCCGCCTGGAGCTGTAGATCTTTCTCCCTCTCCAAGATCCCCTGGTCGAGCGCATCGGAGCTCTCCTGATCCAGCTTGACCGGCACATCCGGCATAACGCCGACACCAGCCAGGCTTTCTCCCTTGGGCGTAAAGTATTTCCCCGTGGAAATGGCCACCGCAGAGCCATCTACTAACCGAAAGGTATTTTGATAATATCCCTTCCCAGTGGTTTGTTCGCCCACCACCACAGCCGCGTCATATTCTTGCAAGGCGGCAGCAAAGAACTCCGCAGCGGAATAGGACGACTCGTTGGCCAGCACGGCCATGGGTAGATCCACGCACTGGGCATCGGAGTAATCCACACTGGTCTGACCATCGTAACTCTCCCTTCGGAACAAGGGTCCTTCAGGCAAGAGATAGTCCAAGATCTTTACCAATTCGGTGGTGTACCCACCGGGATTGAAACGCACGTCAAAAATGAGGCCCTTCGCTCCCTGCTCCATCAGCGCATCAATGGCTTCCAAAGTCTCCTCTGACGCTCTGGCTTCAAAGTTCTCAATGGTGACGAGTCCATAGCCAGAGGGCAGCATCTCATAAGTCGCCACCGGTATTTCAACCCGCTTACGGGTGACGGTAAAATCCAGCTCCTGGCCGTTACGATTTACCGTGAGGACCACAGTGCTTCCTTCCTCTCCCCGAATCCAGGGTGTTACCTCTTTCAGTTCGATACCCGCACAGCTTTTCCCGTCCACCCGGATCAGTACATCATGAAGTTGAATACCAGCCTCTGCGGCGCCGCCCCCTTCGGTGAGCTCAGTCACCTCCAGGCCAGACCCATCATCTTTGCGATCCATGGTGGCTCCCACACCCACATAGATATTTTCCGTACTCTCCACATGGGCCTGATATTGGGATGCCGGAATATAATAGCTCCACTGGTCCCCCGTTGCCTTTACCATAGCATAGGCAGCAACGTCCTCCAAAGTAGTCGTATTCGCATCTTCCACAAACCGATTTTCAATGATATCGAGCAATTGATAGAGCTTCTGGTCCTGATACTGTACATCGTCAACGAAAAGAAACGAAATCAAAAACGCGCCTAAAAATGCTGCTGCCAGATGAGTTACTATCACCCAAATTTTATCCAGATTCTTCCAGTACATACTGATCACATCCTAAAAAAGTCTGACAAAGGCCGTCCCAAAATAGCGCTTTGAGACAGCCTCTGCGGCAGGGTTAAATATAATCCATCGGGTTCACTGTGGAACCATTGTAATAGATGGTAAAATGCAGGTGAGCGCCTGTAGACCAGCCGGTGCTGCCCACATAGCCGATGATTTGACCTTGAGAGACATATTCCCCGGCGTAAACCACGTAATGAGTCATATGCCCATATAAGCTGGAATAGCCGTCACCGTGGTTGATGGTGACATAGTTGCCGTAAACGTCGCTGTATGTAGCCGTTGTAACGGTTCCGCTGCGGGTGGCGTAAATCGGGGTGCCCTCTCCTGCGCCCAAGTCCACGCCGGTGTGGAAGCTCCAGTCTCCGGTCACCGGGTGTACCCGGTAGCCATAGGCACTGGTCACCGGGACGCGATAAGGCAGTGGGTACAGCCAGCCAGAAGAAGACGGGCTGCCGCCCTCATTGCTTCCGCTGCCACTTTCGCTGTTTCCGCCCCTATTTTCCTCCTCTCTGCGCTCCTCCTCTTCTTGCCGGCGGCGCTCCTCTTCTTGCCTTCTGGCCTCTTCCTCCTGTGCCAGGGCATCGGTATATTCCTTCTCTTTCTGGGCAATTTCATCGGTCAGAGCCGCTTCCTTGTCCTCATACGAGGCATACAGGCTATCCAGCTTGGCTGCGTCAGCCGTAAGCTCCGCTAAAATTTCATTTGCCTCTGCGCTCTTTTCATCCAACTCCGCCTGGCTCTCCGCCAAAGCTGTTTTTTGGGCATCCAGCTCGGACTTCTCTTGGGCAAGCTCGGCCTGCGCCGTTTGAATCTCCTGGGCAACCTGATCCAGCTCCGCCAGCATTGCCTGGTCGTGGGCTGCAATCTCCGAAATTTTGTTAATGGTGTCCAGCAGATCCGTAAAGCTGTTGGCCCGGAAGAGGACAGACCAATAGGAGATTTTACCACTCTCCTCCATGGTGCGGATACGAACCCGGTACTGCTGATTGAGCTCGGTCTGCCGGGCCTGGGCATCGTCCAGTTCCTTCTGCTTTTCTGCAATCAGCTGGTTATAAGTTTGGATCTGGGCGTTTAAATTGTCAATCTCATCGTGAATCAGTTTGATTTCCTGATCAATGTCCTTCTTTCGGGAGACTACGTCCCGGGTATCCGAGGCATTGCTGGCTTGCTGCTGAGCCAGTTCGTTTTTGGCCTGTTGAATCTCCTGGGCCTGACTTTCCAGGCTGTTCAGCTCCTCTTGAATTTCTGAAGAGCTGGCAGCAAAGACTGTCGCCGGGATCAGGCTCAAAATTAGGGTCAGGATCAGAAAAAATACCATACCCGCAGCCACAATACTGATTAGTTTTTTTCGCTTCATCGTTTCATGATCTCCTTTGCAACGAGCCTTACACGTCCAGGAATCTTCGAATGGAGGTAAAGCTGCCAAAAATACCAACAAACAGTCCGGCAGCGCCAAAGGTCCCCATCATGGGCCAAAGTAGTTCCGCAAATGGGACAAACTGCAGCAGGTTCAGGGCATCCACCTTGCCAATCCAGCTAACCAAAGCATTGTACAAGCCCCACTCCAGGAAGAATGCCATAGCCGCGCCAAACATACCCAAGAGGAAGCCTTCCACCACAAAGGGGAACCGGATGAAGGCATTGGTAGCGCCTACCATCTTCATAATGGCAATCTCATCCCGGCGGTCATACATGGCCAGCTTGACTGTATTGGAAATGATGAGAAGAGACACCACCAGCAGCAAGATAATCACGGCGGCAGAAACAATGCGCAGGATGTGCTGAACGGTGGCAAAGGCCTCCGCCACCCGGTACGGCGCATTCACCTCGTCCACACCGGAAACTGCCTCAATCATGGGAACCGTTTCCTTCATCCGGTTGTTGTCCTCCAGGGTCACAATAAACCGGTCCCGCAGAACATCCGCCTGGATCCCCTGGAAGGCAGCTTCATTTCCCTGTTTGGCCACAAACTCCTCCAGAGCCTGCTGCCGGCTGACAAAGGTCGCCTGGTGAACATTTTCAATCATATTAATTTTGGAACCCACACTTTTGGCCTCTGCCTCCGTATAGTTCTCGTCGATGTAGACCAGTATCTCCGCGTCCTGCTCCACCTCCGCCACCATGATGTTCAGGTTATACAAAAGCATAGAGAAGCTTCCAATGATAATCAGGCAGGCAACCGTGACGCACACCGCGGCAAAGGACATAAAGCCATGGAGGAAAATGCCCCGAACGCCCTCCTTCAAAAGATAACCAAAATTATTGCTCTTCATAGTGATAATACCCGTCCATTCCGTCGCTGATTACCTTGCCATCGTCAATGGCAATCACTCGTTTGGTGAACCGCTCCACCAGCTCCCGCTCGTGGGTCACCACTAGGACTGTGGTGCCCAGGTTGTTGATCTCCTCCAGCAGAAGCATGATCTCATAGGACCGGGCCGGGTCCAGGTTGCCGGTGGGTTCATCGGCAATGATCATGGAGGGATTGTTCACCAATGCTCTGGCAATGGCTACCCGCTGCTGCTCACCGCCGGAGAGCTCGCCAGGGTGGCGGCGGCCCTTGTTTTCCAGGCCGACCAGCTCCAGGACGTAGGGCACCCGGCTGCGGATTTCTTTCTCCCGCGCCCCGATGACCCGCATGGCAAACGCGATATTTTCATAAACAGTCTTATTGGCAATTAAGCGAAAATCCTGGAAGACCACCCCCACCGTCCTGCGCAAATAGGGGATCTCCCGGCTGCGTATGGACTCCAGGTGGAATTGATTCACCAGGACGTTTCCCTCCGTCGGCTGGATTTCACCGGTGATGAGCTTGATGATGGTGGATTTGCCGGAACCGGATGGGCCCACCAGGAAGACAAATTCTCCATCGTTAATGTGCATGGAAATGCCCTTCAAGGCTTTGTTACCGGTGTGGTATGCTTTTACCACATTTGTAAATTCTATCATAATTCCTTTGCTCCAGATTATTTGCCGAAATCAGGCAGGATGGATGTCGCGAGAAGACAAATATTTCCGAACCATGAGGGCAACCTTGAAAATAATGGCGTGGTCGAACTGCCGCAGGTCCAGCCCTGTGAGCTTTTTGATCTTCTCCAGCCGGTACACCAGGGTATTCCGGTGGACAAACAGCTTCCGGGAGGTCTCCGACACATTCAGATTATTCTCAAAAAACTTATTGATGGTAAAGAGAGTCTCCTGGTCCAGGGAGTCTATGGAATTTTTCTTAAACACCTCAGTCAGGAAAATCTCACACAGCGTCGTAGGCAGCTGGTAAATCAGGCGGCCAATCCCCAGATTTTCGTAGTTGATGATGGTCTTCTCTGTATCAAAGACCTTACCCACATCAATGGCAGTCTGGGCCTCCTTGTAAGAGTCCGCCAGCTCCCGAAGATGACTGGACACAGTGCCAATGCCGATCACCGTTTTGATGAACAGCTCCGTCTTCAGCAGGTCCTCCATGGACTGGGCCAGGCGCAGAAGATCCTCCGAGGTGGTGCTGGGACTAATCTGCTTCACGACGGCGATGTCCGACTCGTTGATGCTCAGGACAAAGTCCTGGAGCCGGTCTGAAAAAATACTCTGGAGCACCTCAACCGCCGCCACGTCCCCATGGCCCAGCTGGCGGACCAGGAACACGGCTCTGGGGGCGTCAATGGAAAAATGCAGCTCCTTGGCGCGGATATAGATATCACCCGGGAGGATGTTATCCATGATGATGTTCTTCACAAAGGTGCCCCGGTCATGGCGTTCCTCATAAAAAACCTTGGCGTCATTCAGGGCCACATAGGCCATGAGGCACATGCTTCGTGCCATCTCATCCTCACCGCTGGAAAACACGGCATACTCATAGTAATTGCTGTTACCCACAATGGCCTTAAAGGTCCGCCCCTCAAAGCTCACCATGGCGTCCAGAGAGCTACCCACCTTCAGGGCGGCCTCTGGCCATCTCTCCCCCAGGAGGCTCGTGTCGCTGCAGGAGATGACAATCCCCTCCGGGTCCATGACACCCAGAATCCGGTCTGTGGCGTCTTTTAATTGCACGATCACATTCTGAAAAATCCGATTGGACATGACAGCGCCCTCCTTGTACCTTGCACCCAAACGGTAAACACAAAATCACAACAATATCATACACCGTTTTGGCACGTTTTGCAAGTGCCATTTGACAAAATATTGCAAAACGGCCTCGGTTTTTTATGGAATATCACATATTTTCAGGCACTTCGCCCAGTCTTGAGGGGGTGTTTTTAAAGAAAATGACCAAAAGACAGCGTCTCCCCGCCGCTGGACAGCAGGTGGCGCTCCGCCTGACTCAAAACGCGAAAATGGCCACGGGGCACTCCGTCCAAGGTCAACTGTCCTTCTGCCCGGCGCTCCAAATAGGTAACCGGCATCCCCCGGGAAGCCAGCATCCGCCGGACCTGATGGTATTTTCCCTCGCAAATTGTCACCAGGCTCTCTCCCGGTCCCAGAGGTTCCAGCTTGGCCGGAAGGCACACCGTCCCGTCTCCCAGCACCAATCCCCCGGCAAAGGCTTCCACATCCCCTTCTGTCCCCTGCCCCTCGTGGCGGGCATAGTACACCTTGGGCACCCGGTATCGTGGGGAAATCAGCCGGTGAGCCAGCTCGCCATCGTCTGTAAACAGCAGGAGCCCCTCCGTATCCTTGTCCAGACGCCCCACCGGCGTCACCCGCCGCCGGTAAGCCGGCGGCAGCAGCTCCATCACCGTGGGGTCCCTGGGGTCCCGGGTGGAGGTGACGTATCCTGCAGGCTTATTGAGCAGCAGCACCACCGTCCCTCCGGCTACCGTTGCCCCATCCAGGGTCACCTGCGCCGTCTCCGGGTCCACTTTTGCCGCCCCGTCCCGGGCCGGAACTCCATCCACCTGCACCCGCCCCGCTCGCAGGGCTTCCTTTGCCTGACTGCGGGTCAAAAGACCGGAGCCGGCCAATATCTTATCCAATCTTTGCAGCATGTACCCACCCTCTGTTCTATTCGCCTGGTCCAGGCCATAGGATGTACCACCAAAACAACTGGAGGGATCGCTATGGTCATGATGACCGCAAAAGTCAATAAAAAACGCGTTATCCTGGTTCTGGCCGCTCTGGCCGCCCTCATCGTCCTCATCTGCATTCTGGCAAAGGGCGGCGGCGGAGAAAGCCCGGCGCCGTCCCAGGAGCAGCCCGTTTCCGTTGCCACCAATGACGCCAGAGTGCAGTACCTGACAGACTACGGTTGGGAAGTGGTAAACTCCCCGGTCCAGACCCAGCAGGTCCGGATTCCCTCAGAGATCACAGAGGTCTACCAGCGGTACAACGCCCTGCAAATGAGCCAAGGCTTCGACCTCACCCAGTACGCCGGCAAAACCGCCACTCGCTATGTATACGAAATTGAAAATTATCCCAATGCCTCCGACCCAGTCTACGCCACTTTGCTGGTCTATAAAGACCAGGTCATCGGAGCCGACATCACAGACACCTCTGCCAATGGCGTGGTCCAGGGATTGGAAATGCCCGGCTGATTACAGCCAGATTGCTTCCACCGGCAGGCCCAGCCGGTTGGCATAGGCCACTGCTGCACCGGTCCCGCCGCCACTGCCATCGTAAACGCTGATGAGCCAGTCCGCCGCCTGCAACATGGCCCGGTTCCGGCGCAGCATGCAGCCCGGGGCATACGCCGGTTCCACCACATGGACCCGGCTGCACCGGGTCAGGAGGGTGCGGTAGCGGGCCTGATCCGGCTCCTTCCACCGGTTGGGCTGCTCCGGGCAGGGAATCCAGGCCTCCAGGGAGATTCCCTCCGCCTGCTCCTGCAGGCGGAGTACCGCCTCAGCAAAGTAAAAGTCGCATCCCCGAGCCAGGCCGCAGGCGAAGGTCGTAGCGCCTGCCTCCCAGGCCGCCCGGACCGCCCGGTCCAGCTGAATCTTCAACGCACAGCACCGGGGGTCTGTCTCCCGGCTGCCCCAGGGCAGCTTCTCCGGGCGATGCCCCGTAAAAGCGCAGACCATAGTATCCCCCCGCTCCCGCAGATTACGCCCCTGCATGCAAAGCAGCACATGGAAGCTACAGCGTACCGTAATCGCTTCAGTCGCCATTATAGCAGAAAAAAAAGGTCTTGACAATCCACCCGATCTGCGGTATAGTGTCACCGACCCAACAAAATACGGAAATCTTCAGGGCAGGGTGAAATTCCCGACCGGCGGTGAGCCCCAGGGCAAGTCCGCGAACGCTGCTTGCAGCGCCGAGCTGGTGAAATTCCAGCACCGACAGTACAGTCTGGATGGAAGAAGATGCGCACCGTTTGACGTGCGTTTATTTTCGCGCCCGGAGAGTTTCTCCGGGCGTATTTTATTACGAGGTGATACCCTGTGAGCAAGCTCCTAGAAACCGCAAAGGAAAATCTGTCGTTCCTGCTAATCTGCATCCTCATTGCCCTGGCCCTGGTGGCTGTAGCCCGGATTGCAGAGCACTTCCTGCCCCCCAAACGTAAAGTCTCCCCCACCCGCCGGATCACCCTCATTGCCATTTGCAGCGCCATTGCCACGGTCCTGCATCTTTTGGACTTTCCCCTGCCCTTCCTGGCCCCCGGCTTCTATAAGCTGGACTTTTCCGAGTTGCCTGTGCTGCTGTGCTCATTTTACTTAGGCCCCTCCGCTGGCGTGGTTTGCGAGGGTATGAAGATCCTGCTGAAGCTTCTGACCAAAGGCACCTCCACCGCTTTTGTAGGGGACTTTGCCAACTTCGTGGTGGGCTGCACTCTGGTTCTGCCTGCTGCTATTTGTTATCACGTGAAGAAAACCAAGAAAACCGCCCTGCTGGGTCTGGCCCTGGGCACGGTCATCATGACCATTTTCGGCAGTTTATTTAATGCTGTGTATCTGCTACCCAAATTCTCCGTCCTTTTTGGACTTCCTCTGGACCAAATCGTCGCCATGGGTAGCTCCATCAACGGTCAAATTCACTCCGTGTCCACGCTGGTGCTCTTCTCTGTGGCGCCTCTCAATCTGTTGAAAGCCGCTGTGGTCTCCCTGTTGACCCTGCTGCTGTATAAGCGGGTAGAAAAGCCACTGTTTGAAAAAGTGGCCTGAACGATACCAGGGGATATCTCCTACCGAAGCTGGAGATATCCCCTGGATTCTTTTACAATTCTTGAGATGTGCTCTCAGGCTCCTCCGGCGAGGCTTCCGCAGGTTCTTTCCCGGTTGGCTCCACATTCTGCGCAGTCTCCGGCAGAGGCTGGGGCTCCTGCCGCCTGGGGGGCATCCCCCGGTCCAAGTTCCGGTCCGCCAGCAGGAAGAAAGGCATCGTCGCCGGAATCACAATGGAGAGGACCAAAAAGACCACTGCTGTGTCGGGATTACAAGATTTATAAACATAATACAGGCTGATGAAGGCAAACACCGTGTAAGTTACAACGATGGCAAAGGCAGCCAGAACAAACAGCATGGCAAACAGCAGCCACGCTACCATCAAGCCGTCTGCCTCATTCATCAGAGCACGGCCTGCCACTCCCAACAGGCAGACCGTATAGCCCAAAAACGTCACACCGCAGGCAATGGCAAGCCCCAGCAGCACCTTCCTGCGATTCTGTATCCGCCGGTTCACCACATACTGGTACTGATCGGAAATGCTGCCCACAATCCACACATTGACTACAGGAATCCATGCCAGCCAGGGCTTCCGAATTCCACGCCGCTGGGCAATGGTATAAAGGCTCAGCGCCTCCAGCACATAGCAGGCCACGCTAAGAACCATTCCAATGCCCATGCACATCAACATGGCGCCGGCAAACGCGACTTCGTCGCCAGGCCGCAGAGCAAAGCTCCCATAGAGTTCCATATAACTTCCACCTTTCTTTGATTTACGACTCCACCGGGCGGTCCCGATCCGGATCATCCCAGGATTCCTCTGCCACCGGCGCCCCTTGGGAATCCTGGGGCTCCCGCTCTGTTGCCTGCCCTTCCCGCCGGGGCGGCATCCCCCGCTCCTTCTTTCGGTCTGCAAAGAGGAAAAAGGAGGCCAGGAATGGAAAGACGGCAGACAGCACCAAGAAAGCCACGCTGTTACCAGGATTACAAGACTGGTACAGGTCATACAGACTGATATATTGGTACACCACCAGTCCGGCTGCCGACAGTCCAGCGACCGTGGCCGCAGCGGCCTGTCCCACTTCATGGTGCAGGAAGGAAAATTCGCCCTGTAGCGCGACCAGAACCGTCCCCCAGTTAGCCATCAACAGAACCCCTGCTCCGCTGAAAAAGAAGGACACAACGGCCAGAGCCAGAAGTATTTTCCTGTAATTGCGGATCTTACCCTGGACCACATACTGGTACTGGTCCGAAATACTACCCAAAATCCAGGAATAGGCCACCGGCACCCAGGCAAGGCCGGGGTGGGCAATTCCCCGCCTCCTGGCAATGGCATACAAGCTCAGGGATTGAAATACATACTGAACAGCCAGGAACGCCAGGAAAAACAGAACCACTCCCGCCACTGCCATCCCCTCGGGGCTGGAAAGGAACTCCGCCAGATCAGAAAATGTATACTCATAGTAGTAGCTCATCACGCCCTCCCTTCCCGCTTCATTCGCAAAAGATTGATGGTACCAGTTTATCACACATGTCATAAAAGCGCAACAGAAAAAAACGCTGCCTCAGAAGCAGCAGCATTTCCTTTTTCCGGACTGGCACGGTAGCTTCCTGGTTTCCCCCGGGGAATACAGGGTGCTGCCGCGCCAGTGTTAAAAAGTAAATGCCACTGCTCGGGGCAACCGCCTCATTGCAAAAGAAATGATGCAAAACACCCCTGGGGAAACGCCATGCAGCCCTTCCCCAGGGGTGTTTTTTACAAATCAAGGTTTATTTCATCAGCTTGCAAACCAGCTCGGAGTAAGCCATGGGGTCCTCCAGGGGAAGGTCTGCCATGAGCAGGGCCTGGCCATAGAGAAGCTTGGCATAGTCTTTCGCCTTCTCCGGGTCAGCCGTGACGGCGGCCTCCATAACCTGGAAGACGGGATGCTCTGCATTTAACTCCAGAATCCGGCCAGGGGTGTAGGCAAATTCCGGGTTCACCCGCTTCATGTATTTCTCCATCTCGAAGCTCATGCCTGCATCCGGCGCCAGACTCACAGGGTAGCCGCCCAGGCTGTTGGACAGACGCACCTCTTTCACCTGCTCGCCCAGTGCCTCCTTCACGAAGGACAGCACATCCTTCAGGGACTCCGCCTTCTCCTGGGTCTGCTTCTTCTCCTCCTCCGTCTCCAGACCCAGATCATCGGTGGTGACGTTACAGAAGGATTTCTCCCCATACTTCATGAGGGTCTGGGGGATGAACTCATCCACATCCTCCGTAAAGAGCAGCACATCGTAGCCCTTCTGACTGAGGGTCTCCACCTGGGGCAGCTTGGCCAGACGGTCCTTGCTCTCGCCGGGGGCAAAATAGATCTTCTCCTGGCCTTCGGCCATGGCGTCCACATAGGCCTGGAGACTCACCAGCTTCCCTTCCTTGTTGGACCAGAATAGGAGCAAATCCTGGCAGGCCTCCTTATGAGCGCCGTAATCGGCCACGGTGCCGTATTTCAGCTGGCGGCCAAAGGCGGCGTAAAACTTCTCGTAGGCCTCCCGGTCATGTTTCATCAAGTCCAGCAGCTCATTTTTGATCTTCTTCTCCAGGTTATTTGCAATGAAGGTCAGCTGCCGGTTGTGCTGGAGCATCTCTCGGCTGATGTTGAGCGACAGATCCTGGGAATCCACAATGCCCCGGACGAACCGGAAGTGATCCGGCAGCAGATCCTCGCAGTTTTCCATAATGAGGACACCGGAGGAATAGAGCTGCAAGCCCTTCTTATAATCCTTGGTGTAAAAATCATAGGGAGCCCGGCCGGGCACATACAGCAGCGCCTGATAGGTGACCGCCCCCTCCACACTCAGGTGCAGGTGGCAGGTGGGCTTCTCATAGTCAAAGAACTTCTCCCGGTAGAAGGCGTCATACTCCTCATCGGTCACGTCCTTTTTGTTCCGCTGCCACAGGGGGACCATAGAGTTGAGGGTATCCACCTCGGTGTACTCCTCGTACTCCGGGGCCTTGTCCTCCTTTTTCTCCTCCTCCGTCTGCTCCTTGGGGCGGGACTTGGTGACCTCCATACGGATGGGGTAGCGGATATAATCGGAGTACTTCCGAACCAGCTCCCGCAGCTCGTACTCCTCCAGGAACCGGCTGTATTTCTCATCCTCGGTGTCGGCCTTCAGCTTCATGATGACGTCGGTACCGGCGGCCTCCCGTTGGGCAGGCTGCATGGTGTATCCGTCGGCGCCGCTGGACTGCCACATCCAGGCCTCCTCGGAGCCGTACCGCCGGGAAATCACCGTCACCGTGTCGGCCACCATAAAAGCGGAGTAGAAGCCCACGCCGAACTGGCCGATGATGTCAATCGTCTCCTGCTTGTCCATCTTCTCCTTAAAATCCAGAGAGCCGGATTTGCAGATGGTGCCCAGATTCTCCTCCATCTCCTCTTTGCTCATGCCTATGCCGTTGTCGGAGACGGTGAGGATCCCATGCTTGGGGTCCCGCTGAATGGAGACAGCAAAATCGTCCCGGTTGAGGCCCACCTTTTCATCGGTGAGGGCCTGGTAAGCCAGCTTGTCCATGGCGTCAGAGGCGTTGGAGATGATCTCCCGGAGGAAAATCTCCTTGTGGGTGTAAATGGAGTTGATCATTAAGTCCAGCAGCCGCTTGGACTCTGCCCGAAATTGTTGCTTTTCCATATACGTCACATCCTTATGATGAATTTGATTGGGGTTAGCACTCTTCCCATCAGAGTGCTAACCCTTATTATAGCCCTCTTCCGGAAAAAAGCAAGGGGGTTTTGGAAAAAATGTTTCCTTCCCCTGGGATTTGTGGTATACTGTCCAGGAATTCCATATTTCGTACAGGAGGAGTTGCAATGGAGCGCAGAGAAATCGAAGCGCTTTTCGACAAATGGTGCAAAAAACTGCGGCTGAATCCGGACTGGGACATCCGTCTGCAGCTGGTGGACGATCCATCCTGGAAAAAAACAGGAGATTTCCAGGTGGATTGCGACGACAAGAAGGCAATCCTCCTGCTCAACTGGACCCATCCCAAGCAGGAAAACTTAGAAGAGGTCATCATCCACGAGCTGATGCACCTCAAAATGTATCCCCTGGATCAGGTCACCGAGTCCCTAATCACCAGCATTTGGCCAGAGGACTCCCCGGCCCAATCCTTTGCCTACACCCAGTTCTTCACCGCGCTGGAGCAGACGGTGGAGGAGCTGACCAAGTGTTTTCTCCTGGAATTCGGATCAAACCGGGCCCTGTCCTTTGGCCGCTGCCAGGGGAAGCCCTCGTTTACCGCCCTCTATGACGGACTCAAGAACATCCCATGAGAAAGGAACCCCCATATCATGATTACAGTCAACAACCTTAGCATGCAATTTGGCGGCCAGTGGCTGTTCCAGCGGGTCGACCTGCAATTTACCGCCGGGAACTGCTACGGCATCATTGGCGCCAACGGAGCCGGAAAATCCACCTTCCTGCGGATTCTCTCCGGGGAGCTGGACTCCACCTCCGGAGCCATTTCCATCCAACCCGGTGTCCGCATGTCCGTCCTGAAGCAGGATCAGTTTGCCTATGACGCCCACACGGTGCTGGATACCGTGATCATGGGCAACGAGCGGCTGTACCGGGTGGGGAAAGAGAAGGACGCCCTCTATGAAAAGCCCGATTTTTCCGACGAGGACGGCCTGCGGGCCTCAGAATTGGAGGCGGAATTTGCCGAGCTGGGGGGCTGGGAGGCGGAGTCCGACGCCAGCCAGATTCTCCAGGGCCTGGGAGTCCCCACAGAGCTGCACCAGGACTCCATGGCAGACACTGACCCCCGGGTCAAGGTGAAGGTTCTTCTGGCTCAGGCTCTCTTTGGTAATCCGGACATTGTGATGCTGGACGAGCCCACCAATAACCTGGACATTGAGTCCATCAACTGGCTAGAGGATTTCCTCCTGGACTTCCCCGGCACCGTGATTGTGGTCTCCCACGACCGCCACTTCCTCAACACGGTCTGCACCCACATTGTGGACATTGATTACGGCAAAATCAAGATGTACGTGGGCAATTACGACTTCTGGTACGAGTCCAGCCAGCTGGTGCAGTCCCTGCTGAAAAACAAGAACAAGCGGAATCAGGAGAAGATCGAGGAGCTCCAGGCCTTCATCTCCCGCTTTGCCGCCAACAAGTCCAAGAGCAAGCAGGCCACCTCCCGCCGGAAGCTGCTGGACAAGCTGACTGTGGAGGAAATCCCTTGCTCCACCCGCCGCTACCCCTTCGTGGGCTTTCAGCCAGAGCGGGACCTGGGCAAAGACATTCTCACGGTAAAAAACATCTCCAAAACCGTGGACGGGGTGAAGCTCCTGGACAATGTGTACTTCACCCTGGGGAAAACCGACAAAATCGCTTTCGTGGGCGAAAACGAGCTGGCCCAGACCACCCTCTTCAAAATTCTCATGGGCGAACTGGATCCGGACGAGGGCTCCATCAAATGGGGCGTGTCCACCTCCCGCAGCTATCTGCCCAAGGACAACACCGAATACTTTGAGGGCTGCACCATGGAGCTGGTGGACTGGATTCGCCAGTACTCGGCCAAGAAGGACGATGTCTACCTCCGCGGCTTCCTGGGCCGGATGCTGTTTTCCGGCGAGGACGTGTTCAAACCGGTGAACGTCCTGTCCGGCGGAGAGAAGGTCCGGTGCATGCTCTCCAAGATGATGCTCTCGGGAGCCAATGTGGTCCTTTTGGACCAGCCCACCAACCACCTGGACATGGAGTCCATCCAGGCGGTGAACAAGGGCCTTATGGCCTTCCCCGGAGTGGTGCTCCTGGCCAGCCATGACCACGAGCTGCTCCAAACCGTCTGCAACCGAGTCATCGCCTTCCAGCCCGACGGAACCATTGTGGACCGGATCGGCACCTATGACGATTACCTGGCGTGGATGGAAAGTCAAAAAAATCAGAAATGAGGAGATCGTTATGAAAGATCGTAATCCCCTGGAGCTGGAAGAATGCCCGGACTGCCGGGGCGTAGGCGCCCTCTGCCATGAGGGCGGCTGGTGCGTCTATGTGGAGTGCCTGGACTGCGGGGCCCACACCGCCTATGTGGAATACGCCAACCCAGAAGAGCAGGAAGAGGCCGAGCGCCGCTCCGCCGCCCTGTGGAACATGGGCAAGGTCATCCACATGCGGCCCGGGGAATGACCCATGTTCACCGTGGAAACCGGCCTACGGGAGCAGAACGTCCGGGACATCGATCTGAAGCTGGGCTTTCCCATCGTAAAACGCCTGGCGTTCGGAAATCACCGCGGCATGCTGCTTGATGAAATGCCCACTGACGCGAGACAGGATGCTGGTCAAAGCGGTCCAGAAAGAATAAGCAGTCATGCCTAGATGGTGAAAAAGTGCAATTGAGGCACTCTCCAGACGGAGGGTGCCTCAGTCTTTGTCCATTGGTATCGCCCCGGCAAAACGCTTACCGGCGCATCACGGCTTCCGGAGCGCCAAATTCAGGCCCAAGGCCACCACCGTCAAGCCCAGAAGGAGGAGGAAGGGCGCCACATAGCCTCCGGTGGCGGTCAGTAGCAGACTGGACAGGGTGGCCACCAGAGAGCCGCCCATGAGATTGAACGTCATATAGGCCACATTGGTGGGATAATGCTTCATGCCATAGAACACAGCGGGGAATGTGGCCGTGGTGGTGGAGCAGGAGCCATAGCTCAGTCCCGTCAAGCACAGTCCCAAAACACACAGCGCCAAGGTACCAGTCAACATGGCAATGAGGATCGCTCCGGCGGCACAAATGGTGAGACAGTTGGCAATGAGCATGGTCTTCCGTCTGCCCAGGGCATCGAAGGCAGCGCCAGTGGCCATTCGGCCCAGGCCATTGCAGATGGACAGAGCGCCTACCAGCGAGGTAGCCAGTGCAGCTGGCGCCCCTACAGACAGGGCCAAATCACGAGCAAAGCTGATCACGGAGCTACCCACAGCAGACAGGCACACCAGATAGAAGAACGCCATCCAGAAGCTGGGGCGGCGGAGCATCTCCCCGGAGGTAAAGTCCTGGACTTGAGATGATTCTTCGGCCTTGTTCACCCTGGGAAATACCTGATTGGCGGCGGGCCGCTTCAGAATCAAACCCGTTAGGATCAGCACCGCACCCAAGGCCAAACCCAAAATCACATAGGTCCTTCGCCAGCCCATAGCGCCCTCAAACATGGAACTGGCCCAATTGCCCAAAACCAGGGCACTGGCCCCAAAGCCCATCATCAGGCAGCCGGAGCAGAGTCCCTTTTTATCCGGGAACCAGGCGCTGACCGTAGCCACCACCACATTGTATGAAATCCCAATGCCCAGACCTGCCAAAAATCCATAGGCCAGGTACAGCAGAGCCACAGAAGTCCCAGTCAGAAGAGAGGTCAAGGCAAAACCGCCAGAGGCCAAAAGGCCTGAAATGACAATGGCAAAACGGGAACCCATACGCTTGGATATCTGGGCGCCCAGAAGGCCTCCCATGCAAAAAAATGACATGGTGATGGTAAAATTGAGGGTCAGATCAGAGGGCGACCAGCCAAATTCCACGGAAAAGGGGGCCTTTAAAATGGACCAGGCATAGAGAATGCCTGCAAAAAGCATAGCAAAGGTACCCACTGCCAGATAAAGCCAACGGATGTTTGTCTTTTGGGTGGTATTTTCCACAAGTGAACAGCTCCTTTGTAAATAATGGGGCTTGATCTTTCACGGGAGCCGTCCCGCGAAAGCAGAACAAATGGGTCGAACCATGGCGGCAAAGAAAGACTCGTACCGGCAGGATATTCTGAGTCTATCCAGCAAGTACGAGTCCTTGCACTGATGCGATTGAACCGTCGCGCCCGGAGGCGCCCACGATGATCGGGGTAGCCGGAGTTGTCTCAAAGCTTATGGGAAAGCAACCCCAGCCCACCCAATTGATAGAAAATCAATATTCATAATCCGCAGCCATACGGGTGGCTACATATTTATGAACCACTTCCTTGGCGGCCACGTGATCCGGGTGAACCTGATATCCGGCCAAAGCCTCGGCGCTGTCAAACTCGGAGTACAGGACATAATCCGCATCCCCCTGGTAGGTGGGGCAGACCTCCAGCCACTGGAGGCCAGGAATGACGCCAACCAGGGGCTCCAACGCCTGAGAGATTTCCTGTACGGCAGCCTGCTTATCACAGTCTTCCCGCAGCTGATAGATGACAATGTGCTTCACCATAACATTTATTCCTCCAACGACGATACCGGGGCTGGCAGGAGTCAGCCCCGGTATGTAGTCTGTCTTATTCCTCTACCGGAGCTTCGTCCTGGTCGTTCAGCAGTGCGCGAATGGACAGAGAAATCCGCTTGTTCTCTGCATCCACGTCGATGATCTTCACAGTCACGTCCTGGCCTTCGCTCAGCACATCGTCGGGCTTGTTGATGCGGCGGTCGGCAATCTGAGAAATGTGAATCAGGCCGTCCACGCCGGGAATGATCTCGGCAAATGCGCCGAAGGTCATCAGCTTCACAATCTTAGCCGGAACCACATCGCCAACGGAGAACTGATCCAGGAAATGATTCCAGGGATTGGACTCCGCCGTCTTGCAGCCCAGGGAGATCTTCCGCTTCTCGGGGTCAAAGGAGAGGACAAAGACATCAATCTCGTCGCCCACCTTTACCACATCTGCAGGAGTCTTAATCCGGCCCCAAGTCAGCTCCGTCACATGGACCATACCGTCCACGCCGCCGATGTCCACAAATGCGCCATAGGGCATCAGGGACTTCACCACGCCGTGGTACTTCTTGCCCACTTCGATCTCATTCCAGATCTTCTCAATGGCAGCCTTCCGGGCTTCTGCTGTCACGGCCCGGATGGAGCCAATGACTCTCCGGCGGGAACGGTTGACCTCGGTGATCTTCATCTGCACAGTCTGGCCCACCATGCCGGTCATATCGCCGCCCTTGGGAATGCCGGTCTGAGAGGCGGGAATAAACACCCGGACGCCCTTCATGTTGGCAACCAAGCCGCCCTTGTTCACTTCCGTGATCTTGCCTTCCACCACAGCCTTGCTTTCGCAGACCTCGCTTACATTGTCCCAGACTTTCAGGCCATCCAGCTTCTTCTTGCTCAGCTGGCAGGTACCCTCCTGGTCGTTGACCCGGACCACAAAGACCTCAATCTCGTCGCCCACCTTCAGGACCTCTTCCGGCTTGATGGCAGGATCTGTGCTGACTTCGTCGCAGGGAATATAACCGGCATGCTTGGTGCCCAGGTCCACCTGGACCTCGGTGGCGCCGATGTGGGTGACAACGCCGGTTACCTTATCTCCTGTATTTAAAGTCTTGATGGAGTTCTCCAGAAGCTCCTCGAAGGACTGTTCCTGACCAGCCTCAACTGTCGTAATTTCGCTCATAGTGTTGTTGACCTCCTTTATTATCCACGCCGGCGTCGACGCGCCTGCCGTGATTCCAACATCTGAAACACCACGGAAGAAATCCGGCTCCAGCTGGGAAGCCTGATCCACCAGAATCACCTTTCCGCAGTGCTCTCGGCAAATCATCGCAAGACGGCTCGTGTTGGAACTCTTGGCATCACCCACAACAACCATAGCTTGACAGATTTCTGACATGTGTGCCGCTTCTTTTTGCCGATATTCTGTTGCTTTGCATATTGTATCAAAAATTCGGAAGTTAGTAAACTGTTTTTTTACGATTTTGACGCACAAATTCCACAAATTTGCGGTGAGGGTCGTTTGGGAAACCAGACAAATCGGCAAACCTGGAGAAGTCTCCGGCAAAGCTGCCCAACGCTCCAGCTCCTCCGGGCCCTCAAAGACCATGCCCCTCCGGCACCAGCTGGCAATGCCCACCACCTCCGGGTGGGTGCGGGTACCGATGATCACGGGGGTCCGTCCCTCCGCCTCTGCCTCCTGAACCAGGCGGTGAATCCGCTTGACAAAGGGGCAGGTGGCATCCACCACCTGGACCGGCAATCCAGCCAGGGTCTCCTCCACCTGCCTGGGTACGCCGTGGGCACGGAGCACCACCGTACTCCCCGGCCGGACCTCCTCCGGGCTGTTTGCCACCTCCACCCCCATGCGTTGGAACCGGTCCACCACATGATGGTTATGAATGATGGGCCCCAGGGTCACCACCGTGCCCCCAGCCTTTGTGGCTTCCTCCACCATGCTCACCGCCCGGTCCACGCCAAAGCAGAAGCCTGCGTATTGTCCAAGTTGTATATTCATCGGGCAATCCGCTCCTCCACAATGGCCTTCAGCGCCGCCAGAGATTCCTCCTGGTTGAGACTGGACGTATCCAGCACCACCGCATCCTTCGCCTGCTTGAGTGGGGCGATGGACCTGGTCATATCCTGGTGGTCCCGTTGCCGGATTTCCTCCAGAACCTGTTCATAGCTGACTGTGAGGCCCTGGGCTTCCAAGTCCCCCAGCCGGCGGCGGGCTCGGACCTCTGGGGAGGCCGTAAGATACACCTTCACATCCGCCCCCGGCAGCACCACAGTGCCGATATCCCGGCCATCCATCATCACGCTGTACCGTTTTGCCATGTCCCGCTGCAAATCCAGGAGAAATGCCCGGACCGCTGGCTGGGCGGAAATCAGAGAAGCCACCCGGGACATCTCCGGCGTGCGAATTTCCTCAGTCACGTCAGCGCCATTGAGGATCATATGCTGAAGCCCCCCGCCGTCATAGCGAAGCTCCAGATTCACATCATCCAGCAGCCGCTCAATGCCGTCCCGGTCCTTGGGTCCAATGCCCATGAGGGTCATGTGGTATCCCACTGTCCGGTAAATTGCCCCGGTGTCCACATATTGGAAGCCCAAATCCCGGGCTGCCTGCCTGGCCAGGGTACTCTTCCCCGCCCCCGCAGGGCCATCGATGGCCACGCTGTATACCTTTTTTTTCGTCATGGTCTCTCCCTCTGCAAGCTCCATTCTTTATTTGGTCACCCAGTTCCCGGTTACCATACAGGTGAGGTAAGCATTGATAAACGGGTCCAGCGCACCGTCCATTACGGCGTTTACGTTGGAAGTCTCACACCCTGTGCGGGTGTCCTTTACCAAAGTATAGGGCATGAACACATAATTCCGAATCTGGCTGCCCCACTCAATTTTCTGCTGGACGCCCTTGATATCGGAAATCTTCTCCAAATGCTCCCGTTCCTTGATCTCCACCAGCTTGGACCGGAGCATCCGCATACAAGTCTCCCGGTTCTGGAACTGGCTCCGCTCCGTCTGGCAGGAGACCACAATCCCTGTGGGCTTGTGAATCAGGCGGACGGCGGAGGAGGTTTTGTTGATGTGCTGGCCACCGGCGCCGGAGGAGCGGTAAACCTGCATTTCAATGTCCTCGGGGCGAATTTCCACATCGTTGGAGGTATCCGTAATTTCCGGGATCACCTCCACCGCAGCAAAAGAGGTCTGCCGCCGGGCATTGGCGTCAAAGGGAGACACCCGCACCAGGCGGTGCACGCCGTTCTCACCCTTCAAAAAGCCGTAGGCGTTGGGGCCCTCAATCATGATGTCCGCAGATTTTAGTCCCGCCTCATCGCCCTCCAGATAATCCAGAATTTTATACGTGAAGCCGTGGCGTTCTGCCCAGCGGGTGTACATCCGGTAGAGCATCTGGCACCAGTCCTGGGCCTCCGTGCCACCGGCTCCGGCGTGGAAGGACATGAGCGCATTGTTGCCGTCGTACTCCCCGGTGAGCAGGGTCTCCAGCCGCGCCTCCTCCATGCGCTGGGAGAGCTCCTCAAAACCCTCCTGAAGCTCCGGCAGCATGGAGTCGTCGTTTTCCTCCAGAGCCATCTCGCAGATGGTGAGAAGGTCCTCCATCTGCGCCGTCATGGCGTGGTATTTCTCCAGCTTGGCTTCCAGCAGCTTTGTCTGGACCACGATTTTCTGAGACCGGTCCGGATCGTCCCAGAAGCCGGGGGCCTCCTGCATGGCATGAAACCGCTCCAGCTCATTCCGGACCCGGTCCAAATTGAGAGAAGCCGCCAGCGCCTCTAGCTTCGGCTTCAAATCATTGAGTTTCAGTTTGTATTCTTCAAATTCAATCATAGCCACCGCTCACATTCTTTTTTCATATCCCGCCTATTATAATCTGGGAAAACCCCCTTTGTAAAGGGGAAACTGGCAAATTTTCAGGGAAAGTTCTTCTGCAGTGACAAGTAGCCAGTGCGCAAGAGGCCAGTGTCAGCGCTCCTCGGGTGGGTCAGTCTATAAATCCATGCTGCATTTCAGCTAAAAGGCAACGGCAAGAGCGTTGCCTGCTCTTGCCGCCATTTTATGTACACGTCTCATCTAGTCCAATAAGATCTTGTCCCAGAGTAAGGGCAATCATTTAAAGGGTGATTGTACACTCCAAGTTGCCCCCACTTGGCATTACAAGAAACATATGGGCTATTTTTTAAATCTTCTGCTAGGATCCCAGAATACTCCGGATAAAACGTGCCATAAATCTCTTCTCGCCAATATATTTTATTGCCAATACTCAAAGAAGACATTTCCCAATAGCTGCCATCAGTCATATAGAGAGTAAGATCAGACAGCCAGTAGCAGTTAGATGCCGACGTAGAATACCAGGCATATGAATGGCAATTGTACTTTAAGCAGCGCAGTCTGAAAGAAGAAACTTCCAAAGATCAAAAAGCAGCCCATCATCACGGCCGAACTATGGCCTCACTCTATCATCGTCTCCTCCGGCTCCGTCGATTCCTCCTCCGGGGCGGTAGACTCCTCCACCGGTTGGTTGTCCTGGGTTTCCTCCGGCTCTGGCGGTGCGGTCTCCTCCGTCGCTGGCGGTAGTGGTCTGGGGCAGGGTGGGCAGCTCTTGGTATTCCAGACATAGCCAACCATGTCCTCATCGTATCGGGTGATCAGCGTCCCGGCCTCCAAATCCGTCAGCACATCCACGTGATAGTACACGCCATCCAGGCAGATAATATTCCAGTACCACTCCCGGCCATTGCTGGTACCAGAAACCACCTGGCAGTCCAGCCCAACCCGGCGGCACAGCAGTCCATAGACCATAGCCACCGACCGGCTGTCCCCAGTGCCCACACACAAAAGGCTATACACTGGCGTCTCGGAGGGTCTGCTCTGAACGAAGAGGGGGCGGAGAAACGCATACAGCCGGCTTGCCTTGATTTCCTCGGAAGTCTGCCCCTCCACATAACCGGCAGCCGAATTCAGAAGCACCTGCACCTCCTGGCGCATCTGCAGGAGGGTCTCCTGGCTGGCGCTATACAGGAATTGAATTTCCACCACCCGCTCGCTTCCCTGCTCCGGATAGACCTGCACCACCACCTGGGGGCACTCCATAATGGTCTCCAGGTGATCTTCATAGTATGTCCGGACAAACAAGTCCAGATTAACCGGCTGGTAGTTGGTCACCTGGAGGGTAATGGCCGGCTCTACCCGCTCCAGGGCGGCAGTCACCCTACTTTTAATGCCGTTCTCTCCCCAAGCCGTCTGAATGGCCTGAAGCTCCTCCTGGGTCCTGGAGTAGGTGATCTCCACAGACACCATCTGACGCACCCCCACCTCGGTTTGTTGCAGCCGGATGTCCTCTGCCGCATACGCCACCACCGGGTCTGTCTCCATCACCTTGAGAACCGCCAAGTCCAATTCCTTCTCCAGGTCCCCCTCATACTGGCTCACATCCACGGAGGCCTGGTCTGTGTGATTCTGCACCAGGCGGGCCAGCACAGAGATCAGTTCGCTTTGGCTGGAAGCAACCGCCGTATCCACCGGCTCTGTCTGGGCATAGCCCTCCGCATGGGGCGTCACGGAGGCATAGCTGCCTCCCATCCAGGCCGTACAGCCCGCCAGCAGGCACACAATCGCCAAAGCAAGAAGTACAAGCCCTCTTCTCATCTGTCCACACCTCACATTCCCCGGTGGATTTCCGTCCTAAAGTGCGTCCTTGGAATAACGGCTGAAACCGTCTCCCAGAACCTGGTGGGCCTCCTGGAGGATGATGAAGGCATCGGGGTCAATGTTCGTCACCAGCTCCTTCAGCTCCGTCACCTGCTGGCGCTTGATGGCCGAAAGAATCACCTTGATTTTCTGCTGGCTGTAATAGCCCGCTCCGTCCAGGAGGGTCACGCCCCGCACAAGCTGCTTGCTGATGGCATCTGCAATCTCCTCATATTTAGGGGAAATGACCATGGCTACCTTCGAATAGTCGAACCGGTAGATCACCGCATCGATCACCATAGCGCTCACATACAACGTCACGCCGCCGTACAGGGTTTTGGTAAAGTCATGAAACACGATGCCTGTGAGCAGAGCCACCGTCACATCCAGACACAGGGAAATCCGCCCAATTGGCATATCCCGCTTCCGCAGCTTCACCAGCCGGACGATGATATCCGTCCCTCCGGAGGAGACCCCGGACAGAAACACCAGGCCCATGCCAAAGCCGGTAATCACGCCGCCATACAGGGTTCCAAAAATCGGCTCCGTCTGGGGCGCGGGAATCGCAGTAAACAGGTCCAGGAAACCGGCCATGGAAATCATCCCCACGAAGGAGCCAAAGAAAAACCGCTTTCCAATGGCCTTGCCGCCTAAAATAAACAGGGGGATATTCATCACAGCCGTCCAAAGGCCCACGGTGCCGACGCCAAACCACTCCACACACACCTGGGCAAGGCCGGACAGGCCGCCGCAGTTGGTGTCGTGGGGCTCCAGGAAGAGATTAAAACCCAGGGAAAAAATGGCGCAGCCAGCCACTACCATGGGCAGCCACTTCCACTGGGACCAAAATTTTTTCAATGTATTCGCTCCCCTTTCTCTCTGACGCCTTTCGCGTAAGATCCGTCATTCCATGTTCCATGTTATTTGCTTTTCCTCCAGGTCCTCCGTCCGCAGGATGGCTCCTGCCGCCGGGAGGGCCCTGCACTTGTAGCGGGCCTGATTGGTAATGCCACTTTCTGCCAGGCGTACCGCCCGGTCCAAAGTGGATTTCTTTCGTAACGTCAACACCGCCACTCCCTGGGTGGCCCGGGTCGTCTTAGGCGTCAACTGCGCGGAAGAGAAAATCATCGCCCGGCCATCGGTGGAGTAAGCCACCACCGGTCCGTCCGCCTCCATGGCCAGAACAGTCCGCAGGGGGCTCTTATCTGAATATGCTCCCGTCAGCTTGCGGCGATTGGATTTCGTATCGTAAGAAGACAAGGGCACCTTAGCTACCTTGCCGCTTTCAAAGAAGAACAGCACAAAACCGGAATAGTCCCCGGGAAATACGGTCTGCACCACATTTTCTCCCGGGTCCATGGAGAGCTTGGTGGGCAGATAATCTCCCAGCTGGGACGCCTTGCCATCGTCAAAGTCCGAAAGCCTGGCTTTATAGCACTGGAACTGGTCTGTAAACACCAGGAGTTCCGCCCGGTTGGTGGTCTCCCAGGCAAAGGCCAGGCCGTCGCCTTCCTTGAATTTCTGCTCCCCCGAGGCCCGAAGGGACTGGGGGGTGATTTTCTTGAAATACCCTTCCCGGGAAACAAAGGCAGTGACGGGGTAGTCCGGCAGCTCCTCCTCCGGCTCCTCTCCCGAAGCGGCATCCCAGTGATACAAGAGCTCTGTTTTCCGGGGCTGACCGAACTTTTTAGAGACCTGCTCCAGTTCCTTGATGATGAGGCTCCGAATCCGGCGGTCGCTGTTCAGGGTCGCCTCCAGCTCCTGGATCTCCCGCTCCAGGTCACCGGTTTCTGCCGTCCGCTTCAGGATATACTCCTTGTTGATGTTTCGCAGCTTAATCTCCGCCACAAACTCCGCCTGGACCTGATCGATGCCGAAGCCAATCATCAGGTTGGGGATCACCTCTGCCTCCAGCTCCGTTCCCCGGATGATGGCAATGGCCTTGTCAATGTCCAGGAGAATTCGCTCCAGGCCCTTCAGCAGGTGGAGCTTCTCCCGTTTTTTCCCCAGTTGGAAGAAGACCCGGCGCTTCACGCACTGGCAGCGCCAGGCAGTCCACTCCTCCAGGATCTCTCCCACTCCCATCACCCGGGGCATACCGGCGATGAGAATATTAAAATTGCAGGGGTAGGAATCCATCAGTGTGGTTTGTCGGAACAGCTTCTGCATCAGCTTCTCCGGGTCCGCCCCCCGCTTCAGGTCGATGGTCAGCTTCAGGCCAGACAGGTCCGTCTCATCCCGCATATCTGCAATTTCCCGGACTTTCCCGGCTCGGATCAGTTCTGAAACCTTGTCCAGAATGGCCTCCGCAGTGGTAGTATAGGGAATCTCGTATATTTCAATGAGATTTCCCTCCTTCAGGTACCGCCACTTTGCCCGGACCTTGAAGCTACCCCGGCCGGTTTTATAAATGGCGCGCATTTCCATGGGATCATAGAGGAGCTCTCCGCCTGTGGGAAAGTCCGGCGCTGGCATGGTCTCCATCAGGTCGTGGTCCGGGTTTTTCATCCGGGCAATGGCGGTGTCACAAACCTCCCTCAGGTTAAAGCCGCAGATGTTACTTGCCATACCCACGGCAATGCCGGTGTTGGCCGAGACCAGCACATTGGGAAAGGTGGTGGGCATAAGAGTCGGCTCCTTCATGGTGCCGTCGTAATTGTCCACCATATCCACCGTGTCAAAATCCATGTCCCGGAATAGCTCCTGGCAAATGGGGTCCAGCTTGGCTTCGGTGTACCGGGAGGCAGCATAGGCCATATCCCGGGAGTAGACCTTGCCGAAATTGCCCTTGGAGTCTACAAAAGGGTGCAGCAGCGCCCCGTAGCCCCGGGACAGGCGGACCATAGTGTCGTAAATCGCCGCGTCGCCGTGGGGGTTCAGCCGCATGGTCTGGCCCACAATGTTGGCGGATTTGGTGCGGCCCCCGTTCAGAAGGCCCATTTTGTACATGGTATACAGCAGCTTCCGGTGGGAGGGCTTAAAGCCGTCAATTTCCGGGATGGCCCGGGAAACAATGACGCTCATGGCATAGGGCATGTAATTGATCTCCAGGGTCTCCGTAATGGGCTGCTCCTCCACGGAGCCCCGGAGGCCCACCACCCCGGCCACATCCCGCTTCACAGGCTGCTCGTCTTTTCGTTTTCTTGGCATTTTCTACCCCTTCCTAGGAAAGGTCCGCCAGCTCCAGGTAGCGCTGGCCATTTTCTGCAATAAAGTCCTTTCTGGCGCTGAGGCCATTGCCCAAAAGCATGTCAAAGTACCAGGCCGTGCGCTCTGCATCCTCCGGCATGACCTTGATGAGCCGCCGGGTGGCGGGGTTCATAGTGGTCATCCACATCATCTCCGGGTCGTTCTCACCCAGGCCCTTGGAGCGGTTCAGGATGGGCTTTTTTCCCTCCATCCCCTTGAGAATCTGGATCTTTTCCGCCTCGTTATAGGCAAACCAGGTCTTATCCTTGTAAATAATCTCAAAGAGGGGCGTCTCTGCAATGTAGACATACCCCTCCCGGATGAGCGTAGGCGTCAGCCGGTAGAGCATGGTGAGAATCAAGGTGCGGATTTGGAATCCGTCCTCATCGGCATCGGTGCAAATGACCACCTTGTTCCACCGGAGATTCCCCAGATCGAAGGCAGTCAAGTCCTTCCCCCGCTTGCCGGTGACCTCCACGCCACAGCCTAATACCTTCAGAAGGTCTGTGATGATTTCGCTTTTGAAAATCCGGTCGTAATCCGCCTTCAGACAGTTGAGAATCTTGCCCCGGACCGGCATAATCCCCTGAAACTCCGCATCCCGTGACAGCTTTACGGAGCCCAGGGCGGAATCGCCCTCCACAATGTAAAGCTCCCGCCGGGACACATCCCGGCTTCGGCAATCCACAAATTTCTGAACCCGGTTGCTAATGTCCATAGAGCCAGAGAGCTTCTTTTTTATGGAGATTTTGGCCTTTTCCGCCGTCTCCCGGCTGCGCTTATTCACCAGGATCTGGTCCACCGTCCGGTCCGCCTCGGCCTTGTTTTCCAGGAACCAGACCTGGAGGTTCTCTCGGAAGAACGCAGTCATGGCCTCCTGAATGAACTTACTGTTCACCGACTTCTTGGTCTGGTTTTCAAAGCTTGCCAGGGTGGAAAAACAGTTGGTCACCAACACCAAAGAATCTTGAATGTCCTGAAAGAGAATTTTGGACTCGTTCTTCGTGTACTTTCCCGTCTCCCGGATATATTTGTCAAAGGCAGACACAAAGCCGGAGCGGGTAGCCTTGTCTGGAGAGCCCCCATGCTCCAGCCAGGAGGAATTGTGATAGTATTCAATGTGGCTTAACCGCTTGGAGAAGCAGAAGGCCGCCGTGATTTTCAGCTTCATTTCCGGCCGGTTTTCACTGTCCCGGCCCCGGCGCTCCGCTTCAAAGTAGGCGGGCATGGTGAAGGCATCGTCCCCTGCGAGCTCCTCCAGGTACTGGGTAATGCCATTTTCGTAGCAGTACTCCGTCACCTCAAATTTCCCTGCCACCTGGTTGCGGAAGCGGAAGGTAATCCCCTTGTTCACCACCGCCTGGCGGCGAATGACGTCCTGAAAGTATTCTGCGGGAATGTCAATCTCCGTAAACACCTCCTGGTCCGGCTTCCAATGGAAGTAGGAGCCCGTCTTTTTCCGGTCCGCCGGCTCCTTTTTCAGGCCGCCGATGTTTTTTCCTTTTTCAAAGTGGAGGCTGTACCGGTATCCGTCCCGGCGAATGACTGCATCAAAATATTCTGAGGCGTACTGGGTGGCGCAGGTGCCCAAGCCGTTCAGGCCCAGGGAAAACTCATAGTTACTGCCGCCGGCGTCATATTTGCCGCCGGCATACATTTCACAGAACACCAGCTCCCAGTTGTACCGCTTTTCCTTCTCGTTCCAATCCACAGGGCAGCCCCGGCCGTAGTCCTCCACATCCACAGACAGGTCCTCATACCGGGTGACTACAATCAAGTTCCCATATCCCTCCCGCGCCTCATCGATGGCGTTGGAGAGAATTTCAAACACCGCGTGTTTACATCCCTCCAAATCGTCTGAGCCAAAGATCACCGCAGGCCGCTTGCGCACCCGCTCCTCATCCTTCAGCATGGAGATGGAGGTATTGTCATATGCCTTTTTCCTTGCCATAGGTTCCCTCGCTGTACATTTCGGCATCTAGCCTACAAATATCCATTATATGGCCCTAGTATACGCGATTCCCTCCGGAAAGTCAACAAAATCGCTGCCTGGAGGTTTTGTAGCGTGTAGGATTACAATGCTGCCCTGTCCGTTCTCTTCTCCCATCTTGTCAACGAAGTTTCTCCGTGATATAATTCGGGAACATGTAAAAATGGGCAAACTAAAGACAAGTGCAGCTGCAAGGAGGGAATCGGTGTGAAGCGGGACACTTTTTCTTCTTTTCATCCCATCGTTGGGCTCCTCTTTTTCGTCCTGGTTCTGGGATTCACCATGTTTTTCATGCACCCAGTGTGTCTGGGGATTTCGCTGGTCTGCGCCCTGGCTTACTCCGCCCGGTTGGAGGGCGGGCGAACCTTGGTGGGTCAGATGCGGTACATGCTGCCCCTGCTGCTGTTCACCGCCCTGCTGAATCCCCTGTTCAACCATCAGGGCGCCACGGTGCTGTTCCAGCTTCCCAACGGCTCTTCCATCACCCTGGAGGCTGTAGCCTACGGCGGGGCGGCGGCGGGGATGCTGCTGGCTGTGGTGGTCTGGTTCCGTTGCTTTGGGGCCGTCATCACCTCCGATAAATTTCTCTACCTCTTTGGGCGGATCTCGCCGTCCCTGTCCCTCCTGCTGTCCATGGCCTTTCGGTTTGTGCCCCGGTTCCGCACCCATATGCAGGACGTGTCCCGGGCTCAGCCGGACGCCGGGGGAGCCCAAAAGCTCCGGGGGGTGCTTCTCGCCTTTTCCGCCACCGTCACCTGGGCCCTGGAGAACGCCATGGAAACCGCTGACAGCATGAAGGGCCGGGGCTATGGCCTGCCGGGCCGGACCGCCTTCTCTGTCTATCGCTTTACCCGCCGGGATGGGGCGGCTCTGGCCTGCCTGCTGGCCACCGGAGCCATGGTCATCGCCGGCAGCCTCCTGGGTGGAACCCAATTTCAGTTTTATCCCACCCTGTCCGGGCCTCTGAACGCCCCCTTTTCCCTGGGCGTCTTTGCCGCGTTCTCGCTGCTGTGCCTCTTTCCCCTGCTCACTGACCTTTGGGAGGATTTGAAATGGAGCTATTTTCTGTCCAGGACCTGACCTTTTCCTACCCCGGGCAGACCGTCCCCGCTCTGGAGCGCCTGTCCTTTGACATCTCCGCCGGGGAATTTCTGGTGATTGCCGGTCCCTCCGGCTGTGGCAAATCCACCCTGCTCCGGCAGTTCAAAACAGCCCTGACCCCCCATGGCAGCATCCAGGGGCAGCTCCTGTTCCAGGGGGTCCCCTTAAAGCAGGTGGACCCCCGGACCCAGGCATCCAAAATTGGCTTTGTCCAGCAGAACCCGGACAATCAGATTGTGACAGACAAGGTCTGGCACGAGCTGGCCTTTGGCCTGGAAAGTCTGGGCTATGACCGGGCTACCATCCGGGGCAGGGTGGCGGAAATGGCCAGCTTTTTTGGCATCCAAGCCTGGTTTTACCGGGACGTCGCCTCCCTCTCCGGTGGACAGAAGCAGCTGCTGAACCTGGCCTCCGTCATGGCCATGCAGCCGGAGGTCCTCATTCTGGACGAGCCAACCAGCCAGCTGGATCCCATTGCTGCCTCCGACTTTCTGGCCACTCTGGGCCGCATCCACCGGGATCTGGGCGCCACCATTGTCATCACAGAGCACCGGCTGGACGAGGTGCTGCCCATGGCAGACCGGCTCCTGATCCTGGACGGCGGGAAGGTCCTCACCTGGGGGGCTCCCCAGGCTGTCTTTTCCACCCTCCGGGAACAGGCACATCCCATGCTGGCCTCCATGCCGGCGCCTATGCGGATCTGGAGCAGCGTGCCCAGCAACCTGCCCTGTCCCCTGACCGCCGGCAGTGGGCGGCAGTTCCTGGAGCAGTGGGCGGCGGAGCATCCTCTCCGCCCCCTCCCCCCCAGGCCCTGGAGCCGCAAGGACGGGCAGGAACCCTGGGTGACAGTCCGGGAGGCCTGGTTCCGATATGAGCAGGGGGGCGCGGACGTAATCCGGGGGCTGAATCTCACAGCGTATAGCGGGGAGCTTTTCTGCATTCTGGGCGGCAACGGCGTGGGCAAAAGCACTGCGCTGCTCCTTCTGTCCGGCTCCCGCCGCCCATACCGGGGCAAGGTCTCCCGGTCAGGTAAAACCGTGGCCCTTCTCCCCCAGAATCCGCAGCTCCTCTTTGTAAAGCACGTCCTGGAGGAGGACCTGTGGCAGGGTCTGCCCGGTGGCCGGACGCCGGAAAACCGGGCCCGCATGGAACGGGTTCTCCGGCTCTGCAACCTCGCCGGGCTGCTGGACCGGCATCCTTATGACCTGTCCGGTGGGGAGCAGCAGCGGGCCGCTCTGGCCAAAGTGCTTCTCCGGGAACCTCAAATTCTCCTGCTGGACGAGCCAACCAAGGGTCTGGACAGCGCGTTCAAGGAGAGCTTCGCCGGAATTTTGAAGCAGCTCACCGCCCAGGGCGTGTGCGTCATTCTGGTCAGCCACGATGTGGAGTTTTGTGCCGCCTACGGGGACCGGTGCGCCCTGTTCTTTGACGGCGGCATCGTAGCAGAGGACGCGCCAGTCCCCTTCTTCTCCGGCAAAAGCTTTTACACCACCGCCGCCAGCCGCATGGCCCGCCGCCTCCTGCCGGAGGCCATTACGGCGGAAGATGTGATTGCCGCCTGCGGCGGCCGCCTGCCCCCGAAGCCGGAACGCCAGTCTCCGCCGCCTCCATCGCCTCCCCCGGCAAAGCCCGCCTCTCCCCGGTTGCCCCTGTGGCGAAGCATCCTGGCAGGCCTGTCCGGCGCCGGAGCCCTGGCAGCTTTCTCCTATGCCCTCCTGGCCCTGGACCTGAAGGATCTGTTTGTGGCTGGGAACACTGGCGCCCGGACGCTGCACACCGCCGTATACGCCGTTCTTTTGATATGCTTGGCGATTTTGGCCCTGGCCGTCAGCCGGAAGGAATCGCCTGGGGAGGGGGTGCTTCTCCGGGGCAAGCTGTCCAAACGGACCGTCATGACCCTGGTAGTAGCCATCCTGTCTATCCCACTCACCCTTTTCCTGGGTCCCCGGTATTTCCATGACCGAAAGTACTACGTGGTGTCGCTCCTGGTCCTTTTGGAGGCCATGCTCCCCTTCTTCCTCATCTTTGAGGGGAGGAAACCCCAGGCCAGGGAGCTGGTGATTCTGGCTGTGCTGTGCGGCCTGGCCATTGGCGGGCGGGCAGCCTTTTTCGCCCTGCCCGGTTTTAAGCCGGTGGCCGCCATGGTGATCCTCTCCGGGGTGGCGTTTGGCGGCGAGGCGGGCTTCTTGGTGGGAGCTGTCACCATGCTGGGATCCAACATGCTCTTCAGCCAGGGGCCCTGGACTCCCTGGCAGATGTTTGCCATGGGGCTTCTGGGGCTCACCGCCGGTATCCTATACCGGAAGGGGCTGCTCCGCCGGGGGCGGCTGTCCCTGTCCGTGTTCGGGGCAGCAGTGACGCTCCTGCTGTATGGCGGTATCATGAACCCGGCCTCCGTCCTTATGTATCAGCCCAATCCCTCCTGGCCCATGATCTGGACCGCCTTTTTAACCGGTCTGCCTGCGGACCTGGTCCACGCTGCCGCCACCTTTTTCTTCCTCTGGTTCCTGTCCCAGCCCATGCTGGAAAAGCTGGACCGGGTGAAGGTGAAATACGGCCTTCTGGAATGACAAACACGAGGCTGTCTCAAAGTTCGTTTTGAGACAGCCTCGCGTTTTTTGATGGCTTATGGACGCCGCATACGCTCCACCACAGTGCGCAGCCCAGCCTCCAGCTGCGCCAGCTCTTCTTCGGCGGTAAAACGGCTGAGGGAGATTCGGAAGGCCCCATCCACCACCTCCGGCGGAAGGCCCATGGCCTCCAGCACATGGCTCCGGTGCCCCTTGGCACAGGCGGAACCGGCAGAGACGCAGACCCCATGGTCCTGCAGGATGTTGATGGTATTTTGCGTGGGCACACCGGGGATGGAGGCCAGGAGAATGTGGGGCGCTTCCCGGGCCCCCAGCAGCTCCACACCAGGGATTGCCTCCAGCAGAGCGGCGCACCGGTCCCGGAGGGCCGCCTCCCGGGCCAGATCCTCCCGGAGCGTGGGCAGGGCAGCGGCACAGGCGGCCCCGAAGCCCACCAGGGCGGGCGTGGCCTCGGTGCCGCTGCGATAGCCTCCCTCCTGACCGCCCCCCAGAAGAAGCGGTGGCAAGGGCAGTCCCCGGCGGATGTACAACGCCCCTGCCCCCTTGGGGCCGTGGACCTTATGGGAGGAGACGGAGATGAGGTCCGCCCCCAGGGTCTTGGCCTGGAAGGGCAGCTTCAAAAAGCCCTGGACGGCGTCGGTGTGAAAAATGGCGTCGGGAGCCAGGCGGTGGGTTAGCTTTGCCATAGAACCGATGGGCATGACCGCCCCAGACTCATTGTTGACCATCATCACGGATACCAGCACCGTATCCGGCCGGATGGCCGCCTGCAGAGCGTCCAAAGTCACCCGCCCCAGAGCGTCGGGCTTCAAATACGTGACATCATACCCCTGCTCCTCCAGGCGCTTCATGGGGTTCAGAATGGCGTGATGCTCCACCGCCGTGGTGATCACATGCCGCCCCCGCTTGCCCATTCGGGCCAGAGAGGAGGCCACCGCCCAATTGTCCGCCTCGGTGCCGCCGGAGGTGAAAAACACCCGGTCCGACTCCGCGCCCAGGGCCTTGGCCACCTGCTCCCGGGCAGCCTTCAGCCGCCGGGCCGCATCCATGCCAAAGCGGTACAGGGAGCTGGGGTTGCCCCACCCCGTCTCCAAAGCCTCCACCATAGCTGCCACCGCTTCCGGGCAGGGCTTGGTGGTGGCAGAATTGTCCAAATATGCAAACATGGTCCTTCCTCCCCCTATTTTCCCACGCAAAACCGCTCAAAAATCCGGTTTGTGATGTCCTCCCGAATGGTTCTGCCGCTGAGCTCTCCCATGGCCTCCATAGCCTCCTCCACATCTGTGAGGACGGCATCCGGGGTGAATCCGTCCTCCAGGCCATCCCGGGCGCGACCCATAGCCTCCGCCGCCCGCCGAATGGCATCGGCCTGCCGGGCATTGGTGAGGACAGAGCCATCGCAGAAGGTTCCCGCACCAAACAGAGCCTCCAGCACCGGCGTCAAGGCCTCCAGCCCTGTCCCGTCCTTGGCTGAGACCGGCAGAACCGTCTCAAAGGGCAGGCAGGACCGGTCCACCTGGCAGGGAAGGTCCTGCTTATTGAGCAGGCAAACGGCATGCCTGGCCAGCCGGGCGGCCTCCATGGCCTCCTGGTCCTCCGGCTCCAGGGGGCGGCTGCCGTCACAGACCAACAGGGCCAGATCCGCCCCCCCGGCCGCCTCCAGGGAGCGGGCCACTCCCAGAGCCTCCACCTGGTCAGAAGCGTCCCGAATGCCCGCCGTATCCACCAGACGCAGCCGCACGGAGCCCACCAGCACGGTCTCCTCCACCGTATCCCGAGTGGTGCCGGGAAGCTCCGTCACAATGACCCGCTGGAACCCGGCCAGGGCATTCAGCAAACTGGACTTGCCCACATTGGGCTTGCCCAAAATCACCGCCCGGACCCCCTGGCGCAGCACCTGCCCCCGGGCGACGGTCGCCAGCAGAGCCTCCAGGGTAGCCTGGGCACTGGCCAGACTGCCGGCATACGCAGTCAAGCGGAACTCGTCAATGTCCTCGTCGGGATAGTCCAGAACGGCGTGAAAATGGCTGCACAGGTCTGTGAGGGTGTCATAGACCGGCTCCAGCCGGCGGACCAGGGCGCCCTCCACCTGCCCCGCCGCATTGGCGGCGGCCTCCGCAGTCTCCGCCTCGATGAGGTCAATGACCGCCTCGGCCTGAGTCAGGTCCATCCGGCCATTGAGAAAGGCCCGCTTGGTGAACTCCCCCCGGCGGGCAGGCTTGGCCCCCGCCTGGTACAAAGCCTCCAATCCGGCGGCCAGCACCGCCGGGGAGCCGTGGCAATGAAGTTCCACCGTGTCCTCCCCGGTGTAGCTGTGAGGCCCCCGGGTGAAAACCGCCATGCACTGGTCCAGCATCCGCCCCTTCCGGTCCAAAAGCGCCCCCAGAATCAGCTTTCGGTTGGGTGCCTCCTCCAAAGGCCGCCCACTTTTGGCCTGGAACACCTGCCCCGCCACCTGGGCGCAGCCCTCACCGGACAGGCGTAAAATACCAATGGCACTCAGCTGGCTGCCGGTGGACACCGCAGCAATCACATGAGACATCCCGGCCACTTCCTTTCCCTAAAATTAAGGAGAACGCAAGCGCCCCTTAAAAAATATGTATTTTGGAGTATACCACGAGTCGGCACAAATTGCAACAAACCTACATCCTAACATTTTTCTCCACTTTTTTGCGCACAAGTCACTGCCTTTCCATAACACATCTAGCCCGTATCATCTTGAGGAATCTGGGCAAGCTGAGGGAAAGAGGAAAGGAGGAACTCACAATGCTGGAAGGACCAGACCGTCCCCTGTTTCCCGAGGGCGTCCCCATGGGACTGGGCATGGCCATGCTGCAGTACCCCGGCGCTATGGAGAAGTACGGCGCCATGGAAGAGGAGGCCCAGCGTCAGCTGATTGAAGGAGCCAAGGGCATCCCAACCAAAGAAGAAATGCAGCACTATGTGGTGCGTTTCGTCACCAGCGGCGTATAGCGGAACACCTGAGCCCCCGTGGACTCTCGTAACTCTCTGAGCTGCTGCAAGCTCCGGACCCATCCGGCCCACCTTGCAGCAGCTCGTTTTACCATTAACATCAGAAAGGAGGACTCAAGATGAACGCAACATTTGCACACAAAGCACTGTCCCTACTTTTGACAGCCTGCATCCTACTGTCGCCGTTCCCGGTCACACATGCCGCCTCAGGCAGCAGCTACGCAGTCCCCTTCACTGAAGTGGACACCCCCCAGGCGCCAGAGCTACAGGATCCTGTAAAAGGTGGATCAGAGCTCCCCTACGAAGATCATGAACGGGTCAGAGCTTCCATTGTTCTAGAAGAGTCTGCAACTCTAATGCAGGGATATCGTGGGGCCGTCCCAAAACATGTGTAAACCTGGCAGAGTCTCTCGCTTTTGTTATCTCTGCCTGGTATTTGCCCCCTTTTCTCCCGTAATGGCCTCTGCTGCTCTGGCAGGCACCGGTTGAAGCATCTGTGGGCGCATCAGTGGTCTGCGGTACAATCCTGCGCAGTGGCAGTCGCCTCAAACTTTCCATCGCTACGTTCTTTTCTTCTGAATCCATTGGTCAACCTACATTTCATCCGCACAAGGCTGTCTCATAGCTTGGTTTTTGAGACAGCCTTCTTTTTGGCCGAACATCCTTTTTCCCAATTTAATTTGACTTTTCCCCTTCCGGCATGCATAATGGTGGTATCAATGCCAAGGAGGACCTTCCATGGACAAAAGCTTTGACCTGACCCCATTGGTAGACAGCCTCTCCAATTCCTTTGCCCGCCGCCTGGGCCTGAACCGGAGGGGATTCATTCACCTCCTCCAGGCCTGCCACTTTGAAGAGGGGATGCTGCAATTTCAGGGCCGCCGCACCCAGTGCGACCAGCTGCTGGAGCTCTGCCGGCCGGTTCTGGATCAGCTCTGCCAGGAGCCGGAGGAGGGCTGGCTCCGTTTCTGCTATGAGACCTTGGCCGCCGGTCTTTTCCCGGACCCCTCCCGGCCCCCTGCCACTGCCAAGCAGCGGGAGGCGATGGAGTTTTACCTCCAGATTCTGGAGTGGCTCTTGGCCCGGGAGCAGTCATTCTGCCCCTTTGACCCCCTTCTGGACCCCCACTGGGCCAGCCAAGAGGAGCTGGCAGACAGCCGCCTAAGCCAGGAATATGCCGTCTTTCGCAAGGCGGTCCTCCGGGACCGCTTTCCCACCCTCCTGCGCATTGGCCGGGACTGCATGCCCTTTGATCCGGCCAGTCATACCATCGGGGTGAACAATGTGGCGGTGCACACCGCGCAGCTGGCCCGAAAGGCTGGGCTGAAGGTAGACATTCCCCTGGTGAGCGCCGCCTCTCTCAGCCACGACATTGGAAAATTCGGCTGCCGGGGCAAGGATGCTCCACGGACTCCCTACCTGCACTATTACTTCACCTGGCAGTACCTTTCGGAGCAGGATTTGCCCCACATCGCCCACGTAGCCGCCAATCACTCCACCTGGGACCTGGAGTTTGAGAACCTGCCCATTGAGTCCCTTCTGCTGATCTACGCCGATTTCCGGGTCCGGGCTCTGCGGGATGAAACCGGGAAGGAGCACACCCAGATCTATTCCCTGGCAGACTCCTATTCCATCATTCTGTCCAAGCTGGCCAACATGACCCCGGAAAAGCACCGCCGGTATGCCACAGTCTACGCCAAACTCCGGGACTTTGAGGGCTTCCTGGCCTCCCGGGGCATCCCGGCTGACATGGCGGTGCAGGAGCCTCTGCCTGTGTCCCCAAAAGCTCCCGCCCTGTGTACCGGGGAGGAGGCCATCTCCGGCTTGCGGCACCTTACCTTCGACAACAGCCTGCGGCTCATGGACACCTTCAGCGCAGACGCCTCCTTCGAGCAGCTGCTGGAGCAGGCAAAAAGCGAGAAAAATCTCCAGCGCATCCGCACCTACCTGCGGCTCTTCGAGGAGTACAACAGCTACATGCCCCGGCACAGCAAGCGCATGACCCTCAACTTCCTGTATGAGCTCCTGATGCACCGGGAGGGAGACGTGCGCCGTCGGGCTGCCCGTCTCATGGGCCGGATTCTGGCCAACAGTGGTCCCTCCTACCGCAAGGAGCTTCCCGCCGATGCGCCCGCCACCGCCTACGCCCCCACCCTCATGGGCTATTTTGCCGAGGCGGAGCGACTGTGGGACGAGGAAATCCAGCTCTGCCTCCATCCCGGCCGGAAAATTTCCCCCAAGCACGCCCAGCGGATTGCAGACAACCTGAAGGTCATCACAGAGAGCCTGTTTTCTGTCTGCTCCGACTACGACGCCCAGATTATGGCCCGGCCCCTGCTGCGCCGCCTGCCGGAAGCCCAAGAGGAGGAGCGGGAGGCCCTGGTAAGCGCCCTCACCTATGTCCCTGTCTCCGCCCTGGACCCGGAAGGGCTATCCTCCCTGCTGGATACCCTGGGCGGTCTCCTGCAGAACCAGGATGTGCCCCTGCGGCTCACTATCTTCCGCTGTTTCCAGACCATGCTGGAGCAGGATCCCGACCTGAAGGCCCGGCTGGAGCCGGTTCTCGCCCAGCTGGACGCCGGAGAGTCCTTCGCCGTGGCCTACCAGCGGACGGTTCTTCTGAACCAGTACTGCGGACACCAGGATCCCCTGCCCCAGGCCGACACCAGCGAGCTTTTCCTCAGCAACCTGAAAAACGCCCTGCACTGGACAGTGAAGCTGGTGCACATTGACCTGCTACGGAGCCTGGCTCAGGCCAACCCCAGTGAGGCCTTCCACACCGCCATGCACTTTTCCAATCTCCTGTCCGTCAGTGAGCACCTGCCGGTGCGGGAATACGCCGGCTCCGCCCTTTTGAGCCTGGCGCCCTACCTCACAGTGGACCAGCGCAACGAAATCGTGGTGGACCTGACCCGGGAGCTGGAAACAGGTCAGGAGCAGATCTCCTATTACATCCCTCCCTTCCTGGGCCGCTTGGTCTGCCAGATGCCGGATAAGGAGCTCATTGAAGGGGTAGACTACCTGGACGACCTGATTCACGGAGGCTCCATTCGGGCCGCCAGCGCCGCCCTGCATACCTTGGGCGCCATGATGACCGAGCCTCAGGGCTGCAAGCGGGCCGCTGTCTTTGGCCGGGTGCTGGGGCTTCTCCTCACCGGCATTGCCCATTACGACCCAACCATCCACCAGACCGCCCTCACTGTGCTGTGCCGGAGCATCTTCGGCAACCCCGCCATTTCCCAGGAGGTGCGGCGGGACTGCCTGGTTCGTACCGGGAAAAAGCTCCTGTGCCTCCTGAACGAGCCGGCCAGGGACTCCCTCACCTTCTACAACCACGCCGCCATGCTGAACCACCTGTACCGCCTCATCGTCTCCTGCGAGGTGGGGGGTACGGAGCTCACCTTCCCGGAGCCCCGGCCTGTGGCCTTCTTCCCCGGAACCTTTGATCCCTTCTCTGCCGGGCACAAGGAAATCGTCCGGGCCATTCACGACATGGGCCTGGAGGTCTACCTGGCCATCGACGAGTTCTCCTGGAGCAAGAGGACCATTCCGAAGCTGCTGCGGCGGAAAATCGCCGCCATTTCCGTGGCAAACATGTGGGACGTGTACCTGTTCCCGGACAATATGCCCATCAACATCGCCAGTCCGGAAGACCTGGCCACTCTGGCCGGGAAGTTCCCGGGCCGGGAGCTGTACCTGGCTGCCGGCAGCGACGTGATTTTCGGAGCTTCCGCTTATCAATCCGAAGCTCCCGGCTCCGCCCGGTATTACAACCACGTGATCTTCCGCCGGGCCGTGGACCGGACCACCGGGGAGAAGTTGGCCCGGATTCTCCGGGGGAAATGGAAGCTGGTCTCCCTGCCGGCCTGGTGCGAAACTGTCAGCTCCACCCAAATCCGGGAATATGTGGACAAAAACATGGACATTTCCATGCTAATCGATCCCATCGTCCAGTCCTTCATTTACGCCAACGGCCTGTACCTCCGCTCGCCTCAGTTCAAAAATGTGCTGGCTCCCGGGGATCTCTACTTTGAGCGGGCCAGAGAGAGCCGGGCCCCCCTTCCGCCCCTCCTCCGGGCCGCTATGGACCGCCACCGGGGCAGCTGGGGCATCCTCCTGCGGGCCCGCTCCGCCCAGGAGCCCTTGGGCTGGGTCTGCGGCCACACGGTGACCAGCTCCCAGCTTCTGGAAACCCTGGGCTCCCAGGACGCCGCCGCCTACGTCCGGCAGCACACCTCCGGGCGGATCATGATGGTGGACAGTGTAGTCTCCCTCTCCCCCCAGACGGAGGGAGCCTGCCGCCAGCTGGTCAACGAGCTTCTGGCCAGGAGCCTCAAAACCGACCACACCTACGCCCTGTGCCGGAGCAGCGGCCGGGACAGCCTGTACCAGGACCTGCTGCAGCTGGGCTTCCTCCCCATCCCCGGTCAGCCGGACATCCTGTCTGTGGATATGCGCTCTCCCATGGTTCTCATCCAGGATGTATTTCTCTGGATCAAGGAGCCTCTGCGCAGCGATGGCACCGTCCGGGAAACCGTGGAAAAGACCCGGCCCAAGCTCCGGTCGGCCCTCTCGGCTCTCTTCCCGGGGCGGCTCCTGCTGAGCTTTGACGCTGAAACCCTGAACCAGAGCCTGTGGCACAAGGTACAGGCCCATAATCAGGTGCTGGATGTGCCCCCCGGAGTTCGCCGCCTGGGCCCCTACATGTGCGTGCCCTACGGCAAAATTCTGGCCGACGAGGTGGTGCCCAACACCGTCACCAAGACCCTGCACGCCGATAAGGTTTACGCCGCCAACATGGAGAGCTTTTCCATTTTGGAAGCCCCCGGCTACTCCTCCCTGTCCGGCCAGGTCCGGACCATCAAGTCCTTCCGCCGGCCTGTGATCCTGGTGGACGACCTGCTCCACTGGGGCCACCGGATTCACGCCCTGGACCACATCTTCAAGGAAGAGCGGGTGGAGATCCGCAGCATCGTGGTGGGCCTCATGTCCGGCCAGGGCCGGGACCTGATGCTGACCCAGGGGCAGACCGTAGACTGCGAGTATTTCATCCCCAACCTGAACCACTGGCTCACAGAGAGCAGCCTCTATCCCTTCATCGGCGGCGACAGCATCGACCGGCCGGAGGAATTCAGCTGGAAACGGCCCTCCATCAACATGATCCTGCCCTATGTGAACCCCACTTTCCTCCCCGGCTCCGACGATAAAACCCGGATTCGCCTGTCCAAGGCTGTCCTGGAAAACGCCCGGGACATTCTCGCCGCCCTGGAGCGGCGACATCTGGAAACCTTTACCACTGCCCTGACCCTGGAGCGCCTGGCGGAGGCCCTGTACCGCCCCAGGCTCCCGGACCGGGGACGCCACCTGCGCTATGACCTGTCGGTCCCCGCTTCCAGCTACGTGGCCGATGATCTGAACCAGCTGCAGCGCATTTCCATGACGGAGGTCATCCATGGTCTATAAGGCGTACCGCTCCTACTGCCTGGCGGGAGACACGGGGTTCCCGCCAGAAGCCGTCCCCGTCCCGGCTCCCTTTGCCCCTGTCTTGTTCCTGCATCCTGCGGCCCCCGGTGAGAGCCGCTGCCTGTACCCGGTGTCCACCCTGGCCGAGGTAGGCCAGGAATCCACCCTGGCCCTGGTCCCTCCACCGCAGGGAACAGAGGGACCCATGGAGGCCTTTCTTCAGGCCCACGGTGGAGCCGCCGTTCTAAATCCTGCCTATCCCCGCTGCTGGGAGCTGCTGGAGTCCTTCCGGCAGGCCCCTAAAACCGGCCTGCGGGTGAGTTTGGTGGGGCTGGGAGACGTGGGAAGTACGGTGCTCACCGGCCTGGTCCTTTTGGGCCGGGAGATTGATGAAATTCGTATCTTTGACCCCAATCCATCCGCCTGTCGCCGGTACGAGCTGGAGATGAACCAAATCCTCTCCCCGGATGGCAGCCCCATGCCCCGAGTGAGGCCCTGCAGCGAGGCGGAACTCTTTGACTGCGACCTCTTTCTTTTCACCGCCTCCCGGGGGGTGCCCCCTCTGGGGCAGGCGGGAGATGTGCGGATGCTGCAGTTCCAGGCCAACCGAGATATGCTCCGCCACTACGCCAGGCTGGCCCGGAAGGCCCGGTTCCGGGGGCTCTTCTGCCAAATTTCAGACCCGGTGGACCATCTGTGCCGCGCCGTGTTCCTGGAGAGCAACCGGGACTGCTGCGGCCGCCTGGATTACCAGGGACTGCTCCCGGAGCAGATCCAGGGCTTCGGCCTGGGAGTCATGGCCGCCAGAGCCCGCTACTGCGGCCAGAAGCTGGGAATTCCCCAGGGCTCCATCCGGGTCTACGGTCCCCACGGAGCCGGTCTCGTGGCCGCCAACGCCCCCGGAGGGGACTATGACGGTCCTCTCTCTGCCGCTCTTACCGCCGCCACCCGGGACATGAACCTGCGGGTGCGGGAGCTGGGCTTTAAGCCCTACATCGCCCCGGGACTCTCCTCCGCCGCCGTCTCCATTTTGCAGCTTCTACGAGGCCAGGTCCATTTCGGCGCAGTCCCCCTGGGCAAAGCCTATTTCGGCTGCCAGAGCCGCATGACCCCCCTGGGACCCCGGATCCTTCAGGAGGAACTGGCTCCGCCCCTGCAGCAGCGGATCGCCGAAGCCTTCCGGGAATTGGAGGAATTTTCCTATGACTGATTCCATTGTGCTGCTCCAGGCCGGGCAGTCTCCCCGGCTTTCCCGCCTGCTGGACTTTGCTTTGGCCGAATTCGCCGTAGAACCGGCAGGTCTACCGGAGCTGGAGGCCATGGCCTTGCAGGGCAGGCGGGTACTCATCGCCCTGACCACCGGGGAAGGCGGCATGTCCCTGGAGGCCTTCCGCCTGCTCCAATCCCTGAGGACCCACCCGGACTGTCTTCGGGGGGCCACCGGCGCCCTCATCGTAGACGGCGCCGGCGAGCTGTACACCAAGCAGGCCGCTCAGGCCGTGGCCCTGGCTGCCAACCTGGCCGGCTGCCTCTTCCCCGGCAAGCCCCTGGTGGAGGGCACCGGCTCCCTGTACAACCAGCACATCCTGGCCGGACAGCTGGGCCTGCCTTGGGAGGAGACCTATTTCACCCGGGCCCGGGATCTGGCCGGACGGCTGGCCCGGTTCCAGGCTCCCCGGTTCCCCCGGCCCCGGGTTCTCATGCTCCATGCCTCAGACAACCGGCGTTCCAACACCGTGGCTATGGGGAAGGCCGTCTGCAACCACCTGGCCCCGGTCTGCGACATCCAGACCATCAGTCTGCAAAACGGAGCCATTTACGACTGCCGGGGCTGCTCCTACACTGCGTGCCTCCACTACTCCCGCAATGGCACCTGCTATTACGGCGGGGCCCTGCCCACGGAAGTCTTCCCCGCCATTTTACAAAGCGACGTGGTGCTCTTGCTGTGTCCCAACTTCAACGACTCAGCCAGCGCCAACATCCTGGCCCTCATCAACCGAATGACCGGTCTGCTCCTGCAGCAGCCCCTATATGACAAATACCTGTACGCCATTGTGGTCTCCGGCTACTCCGGCGGGGACCTGGTAGCCCGGCAAATCCTGGGGGCCCTGTGCCTGAACAAGACCATGATGCTGCCGCCCCACTTCTGCCTCTTCCAGACCGCCAACGACCCCGGCGCCGCCCTGGCCGCCCCCGGCGTGGAGGAGCGAATGAAAGCCTGGGCCGGAAGCATCCTCTCCACAGTCCACCAGCCCGGCGGGGACCCTAGGTAGCAGATGAGACACAACCGGAGCCTCCCTGAAAGCCGTACCTTTGCACTGGCGCGGTAGCGCCTCGGCTTCCCCTGGGGGCATATGCACACCGTATGCAACAGTTCAGGCCAATTCTGTAATTTTTTAGAGTAGTGCAAAGACACTATAGCGTCACGTAGTGCGCACTCTCCAGGAAAAGCCTGTGAATGCGCCGGAAATTGGGATAAAACAGAAGATTTTTCCGTCTGCCCCCCGAGGCGGTAGGGTGCGGCCTCCTGGACGCACCGGCGGCAGGAAAAGAGGGATGCGTCCAAACCGCAAAGGGTACACGTTGCGGCTTGGGCGCATCCCTCATGTTGTCTGCCTGCATCCGGCGGGGCGGCAGATTTAGCCGCCCTCCTTCGCCTCCGGCTCCTGAAAGATTCTCACAGTACCGTCCTCCTCCGTCACAGCCCGCAAAGCTTCCAGACGGTCCAGACCAGGCAAGGGCCCCTCGGGGTCATAGACGTATCCCTCCGGCGGAATGGCATCCCCCGTTCCCACTGGTGCAGGCTCTGGGGCTGGCTCTGGCATGGGTGCAGCCTCTGGTTCCGGGATTGGCTCCGGAATGGGGGCGGACTCCGGTTCCGAAATCGGCTCCGGCATGGGGGCGGGCTCCGGTTCCGGAATTGGCTCCGGTGTGGGAGCGGGCTCCGGTTCCGGAATTGGCTCCGACATGGGCGCTGGCTCCGGTTCCGGAATCGGCTCCGGCATGGGCGCGGGCTCCGGTTCCGGAATTGGCTCCGGCATGGGGGCAGGCTCCGGTTCCGGAATCGGCTCCGGCATGGGGGCAGGCTCCGGTTCCGGAATCGGCTCCGGCATGGGCGCGGGCTCCGGCTCCGGAATCGGCTCCGGCATGGGGGCAGGCTCCGGTTCCGGAATCGGCTCCGGCGTGGGAGCGGGTTCCGGCTCTGGGACGGGGACCGGCTTGGGGCGGGAGTCCAAAAGCTCCAGGCGAAACTCGTCCCCTTGGGGCATCCGCTTGGCGGGAATTCCCTTGCGCAATTGCAGAATGCCCTCCTCCGGCGCAGGAATTCCCAGGGAAACATCCCCTGCCGGGCTTCGCAGCACCAACCTTAAAATTCTGCCGTCTGCCGGCCCGCAGCGGCAGTCGAACCGCAGATACAGGCCCTGCCGGGCCACCGTGCATGTACCCACCTGGCGTCCGTCCTCATAGACGGGCCAGGTTCCTTCTAAACTCATAAAAAGCACCTCCCCCGCCATGATATGCCGGGGAGGTGCAATTTATACCCGTAACAAGCGCCTTTAATAACCGTGGAGGCCAAAGCTGACCGCTATGGCGTCGTCCACCTGGTTCATCTGGGTCTCGTCCAGCCGCCCCATATGCTCCCGCAGGCGGCGCTTGTCGATGGTCCGGATTTGTTCCAGGAGGATCACCGAATCCTTGGTCAGTCCGACGCTGCTGCCTGCGATGTTGATGTGGGTGGGCAGACGGGCTTTGCCAGTCTGGCTGGTGATGGCCGCAGCAATGACCGTAGGCGAATGCTTATTGCCCACGTCGTTTTGTACAATGAGCACCGGCCGGGTTCCCCCCTGCTCGCTGCCCACCACCGGGCTCAGGTCTGCGTAAAAGATATCGCCCCGTTTGACATTGGAATCCATTGGCTTCACGCTCCGTGAGAAATCATTCCCGCGTCACCGAGCTTTCTCTCTATGTAACGCGGTTCTGATTCTATTGTCCCACGCAGACGCCGGATTTATACCGGTTTCCGCTTCCGAATTATCCTATGCTCCACCGGGCGGAAGTTGCGTAAAGTCCCCAAAAAACAGAAGCTCAGACAATATACTGCAAAATCTCCGTCCGCTTCTTTCCATCCAGGTAAATCCGGGGAATCCGCTTGCTGATGGAGCACAAAATCTCATAGGGAATGGTGCCCAGCTGACTGGCCAGCCCACAGGCGCTGGGCGCCCCATCCTCGCCAGTCCCCAGGACTGTCACCGGATCCCCCACCCGGGCCTCCGGCACGTCCGTTACGTCCACCATACACATGTCCATGCAAATCCGACCCACCACAGGCACCTGTCTCCCCCGCAGGAGGAAGCTCACACGGCCGGACAGCTGCCGGGACAGGCCGTCGGCATAGCCGATGGACACCACCGCCAGGGTCCTGGGGGCGGGAGTCACATAAGTCCGGCCATAGCTCACCGGCACCCCGGCAGGATAGGAGCGGATCTGGGAAATGGTGGTTTGCAGGGTCAGAAGAGGCCGCAGGTCCAACCGTCCCGCCAGGTCCTGAGAGGGAGCGATGCCGTAGGTGGCCACGCCTGGACGTACCATATCCATGGAGAATTCCGGATAGGCAATGGTGGCCCCGCTGTTGCAGCAGTGGCAGATCTCCGGCCGCACACCGGCAGCCTCCATACCGGCCACAAACCGCTGGAACAGCCGGAATTGCTCCCGGGTGAAGGCCTCGTCCGCCGGGTCCAGGGAATCGGCCACTGGGAAGTGGGTGAACATGCCCTCCACCTCCAGGTGTGGCATCCGGGTCACGGTCAGGAGCTCCTCCAGCACCCGCTCCCCCTCCTGGCAGAAAAAACCCAGACGGGCCATGCCCGTGTCCAGCTTCAGGTGCACCTGCAGCCGGGAATCGGTGCCCACCAGGCGAGCCTCCAGCTCCCGGGCGTAGGCCAGACTGTGAACCTCCTGGCGCAGGTCCATCTCCGCCAGGTCCCGGGCATACTGCGCCGGGGTATATCCCAAAATCAGAATGGGACTGCGCACTTCGCCCCGGCGGAGCTGCACCGCTTCCTCCAGGTTGGAGACTGCCAAAAATTCCGCTCCCAGCTCCTCCAGATGGTGACTCACAGGGACCGCCCCGTGCCCATAGGCGTCCGCCTTCACCACGCCTAAAAAGCGGCAGGCAGCGGGAACCTGCTGCCGCAAGACTGTATAGTTGTGGGCCAGATTGTCCAGAGACACATCGGCCCAGGTACGCTTTAGTAATTTCATAGTTCGCTCCATCAGGTATTGTATTGAAACTCCGAAATGGAAATGGTCAGAATTCTCTGGCCATTATAGCACACCTCAGCAAAAATGGGTATCCCCTTTTCCCGGTCCAGCCAGGTATCCACCGTCAGGGGGTTCTCCTCCAGGGAGGTGTCCACCGTGAGGCGCAGGCCGTTTTCCTCCTGCCCCACGCTGGTGATGTAGCCGGTGCGCCAGCTCTCGGCCACCACATAGGGAGCCGTGGCCGGGCTCACCTTGCCGTCTGCCAGAAGGCCGAAGGCCAGAGCCGTACTGTCAAAGGTCAGCTTTCCCCCCCTGGACTGGACCGTACCGGAAATGCCGGCAATGGTTTCCGGCGCCGTCAGGGAGAAGGAGAGCGCTCCCGTGTCATCCGTGGTACAGGCAGCGGTGAAAGTATAGGCCTCGTCTCCGTAGTCTGCCGTTATCTCCCCCAGGAAGGAGCAGCCTCCCGCTCCCACCAGCGCCGACCGAAAGGCCAGAGCGTCGTCCATCCGGCTCTCCTCCTGGGACGTACACCCCCACAGGAGGAGAAGCAACGCCTGTAAAAGCACCCAAATCCGCAGTTTTCCCATGATATTCCTCCTCCACAAGCCGGACTACAGAGTTCCGGCCTGGCCCTTGCTTTCCGCGCTGTGGGAACGCCTCAGCCTGTCCTCTCACGCTGTATATCTCTATGCCAGGGGAATTGGAAATATGTAAGTGGTAAGGGATCATTTCAGAAACCGGGGCAGGGCCTCCACCATATCCGAGGGGGTAAGGCCATACTGGCCCCAGGCACCGGCGCACAGGTCCCCCGCCGCCCCATGGACCCAGGCGGCGCAGGCAGCGGCCTCCAGCGGGGGCAGGCCCTGGCCCAGGAGGGAAACCAGGAGCCCTGCCAGCACATCGCCGCTGCCGCCGGTGGCCATGCCGGGGTTGCCGGTGCGATTCTCATATCCCCGGGTTCCATCGGTCACCACAGTCCTGTGACCCTTCAGGAGGACCACCGCCCCCAGCGTCTGGGCCAAAGCCGCCGCAGAGGCCATCCGATCCGGTCCCACCGCCCCTCCCAGGCGGCGAAACTCCCCATCGTGGGGCGTGAGAACGGTGGGAGCCCTCCGCGCCTTGAGGGCGTCCGCCGCCCCCTCCAGCACGTTCAGCCCGTCGGCATCCAGGACCACTGGGCACCGGGCCTCCCGCAGCACCGCCTCCGTCACCGCCCGGACCCCGGGCAACCGGCCCAGGCCCGGGCCCACCAGACAGGCGTCACAGCCCGCCAGACGGCGCAAAATCTCCGGTACTGCCGCCGGGGACAACCCGTCCCCCTCTGCCGCCAGGGGAAACACCACAGGCTCATCCAGCTTCACCGCTTCTATGGTATAGACGGGCTCCGGAACCCCCAGAAGCACCAGTCCGGCTCCGGACCGGACCGCAGCCCGAGCCGCCAAAGCCGCCGCTCCGGTGTACCCCACGCTACCGCACAGAAGCAGAAGCTTTCCGAAGTCCCCCTTGTGCCCCCAAGGGTCCCGGTCCGGAAGCCACGCCGCCACTGCCTCCTGATTCAAAATTTCCGTCTTCATGGCCCACCCTCCTTGGGTTTTTGCCTATGATATCTCCCTGGCCCCCCAATTGCAAGGTAAAAAACAGCAAAAAAGTAGGCAAAACCTGCGCTCCCGGCCCCTATATGTGAATTCCGTTCCGTTGTCCATCATTCTGCTGTTCGATTGCCTTACAAAAACGAGAGTATGTACTGGATGTTCTGCACCTAAAAAATACCCTGGCATAGTTCAAATCACGAAAGTGAAGCTATGCCAGGGTACTTTTCCGCTCTATACTTTTATGTTTTCCGCAGTATTTTTACGCAGCACTGGCCAGATTACTAACATCTGAATGGACCAAAATAGCACAAGCGCAGCGATGCACAGAAGGCCATGGGCCTCCCAATGATACCCCTGGAACAGCAGCTGCAGCCGGGAGAACAGCATAGGGATTCCGCCTCCCTGGAAGAGAAGACCAGCGCACACCACTGCCAGCACCAGGATATGGGTCAACAACAGCCCGGCCAAGCCCTGGAGGAAGGCCTGGATGCTCTGACCCAGGACATACTGCCCGCCGGTCATACCGACGGCTTGCAGCACCCCTAATCGCCGCCGGTCCGCTTCCATTTCCGCCGTCATGAGATTGGCCAGCAACATGACCGTAATGAGCAGCATATTCAGACCCATCATCAGGTCCACGGCGCTGGCATTCCGGCCGGACTCCCACAGCTTTTGGTTCTCCAGTGCATAGTTCTCTACGGTAAAGTCAAATTTGGCAGCAAAATCCGTCACTTTCTTCAGGTCTTCAGAAACCTCTCCCCCCTGCTCTCCCTGCCAAAGGGCGAGATACGTTTTCCCATAGCAATCCGGATAAAAAAGCTGAGACGCCACCCGGAAGTGCTTGGATTGCTCCGCACTCATGCGAGTAGAGGCCTTGGGATATACGCTGCTGACCAGGGGATAGCCGGACAGTATGGTGATGCCACCTTTGCCGCCGGTATCCGAAAGTGGCCAAACCGCCGCCTCCAATTCATAAACGACAGCAGCCACCTCCGTCTGGGTGGTATACAGCGTCTCCTCCAGATAGGGGGCATCCATGCCCCGCAAGACCTGAGTCTGGCCGGACAGCGTAAGCATCATCCCAGAGGTAACAGAATGTTCCTCTCCATACACCCCAGCGTACTGAGGAAGGTAGCTGCACGTCATCAGAGCTCCTGCCCTTTGGTCCTTGCTGATTTCCCACAGAGCCGATGGGGAGATATCCGTCATGACGGGGCTTTCTCCAGCCTGGCGGTACCGCGGAATCAGAACTACACAGGCTTTGCCGGAATCAAAATCCTCCTGGTTGATAGAATTGCCCAGCTGCTTCACAATTTGCTGCACCAGGTCGCTTTCCCAATCCGCACCTATTATTCGCACATACGTACACAGAGCACCCAGCTCCGATGGCTGCACAAACAGCTCACCGCCCCTTGGGTCCTGGCGCAGGGCCTGGAGCATGGGACTACGCTCCAGGAGCGCGTCACAGTGGAGGAGCACATTTTCTGCCGTAACATAGGCCTCCGCCCGCTCACAAGGAACCTCCATCTCCCCTGTCATTTCCTCCAAATACCGGGGAGCAGCGGCATACGGCAGGGAAAGTCCAAAATCAGGCCGTCCGGTATTGGTGACCTTCTCCCGATACGGTCCATAAGCCCGATGGCTTAAAAACAAGGGCAAAAGGAGAATGGCTGCCAGCAGCAGGGCAATGAATCCCCGCAGCAGGGTCTGCTTCTGATTCACGGCGCAGTGGCGCATCCAGACTTGGCGATACCCAGGCCTGCCTTTGCCCATCATGGCGGGGCGGGCGCCGGGCGCAGCCCGCAGGCTTCGTTGCACGCCCTTCCCATCTCTCAGCTGCCAGGCGGGCAGCATAGCCCCCACTAGAACGGCCGCTATATTGCACAGGTAACCAAGCAGCAGCCGATGCAGATCCACTGCAACCGGCACATGCATCACCTGGGGAAGCACCCATGCGGACAAGCCCATGCCCAGTAAGCTGCCTAGAACCCCAGAAAAAATCAAAAGCATCCACACTTCCAAAAACAGCACAGCCAGGATTTGTCCGTCGGTTGCACCCAAGGCAACCAAGGTTTCCATTTTTTGCTTCCGCCTCCGTATGGATTGCAGGTACAACTGGAAGCAGGCGCAAGCGGACATGCAGACGAGCACCCCGGATAGCAGCAGCTCCACCGTTTGAGTAGCGTCTCCCACCTGGGGATACGTCAGGTAATTGATCCGAAGGGGACCGGTATTGTTCTGGTACAAGCTCTCCAGCGTCACCGGCTCCAGGGGCATGGGATCCAAACCTGGCAGCCGAAAATCCGGATCAGACAAGTCCTGAAGGGTAAATTCATATCTCTCATTTTGCAGACGAATCGTCCCCCTCTGACCACTGACCGTCACGCCATAGGTCACCGGCTCGCCACGTTCCGGGTCGAGCCCAGTCAAATAGTCTGCCGCTCCACCGCCTTCCTGAGAAGTTCCGCTCAGTTGATAGGCAAACCCATAGGTGCTTTCATAAGCTTGCAGCACCGGCTCCAGATGGTCTTCCAAGCTTTTGCTGTCTTGGTAAAACAGCGCAACTGCCTCACCGGTCTGGGCCCGCACCTCCGGATGGTCTGCTTCTATGGCCCTGAGAGCATCCCACAGCTGTTGGCAATCCCCTTCTCTCACAAAGGCGTCCGGCATATCCAATCCACCGGCATTCCATTGATTCTCATAGGATTCAGCAATGCCACAAACCGTATAGGTGGTAAAAATCTCAGAAGAGACCAGGTGACTGCCGCCAGAAATACTGGTCCCCTGGTTCTCCCCAAATCCCTCCCCGTTGAGCACGGTTTTGGAATACCCCGAGGTTAAATACGCTTGTAACTTTCCAAATTCCTTGGTTTCAAAATGATGCTGATCGCCTGCGGAGGTCAATGCAAATTCCGGCAGCAAAGCTGCAAACATGAGAAATGCCTCGTCCTGCTGCTCCGCTGTCAGCTCATTCATGGGGTGCAGCATATGGACAGGAAGCGTAGATGCGCCGCTGTCAGACTGGACAAAGGGATCCCACAGTTCCGCAGCCAGATCCAAATAGTACTCCCGGTTTTGATTCAGTCCCTCTAAGAGAGCGTCCTGAAGGGAGTGGGTAACCTCACCCGCTTGTTTAAATATGTAAGAAAATTCATATGAAATCCGGACCTGATCGCCCACCTGGTAATCCCAATTTTCCGGATCCACCAAAAGAATTTCGTTTTCTTCCTGGGGCAGACGCCCTTCCTTGAGCGTCAGATTGGCTACCTGCTGATAGGATTCGGAAATGGAGCCAACGGTTTTTCCCCCATCCGTCTTTCCCGCAATTCGGCTGATCTCCACCCCGGGAAACTGCTCCTGCAGAGACCGGGCAAAATCCCGGTTCCCAACATACAGCAGCTGATGACGGCCATAAAGCGCCTCCCGCTGCTTTTGCTGAAAATCACGTACGGAAGAAGCCACCACGGAAGAGAGAGTCAAAAACAAAAAGGAGATTAAAAGAACTGCCACCATGAGCTGCGCCATCCGCTTCTGACCACGAAAGCCCCTCCATGCAAGATAGAACATGACTACCCCCCTTTTCCTTTATGGATTACAAACCAATTTATTGCAAGTCATATTCGGCACAAAAGCACAGTCGGCTTTCGCAGTTCTATATACTCAGTTCCCAACAATTTGTCCCTCCTCAATTCGAATGGTCTCCTGAGACTCTGCCGCAATTTCCATATCATGGGTGACCAAAACCAGGGTTGTTCCGAACTGTTTCACTACCTTCTTCAGCAAGGCCACTGTAGTACCTGCGGTTTGAGGATCCAAATTCCCCGTTGGCTCATCTGCAAATATGATGCTGGGATTATGAATCATGGCTCTGGCAATCGCGATACGCTGCTGCTCTCCGCCAGACAACTGAACTGGGTACTTATGCAGCAACTTCTCGATTTCTAGGGTGGAGCACACTTCATTCAAGCGCTTCTGGTCTACCCGTTTGCCATCAAGAATATAGGGCATCGCAATATTCTCCCATGCAGTATGCTCTTGTAGTAAATTGTAAGACTGAAAAATAAAACCCATCCTTCTTCGGCGTAAAATCGCTCGTTCCCGGCGGGATAGACCAAATAAATCTACACCATCCAGAAGCACTTTCCCCTGATCTGGGACATCCAAACCGCCTAAAATATGAAGCAATGTCGTCTTGCCACACCCGCTTTTTCCGATGATTGCATAAAACACGCCATCCTGAAAGGAAAAAGAAGCACCCTGCAAAACGACTGTCTCCTGAGCTGTGCCCTTGCTGTATATTTTATGAATATCACAGATTTCCAGCATTGTCTCCCTCCTATACTGTAAAAAGCAGAACACCAGCGGTCTCTTTATAATTAAGATACATCCTATTTGAAGCATTGTCAAGCACTTTTAAAAATGTTTTATATCAAGCTCTGTGTTGCCACATGATTTGACCCCCAGGCTGGAAGCCCGTGGTGCGATGGGGAAGGGATTCTTCAATGCCAGAGCAAAGATCCGACGTCAGCCGAGCCACCGCCACCCCTATGGGGATGTGCCGCGGTTCCCTGCACCTCCATGGACCCGAAGACGTGGGTGCAGCCTCCTGGACGCACCCTGCGCCGCACTCTACAACCGCTCCCCTGAAACCGAACGGTGCTCGTCTTGGCTGCACGCATATGCCCCGGAGGAAGCCAACGGCCCTCCCGGTTACAGTCTATCTGCCCTCCACCCAGGACATGGCAAAACCCCCATAAGAAGCAGCCTCCTGGTTTCGCTGCCTCTTATGGGGGTCGCATATGGGGTCTAAAAGGGATGGGAAATTACG